>DXIW01000010.1 GCA_019112625.1 Candidatus Acutalibacter stercorigallinarum | reverse complement strand
AGTTTATAGATAACTTCCACTCGCGGGGATTTGCGCCCCGGGAGAATCTAAAATTTAAGAGGGTTGAAATTATGAACAAAAGCAAGTTTCTGAAGAAATCACTTGCGATGCTCCTGGCTCTCATGCTGGTCCTCGCAATGATTCCGCTCAGTGCTTCCGCTGCCGAGGCCTACAAGGTCTGGGTCGCCGTAAATGAAAACGGCGGCACCGGCACCCCCGAGGAGGCCGAAGGGAGCAACGGGGCCTACAGCTACTCCATTGTGGAGCCCGGTCCCAGCGACACGGTGACGATTTCCGTCTCCGTGGGCGACGAGGGCGGCGACGTGCGCTTCATGGATGCCAATGGCATTTACAACGAGGCCACTACCCCCACTGGCACTGGCACCTTTGCCTACACCATTAAGGCCCCTGTTGCCGAGGGTGAGTACAACTTCGCTGTGTTCACCAACGCGCAGGACAAAGAGCCCGATCAGGAGTGCACCCTGGCTCTGTCCTTCACCGAGCCCGAGGCCGACACCGGCGTTGAGACCGTCTCTGTGGATGGCTGCTACGACGTGATCCGCGAGGGCAACGACTTCACCGTCGTGCTGCCCTACGGCCAGACCGCTGGCACTGTGAAGGTGACCACCACCGGTGACAACTCCACTGTTGCTACTCCTGCGGCTACCAAGACCGGCGGCGTATGGGTGTTCGATAACACTATTGGCCTGAACGACAAGACTTCTTTCACCGTTGTGGCTGAGAATACCACCCAGGAGGCCTCTTACACCGTGACCCTGGTACAGCCCAAGCCCTTCGCCACCTTCGCTGTGGAGGGCCAGCGGCATACCTCTCAGATCAGCCGTGTAACAGAGGATATCGACTTTGTAAACGCTGATGATACATCCGACCATACCATTGAGGTGTACCTACCTTTTGGCGCAACTGTTGATGCGAATCACTCCTTTGAATTCACTCCCGTTTTTGAAGTTAACTACAATGTTGTGATTACCGCAAAAGACAGAAACACCAACAATACTGTAGAGATCAAATCTGGCGAGACTTACGATGCAAATGATTTCGTGGATCTCTCTAGTGTCAGTGCAGGTCAACCTCTTCAGCGTTTTATCATCCCGCTGACCGTTACTTACAGCGAAGGTACCACCGAATCTTGGGATTTGGACTTTGATGGTATTACCCCCGACCCCGTAGCCGCTATTAAGGAACTGCGCAAGGACAACTACGTGGCCACCATCGAGGGCAGCACTATTACCCTGTCCCTGCCCGCTTCCCAGCGCGTTGTCAACGGCACCCTGACCCTGGACACCACCAGCAAGGTGGAGATCGTCAACTATAAGAAGGATAACGTTTCTGCTGGCGGTTCCACCATCACTGGTGTTGACCTGACCCGCAACTCTTACCAGCTGCGCGTTACCGCTGCTGGCCCCGAGTTCGACGCCACCACTCCCGAGGTTAAGAACTACACCCTGAACATCGTCACTGTGGCGGAGCAGGCCCCCCAGATGAACACCATGACCCTGCAGAAGGCCGATGGCACTGGCCGCATCGAGGCTGACATCGACCACGATAAGAACACCATCACCTTCGAGGTGCCCTTCGGTGCAGGCGATTTGGCTTACTTCTCCGGCGGCGGCTACAAGTTGTTCTGGACTGCCACTAACGGCGCTACTGTGACCTACAACAACGGCACGCCCATCAAGAAGAGCGGTGCTAGCGTTAGCGAGGTTGCTTACAATGAATATCTGCCTAACGGCAACCATACCAATGGCAAGTTTAATGGTCAAATCGGCCAGGCTGCTTCTCAGCCTATCACCGTAGCCATCGGCGACGCTACCGAGGAGTACACCGTCATCTTCAAGAACGCCCTGCCCAACACCAATAGCACCCTGGGCACTGTGGAGCTGGCTGAGGCTGACGAAACCGTTTGGGATTCCTTGACTGATGCGGAAAAGCTCACTGCCACTGTGACCGCTCCTGTCAACGGCGGCAAGGGCAAAATCACTGCCGAGATTCCTTATGGCGCTTGGAGTGATTATAATGCCACTAATGCCGGCCCTGTGTTTGTGACTACCCTGCCCGAAGGCGCCGAACTCTTCTACCGTAACGTAAACGGTGCCCTGACTCCTATTGATGAGCTGAATGAGGATACCGCTACCATTACTAAGCTGCTGGTTCAGTCCAATGGCACAAACTACGACTACGCTGATTCTTACAGCAATACTGCCGATGGTAAAAAGCCTCTCGATATCTATGTTCTCAGCGAGGCTTTGACCGAAAAGACTTACACGGTTTCTTCTCTTGATGCGGATACTACAGCCCATGGTCTGTACAGCATCTATCAACTGACTCTGACCCAGGCGAAGCCCCGGCAGACTACGGAGATCACTTCCTTCGCCGTGTACGATCACTACACTGGCAATACCTCTGCCACCGCTACTATCGGCAACGGTGTGATCACCCTCACGGTGCCCTACTACTTCACCGATTCCGATCGTCCTTCCGAGGATAACCTGTTCCTCGACTTCGGCGTGCAGGGAGGCGAGACTCTGAAGGTTAACGGTTCAACCGTGCTGAAGGATTTGGCCCTCAATCAGGACGGCGATGTGGTCGTGGGCGACAGCACTCGCGTTACCTTGGCGAAGCAGGCCGATGGTTCTTACAAGCTGGCTGTTAATAACGTTACCTTCGATGAGATCGCTGTGACTGCCGAAGATCCTACCGTTGATCGCGTCAACGACTACGATCTGGTGGTAAAGGTGGCCGAGCCCAACACCGGCGCTGTGCTGAACAGCGTCACCCTGGCTGGCGTCACTGCCACTCCCGACGCGAAGAAGAACGTGAACATCACGGTACCCCTGGGCACCGAGGTCACCAAGCTGGCCCCCGAGTTCGACGTTTCCACCAACGCCTACGTCACCGATGACAAAAACCAGATCGTGAAGGAAGGCGACACCTACAACTTCTACTCCGCCCGCAAGTTTACCGTTCACGCGGAGGACGACAGCAAGGCCACCAACACTTACACCATCACTGTCACCGTGTCCGACAAGTTCTACGATGTGGCCGAGGACAAGTGGTACTACGAGGAGGTCATGGAGGCTGCCGGTCTGGGCTGGATCAATGGTTCCAACGGCTACTTTAAGCCCGAGGACTCTATGAAGCGCGGCGACTTCGCCCTGATCATCGCCCGCATCATGGGTTACGACGAGACCCAGTACCGCGACAGTGCCTTCCCGGATGTGGATTCCGACCTGTACTACAGCGCTGCCATCGCCTTCTGTGCAGAGGAGGGCATCATCGGCGGTGACGGCAGCAACTTCTACCCCGAGCGTGCGATCACTCGTGAGGAGATGGCCAAGATCATCTGCAACGCCGCCGGCGTTGAGCAGGTGACCGACCCCGACAGCCTCTATGCCGACGACGCTGAGATCGCCGAGTGGGCCAAGGGCTATGTGTACGGCTGCCAGGCCGCCGAGATCATGATGGGTGACGAGAGCGCCAATACCTTCGACGCCCGTTCCAATGCCACCCGTGCCGAGGCCGCTGCCGTGCTGGTAAGAGCATTCGCTAACGCGTAAGGTTTCAACTCTTACTTAAATTTCATACCCCATAAGCAGGGAGGGCAGAGCTTGCGCTCTGTCCTTCTTGCTTTTTCTTTATACTCGGCGAAGAGGGCCCCCAGTTGCCTTTCGCGACATGTCTCGCCGTGAAAGATGATGGGCGGCCTCAAGAAGCGCGGTTTCGCGTTAGCGAAATGGGAGTTTTGCAAACTCCCAAGCGGTTCTTGCCGAGTAAGTTGCACTTCGTGCAACTTACTCGTGGGGAGAGAATTTTCCTGTCCCTACGAGTCAAGTTTCGCTTTGCTCAACTTGCTCGGTCACACCCCAAAATTCCGGCGGGCGAAGCCCAGAGGAATTTTCTTGTCCAGTCCGGCCACGGACCTTGACAGCGGGGGGAAAATCGGGGAAAATAGAGGAAAACAGCGGAGGGGACGGCCCTCGCTTTGAAAGGAGCTTGTGTTGGAATGGAATACCTGATTGGCATTGACCTGGGCACCAGCGGCACCAAGACGGTGCTCTTCGACCGGGCGGGCACGGTGGTGGCCAGCGCCACCATCGAGTACCCCATGCACCAGGAGAAAAACGGCTGGGCGGAGCAGGAGCCCCTGGACTGGTGGAACGCCGCCGCCGGGACCATCCGGACCGTCATCGAGAAAAGCGGGGTGGATAGCCGGGACATCAAGGCCCTGGGTATCTCCGGGCAGATGCACGGCCTGGTGATGCTGGACAAGGACGGCGCGGTACTGCGCCGGTCCATCATCTGGTGCGACCAGCGCACTGCCGCCGAGTGTGAGGAGATCACCGAAAAGGTGGGGAAGGAGCGGCTCATCCAAATCACCGCCAACCCGGCGCTGACGGGCTTTACCGCCTCGAAAATTCTGTGGGTGCGCAACCACCAGCCGGAGATCTACCAGAAGTGCGCCCACATTTTGCTGCCCAAGGACTACGTGCGGTACATGCTCACCGGGGACTTTGCCACCGAGGTCTCGGACGCCTCTGGCATGCAGCTGCTGGACGTGCCCCACCGGTGCTGGAGCCAGGAGGTTCTGGAGAAGCTGGACATCGACCCGGCCCTGCTGCCCAAGGTCTACGAAAGCCCAGAGGTCACCGGGGTGGTCTCCCAGGAGGCGGCAGCCCGCACCGGGCTGGCGGCGGGCACCCTGGTGGTGGGCGGCGCTGGGGACAACGCCGCAGCTGCCGTGGGCACCGGGGTGGTCCGGGACGGCCGGGCCTTTACCACCATCGGCACCTCCGGGGTGGTGTTCGCCCACACCGATGAAATCTCCATCGACCCCAAGGGCCGGGTGCACACCTTCTGCTGCGCCGTGCCCGGCGCCTGGCACGTGATGGGCGTCACCCAGGGGGCGGGGCTGTCCCTGAAGTGGTTCCGGGACAACTTCTGCCAGGCGGAGAAGGACGCTGCCGCGGGCATGGGCAAGGACCCCTATGTGCTCATGGACCAGCAGGCGGAGCGGGTTCCCATCGGGTGCAACAAGCTGCTGTACCTGCCCTACCTCATGGGGGAGCGCACCCCCCACCTGGACCCGGACTGCCGTGGGGTGTTCTTCGGGCTGTCCGCCATGCACAGCAAGTACGACATGCTCCGGGCCGTGATGGAGGGGGTCACCTACTCCCTGCGGGACTGCCTGGAGGTGCTGCGGGGCATGGGCATCCAGCCCGCCGAGATGCTGGCTTGCGGGGGCGGCGGAAGCTCCCCCCTGTGGCGGCAGATGCTGGCAGACGTGTTCGCCTGCCCGGTGAAAACAGTGAAGTCGAAAGAAGGGCCTGCCCTGGGCGTGGCGATTCTGGCCGGCGTGGGCGCGGGGCTGTACCCCTCGGTGCAGGAGGCCTGCGACGCCATGATCCAGACCAACCCGCCCCAGGAGCCCATCCCGGGGAACGTGCCCCAGTACGAGAAGTTCTACCGGGTGTACGCGTCCCTGTACCCGGCCATGAGGGAGGGCTTCCGTGCCCTGGCAAAGGCGGAGTGACATTCTTGACTGAGCGCAAAGAAGAGGGAGAGAGCAGATGCTCTCTCCCTCCTCCTTCATTGTGGGACAAAGCAAGAAGGACGGAGCTTTCACTCCGTCCCTCTCGCTTATGGGGTATGAAATTTAAGTAAGAGTTGAAACCTTACGCGAAAGCTCTTACCAGGACAGCGGCGCCCTCAGCACGGGTGGCGTTGTCGCGGGGATTGAAGTTGTCGCCAGAGCCCTCCATAATGCCGGCCTCCTGGCAAGCATACACGTAGCCCTTGGCCCACTCGGCGATCTCAGCGTCGTCGGCGTAGGTCTTCTCGGGGACGGTCACCTTCAGCTTCAGAGCCTGGCACATGATCTTCGCCATCTCCTCACGGGTGATGGGATCCTCGGCGTTGAAGTTGCCGTTGTCGTCACCGTCGATAATACCCTCGTACTTGCAGAAGGCCACAGCCTTGCTGTAGTACATATCGGCATCCACATCCGGGAAAGCGGTGGTGTACAGGTCGGGATCGTAATTCAGGATGCGGGCTACGATCAGAGCGAAGTCGCCGCGCTTCATCGTGTCATCGGGCTTGAAGTAACCGTTGTCGCCAGTGACCCAGCCCTTGTTCGCAGCGGTCATGACCTCGTCGTAGTACCACTTGTCGGTGGTCACGTCGGGGAAGGACTCGGAGGGCACCACAGTGATGGTGTAGGTGTTCCAATTCTGGCCGTCCTCGGAGACCACGGTGAAGGTGCGGGAGGTGAGGAAGTTGAAGGTCTCGCCCTCATCAACCATCTTCTCCAGGCTGGCCGTATCGTTGCCGATACCGTCAGAGCCGCCCTCGATGACGTAGGCGTTCTCGGAGACATTGAACTCGGGGGCAAGGCTGGTGACCTCGGTGTCGAAGGGCACGTTCACAGTCACGTTCTTGCCGTTGGGAGTGGCGGTGGAGCCGGCGATGGTCACGCTGTTCAGCTCAGCTTCGCCGTTGGCGTCCAGAATGTTGATGACCACGCTGTAGGGGGTCTTTCTGGTGTTGCCGTCCTCAGCCTCTACCTGGATGGGATACTGATCCTTGCCTTCGGCGTCCTTATGGCCGATCCAGCCATAATTATTACCGGTCTTGCCAGGCTCGTAAGCCATAAAGGCTTTGTGATTATCAGAGTTATCCCAGACCAGCTTGACGGACTGGGTCTCGTCGAGAGTGCCGTCCTCTTTCCAAACCAGGTTGTTCAGTTCGGCAGTCCCATCGCCGCCCTGAGAGCTGGCAAGAGCAGTCTGGCCGCCCTGCTCGGGGGTGTAGTCCAGGAACAGGTTCTTGTAGGACTTGCGGTTCTCGTCTACGAAGTAGTAGGGGATGTTCAGGGTGATGGTGTTGCCCACAGGAGCGGCAGTGACCTTGGCGCCGGTGTAGTTGTCGTACACAGTCAGGGTGTCAATGTCGGTGCCGGTGCGGGGGGCAGCCTGGGTGAGAGTCAGCTTGTACTCGGTGTAGAGGCCATCCGCTGTTCTATCCTTCAGCAAATCGTTATAGCTATCAATTTTTCCTTTTGCTTCTTCGCTGCCCACGCCTTGTACTTTCTCCGCCAGGGCCTGGCTGATCACGATGAGCTTCAGGGCAACAATGTCGCCATCGTTGTGATTGTATCTATCGCCGTAGGAGTAGCTTTTGTTCCAACCTACACCAGGAAGGATGTATTTAATCTCGTCATTGGTTTCGTTCATGGCGTCTACACGATAGAGCGCACCATCATTCCGGAGGGCGTTATTCGCACCACCAACAGCAACAAAGTACAGTTCCGCGTCCTCGGGCAGAGTAGTGATCACGGTAGCGCCACCGTAGTTGTTAGAAACATTATAGGTGTACTCACTGTTGCCGCCAAGCGTCCCGTCAGAAAGGTCGATGTTATTGAACTTCCACCAATCTTTGTTGAAAATGGAAGCGGTGATCTCGCCGGTCATGTTGTTCACGTTGGCTTTGACATAGTTCTCAGTGTTGAGCTGCTCCATCTTAGTCACGCCATTCCAGGTCAGCTTCATGTCGGAGAGCTTGCTCTCATGGCTGGCCTCGGCGCTGGTGAACACGACCTTGTAAGCCTTGGCGGACTCGCCTTCCACAGCGACGATCACGTAGTCGGCAGCCTCGCAGGCGCCCACGAAACGGTTGGCGTCGTCGGGCAGGTAGGAAGCATTTTTCTCTACAGTCTCGCCGGACAGGGGCATAATTTTCCCGGGATCGGACTTGCTGTTGTTGTAGGTGAAGGTAGCGCCCTGGCTTACAGACCAGAACAGCTTCCAGCCCTTATTGTGCAGGTCCTTCACGCTCTTGATGCTGTAGGGGATGGCGCTGTCGTCGTCGCTGAAGGACACAATGCCCTTGGACTGGTCGATGTCGGCCTTCAGGGTCACGGTGCCGTCCGCGTTCTGCAGGGTCATGGTGTTGAGCTTGGGCTGCTCCACCTGGGCAGTGACGATGTTCAAGGTGTAGTCCTGCACAGCCTTGGCGTCAGCGTCGAACTCCTCGATGGCGGCGGTCACACGCAGGGTGTACTTGTCGGTCTCGAAGAAGCCCTTCTCGATATTGTTGAAAGTAACGAAGCCGTCGGTGGCATCGCCGGTAGCAGTGATAACCTCATCGCTGTCCACCACGTTCACTTCGGTGGCATTGGAAACCTTGACCTTCAGGTCAGTGGCGTTCTCGCGGACGCTCTTGGGCAGGGTGAGGGTGATGGTGGTGCCCTCGATCTCGGCCACGTAGTTGTTCACGGTCACGCCCTTGATGGCGGGGATGGTGTCTTTCTCGGTGTTGCCATCGGTGCGCACGTCGAAGGCCAGAGCCCATTCCTCGGTCTTGTCGTCGCTGTACTTCACATCAACAAGAATGGTGTAGTCCTTGGTGCGATCGGGAGCAGGAGTGGCCAGGTCTTTCCATTCGTAAGTCTCGCCGCTCTGCAGCTCAACGCCGGTCTTGGTCACGACCTTCACGCCGTAGTTGGTCTCGAAGGTGGGGGTGAACTTGCCGTCGTACTTGTAGGAGGGGTACAGCTCCACGGTGGCCTCTTCGCCGGTCGAGGTAGTTACCTGGAAGTCGGGCTCCTCGGTCACGCGGCTGATCTGGGACTCGTGGCGCTCACCTTCCATGGAGAAGGAAGCGAAGGGGATGGGCTTCACCACGGTGACGGTGTAGTTGGCAGGCTTGCCGTTCTCGGCCACCACGGTGAAGGGCACGCGGACGTCGTAATCGTCAACGGGAACCAGGTAGGCGCCGTCCTTGTTGGTCTCGAACTCTTCATCGCTATCCACAACAGTAGCCTTGGCGCTGTTGGGGGTCACCTCTACGTAATGGGTGCCCGTAGCAAGGTCCAGGCCGTAGGGGGCCACCACAGTGTAGTGGATCTCGTTGTTGGTGTCGATGTTGTTCCAATCATCGTACTCGCCGTCCAGGTAGACGGACTTCACAGTGGCGTCGCCATCAGCAGCCTCGGTGGTGTAAGTAACGGTGTAGGTCTGCTTTTTCACGTTGCCCACCAGGACGTCGAAGGTGAAGGATTTGTTTTCCATCTCCTTGTCGGTCAGCTCGAACCGCCACAGCTCCCCTTCTACGCTGGCATTGTTGCTGTTGAGCAGGGTGGCGTCGGTGTAGTGGGCCACAGTGCCGGCGTCGTTCTCTACCTGCACTTTTGCGACCACTTTCTCGCCCACAGCGGGCTCGGTGATCGTAGCAGTGAAGCTAGCGTCGCCGCTCTCCTTTGCCGCCACGCCGTTTACGATTACTCCCGTAACGGCAGGGCCTTCGGCAGCGGAAGCACTGAGCGGAATCATCGCGACGACCAGCATGAGAGCCAGGAGCATCGCAAGTGATTTCTTCAGAAACTTGCTTTTGTTCATAATTTCAACCCTCTTAAATTTTAGATTCTCCCGGGGCACAGATCCCCGCGAGTGGAAGTTATCTATAAACTGAGAGGGGCATTTTTAGAAGTAAATGTGATAAATACTCTATAATTTGTGCGACTTCGGGAAATTAAGGTAGACGGGGCGCGATTGTGTGCGGAGGATGAGAGGTGAAGTTTTTGTACATCACCCGGGGTGGAAGGGGCTGCCGAGAGGGGGGAGTGGGCCCCAAATCGGCGCGATTTTGGTCCGGGAAAGCCCAGAATCGACCCAAAATCGACCCCAAATAGCCCAATTCCGACCCAAATTGGCCCGGGTTTGGCCCGAAAAAGCCCGAGGTCGGCCCGTGGTTGGCTCGGGGGAGCGTGGGGAGGGATTTTTTGGTGCCGAGAGGTGGTGTTGTGGGGGATGGTTCGTAGGTGAGGAGGAAATTTTTGGGCTGTTGAATTTTTGTTGCACGCGGCGGCCTGTTTTATTTGGGAAGATTTTTTCAGGTTCCCACCCCCTTCCCCCCCAAGGGCATGCTTAACCCGGGCCTGCTGTCTTACTTTGAGCTCATTGGAAGCGGAGCTTGCCTCCCTCCATGAGGGAGGTACCGCCAGGGGCGGCGGAGGGAGTTACGTGTGCTTTCTATAGCCTCCCACCCCCTAACCCCCTCCCACGCACACACTTTTCAGAAGGAAGGGGCTGCGCTGGCGCGGGAGGGGGATCTTATTTTTCTAAAAATAGAGTTTTTTCAGGGGGCTCCGCCCCCTTGCACCCCCAAGGGCATACTTAGTCCTGGTTCGCTGTTTTATTTTGTGCTTTTTGGAAGCGAGACTTGCCTCCCCCTATGGGGGCGCAGGTGCCCAGTGGGCACCAAGACCCCCCTCGCACCCCCCAAGGGTGTGCTTAGCTCTGGTTCACCGTTTTATTTTGTGTTTCTTGGAAGCGAGACTTGCCTCCCCCTTTGGGGGAGGTGTCACGCCGGTGGCGTGACGGAAGGGGTTTCTTCCCGAGAGGTTCCCACCCCCGTCTCGCCTGCCGGCTCGGGTCCTGCGCCCCAGTGGGGCGCGTCCAGGACCGACGGTCGTGGCAACGGAGACCGGTTCGCGGCAGAGCGCCACCGGCGCTCGCTCACCCCCCTCCCGCACCTATGCTTTTTGAAAGAGGGGGCCGCGCTGGCGCGGGAGGGGGAGTTCTATTTTCAAAATAATATAAAGTTTTTCAAGGGGACGTTGCCCCTTTTGTATCCCCCACGGGGGAGAAAAATGAGCGAGAAAGTTTTACTTTCGGGTATTCTGAGCTTTTAAGGGCAGCTCCCCCAGTCGCCGAAAGGCGGCGGAAGGGGTTTTCCTGGAAATTTTATAGAAGCCGCAAGAAGCGCGGGTTTGCTTCCGCGGAATGTTCTCATGGTCACACCCCAAAATTCCGGCGGGCGAAGCCCAGAGGAATTTTCTCGTCCAGTCCGGCCACGGACAGAAATCCCCCAGCTTTTCGGGCCGGGGGAAGGGTGGGGGCGTGTTTAGCCCCGTGGGCGCTGGGGGCCCATGCCGGGCTCGCCGCTGATGGGCGGCAGGGTGTTGTAGTGGTAGCGGGGGCGGTCGCCGGGCATATAGAAATACACGAACTTCACCGAGTAGATGTCGCAGACGATGAAGTTGTTGGCCAGCTCATCGTACAGGGTGACAAAGCTGCGGCCCACCACGTAGAGCATGCCCTGCTTGCGGATGATCTCCCCGGTGCCGATGAGGAACTCGATGACCACGTAATTGCCGATGTTGTCCGCCAGGATGGCCTGCATGGAGCCCCGCATTTCCTCGGTGTCGAAGCTGGGCTGGGGCGGGCTGTGGAAATTATCCAGCTCGCTGCCGCCGTCGGCGGTGGACTCGAAATCGGTGCGCTGGTGGAGCCGCTGCATGCCCGGGGAGTTTACCCCCCGCTGTTTCTGGTAGTTGTCCATAGTGACCTCCCTTGTACCCATTATGTCTTGGCGTAGGCCGGTGTGGGG
Organism: Candidatus Acutalibacter stercorigallinarum; assembly: GCA_019112625.1. Lineage (GTDB taxonomy): Bacteria > Bacillota > Clostridia > Oscillospirales > Acutalibacteraceae > Acutalibacter > Acutalibacter stercorigallinarum. The sequence goes on along the minus strand of DXIW01000010.1, from coordinate 21,248 downwards.
TCGTAAAAGCAGTGGTCGCCGATGCGCAGGGCAAACTGCCCCACGGCGGAGGGGAAATTCTCCCGGCAGGTGGGCTGGTAGGGGTTAAAGAACCACAGGGCGAACCCCAGGCCCGACAGCCGGTTGCCGGCCATGGCCCAGTCGGCGATGGCGTAGTGCACGTCGGTGGGCCGCATGTTGTAGATGTTCTGGTAATTGTACTGGCCCCCCACGGTCTCCATGGCGCAGGTGAACTGGTGCTTCTGGTACACCACCTGCCGGATGGTGTGCAGGCGGCCGTACTCCCCGTAGTCCACCTGGACCCGGTTCATCACCACGCTGGCCACGGCCCGCATGCCGTTGTCCCCCTCGCCCCCGGCCTCGCACTGGATGATCCGGGCCAGCAGCTCCCGGTCGGAATAGGCCATGCCATCCCCCCTTTTCGCGTCGGTATTCCCAGTCTATGCGAAAGCCCCGGGGCCTATGCCAGGGCCCCGGGGCTCGGTTCTATTTTTCAGGGATGCTCCGCCAGGTATTCCTCAATAAAGTGGGAGGCCACGGCCCCGTCCGCCGCGGCGGTGACCACCTGGCGCAGGGGCTTCTGCCGCAGGTCCCCCACGGCGAACACCCCGGGCAGGCTGGTGCGGGTGGTCTCATCGGCGATGACATAGCCCCCCTGGTCCAGCTCCACCTGGCCCTGGAACAACTCTGTATTGGGCACGTGCCCCACCGCCACGAAGAGGCCGTCCAGCGCAAGCTCCCTGGTCTCCCCGGTCTTTTTGTTCTGGACCTTCACCCCGGTGAGGGTCTCCCCGTAGAGGAGCTCCGTCACCTGGCTGTCCCACAAAAACTCCACGTTCCCCGCCTTTTGCAGGGGGTCCAGGTAGACTTTCGAGGCCCGCAACGTATCCCGCCGGTGGATGAGGTAGACCTTCTCGCAAATACGGGAGAGGTACAGCACGTCAGCCACGGCGGTGTTGCCGCCCCCCACCACGGCCACGGTCCTGCCCCGGTAGAACATGCCGTCGCAGGTGGCGCAGTAGGACACCCCCCGGCCCCGCAGCTCCCCCTCGCCGGGGAGGCCAAGCTCCCGGGGGCTGGCGCCGGTGGCCAGCACCACGGTGCGGCCCTGGTAGGTGCCGCTCTGGGTGCGCACCTGTTTGACGGGCCCCGCGAGCTCTACGCTGATGACCTCGGTCAGCTCCGTCTGGGCGCCGAAGCGCTGGGCCCCCTGCTGCATCTGCATGGCCAGCTGAAAACCGTTTACCCCCTGGGGGAAGCCCGGGTAGTTGTCGATCTGGTCGGTGGTGCCCATCTGGCCGCCTGGGGTCAGCTTTTCCAGCACCAGGGTGGAGAGGTTGGCCCGGGCGGTGTACAGGGCGGCGGTGTAGCCCCCCGGTCCCCCGCCGATGACGATGGTGTCGTAGATGGTCTGCTCCATGGTGGTTCCTCCTTTTTTCGAAAAAAGCGGGGCCGCGGCCCCGCCTCTTCGATGCTTTTGTGTTTACAGCATGGCCTCCAGCTTGGCCTTGGGCTGCACGCCCACCAGGGTCTGCACGGGCTTGCCGTTCTGGAACAGCATGGCGGTGGGGATGCTCATCACCCGGAACTGGGCGGCCAGCTCGGGCTCGTCGTCGATGTTCACCTTGCCCACGGTGATCTTCCCGGCGTTCTCTTCTGCGAACTCGTCCACGATGGGGGAGAACATTTTGCAGGGGCCGCACCAGCTGGCCCAGAAATCCACCAGCACCGGGCCCTGGGCCTGGAGCACTTCCTTTTCGAAATTGTTCTTGGTCAAGGTCAAAACTGCCATAGCACTCACCTGTCCCTTTCTATCTGGAGTATGGTATTTCCCTTTCGGTGATTTTATGATACCCCAAAGGCTTTGGGTTTTCCTGTTGCAAAAGCAACAGTTGGAAAATTTTTTCGATTTTTCAGCCCGCCGCGCCGCTGTAGGTGAGGAAGTCCTGGAAGCTGCCGTGGGGGAACTGGGACAGGTCCACCTTGTCGCCGTTTTCCAGGCAGTCGGTGGCAAGGTACAGGGACAGGCCCACCTGGGCGGCGGCGGTGTCCTCCACCCCGTCGTTGCCCACCATCAGGCACTCCTGGGGCGCTTTGCCCAGCTTCTCCACGATCTCTTGGAAATAGGCGGGGTTGGGCTTGCAAAAGCGGCTGTTCTCGTAGGTGGTCACCAGGGAGAAGTCCTCGGGGGCAAGGCCCACCCAGGAGAGCCGGGTGCGCACCCCCACCAGGGGGAAGATGGGGTTGGTGGCCAGCACCACGTCGTAGCCCTGGGCCTTCAGGCCCCGCACCGCCTGGGCCGCGCAGGGGTTCTCCCCGCAGGCGGACCTGGCCCCGTGGAATTCCTCGGCGTAGAATTTGTCGAACACCGGCCGCAGCACGGATTCCTCCACCCCCACCAGGGGGCAGAAGGTGTCCCAGAAGCGGCGGTCGTTGGGGGCGGAGCCGTCGTTTTTCACCATGGCCTTGGTGCCCGCCCACACCGCGTCGATGGTGGGCTGGGGCTTCAGGCCGAAGGGGGCGGCCTTCTGCACCAGCAGGCCGAAGTAGGTTTTGGTAAAGCCCATCTGGTCCATGGGCAGCAGGGTGCCGTCCAAATCGAACAGCACGGTGGTGATGTGTTTCGCCAGCACGTTATCTCTCCTATCTGGAACAGGGCCGCCCAGCGCCCCGGGCAGCCCTGCCATGTGATTTTTTTCTTCCGTCCGCCCGGCGGGGATTGCTCGCCCGGGGCAGGTTTTTCAGCCGTACCCGTTTTTAGGCGTGGGGGATTTTCTCACCGCCCTGGCATGGGCCAGTGAACCGCCCGACGAAGATTGTTCCCGCCTGGGGCCGGTTTTCCAGCCATACCTGTTTTAAGACGCTGGGACTTCCCTGCGGCCTGGCACAGGCCGGGGAACCGCGCCCGCAGCGGGGGATTACCCGCCTGGGGCTGTTTTTCCAGCCGTACCCGTTTTAAGACGCTGGGATTTCCTTGCCGCCCTGGCACAGGCCGGGGAATTGCCCGGCGGGGATTGCTCGCCCGGGGCAGGTTTTTTTAGCCGTACCCGTTCTATGGCGGCGGGGATTACTCTGCGTCCTTGGTGGCCACCACGTCCACGCCGGTGCCGCAGACGTTCTCCACCACCACGTCCCCGATGTGCACTGGGGCCTGGGCCACGGCCTCGCGGATGGCCGCCATGCAGTCAAAAATCTTCTCCTTGGGGATGTCGGTTTTGGTGCGCACCGACACCACCGGCACGCCGGCCCCCTCCACCTTCACCGTAGAGGTGACGGTGCGGGTGGGGGCGGTGACCTCCTTGCGGCCGTAGGCCTCCCCCCGCTTGCAGGTGTTGCCGGTGACGGACACCACCTGGCCCGCCCCGTCGGTCTCCACCTTCAGGGGGCAGCCCAGGGGGCAGCTGATGCAGGTCAGCTCGATTATCGCCATATCACTGCGCCTCCTTTGCTTCCAGGGCTTCTACCACAATCTCTTTCTCCTGGCCGGTGAACCACTCCCGCTTCAGCTTGACCTGCTCCATCTCGCCGGGGGCCATCACCGGGCGCTTGCGCCGCAGCAGCTCTTTCCCGTCCGCGGTGACCCGCACCAGGGCGTCCCGCAGGTTGCGGCCCACCCGGAAGCGCACCACGGTCTCCGCCTCCATGCGCTGGGGGGAGAGGGTGCAGGGCACGGTGTAGCGCACCGCCCCGGCCACTGTAAGGGGGATTTCCTTCTGCTCCGGGCTGCGGCCCTCCAGCAGGTACCTGGCGGCGTTGCGGCCGGCCTGCACCGCCTCCTCGGACACATAGTCCACCAGGTCGTGGACGTGGAGCACGTTGCCGCAGGCGAACACCCCGGGCAGGTTGGTCTCCAGGCTCTCGTTTACTTTGGGCCCGTTGGTCACCGGGGAGAGCTGTACCCCCACCTGGCGGGACAGCTCGTTCTCCGGGATGAGGCCCACGGACAACAGCAGGGTGTCGCAGTCGAAGTGCTCCTCCGTGCCGGGGATGGGCTTCAGCTTCTCATCCACCGCGGCGATGGTCACCCCGGTGACCCGCTCCTTGCCCTGGATGTCCACCACCGTGTGGCTCAGCTTCAGGGGGATGCCGTAGTCGTTGAGACACTGGACGATGTTCCGCTTCAGTCCCCCGGAGTAGGGCATCAGCTCGGCCACGCACAGCACCTTGGCGCCCTCCAGGGTCATGCGCCGGGCCATGATGAGGCCGATATCGCCGCTGCCCAAGATCACCACCCGCTTGCCGGGCAGGTAGCCCTCCATGTTCACCAGGCGCTGGGCCGTGCCCGCAGAGAAAATCCCCGCCGGCCGGGTGCCCGGGATATTCAGCGCGCCCCGGGGGCGCTCCCGGCAGCCCATGGCCAGCACCGCGGCCTTGGCCTGGATCTGCACCAGGCCCTCCTCCCGGCTCACCGAGGTGACCAGCACCCCGTCCCCGCTGGGCTCTAAATCCACCACCGTGGTGCTCAGCCGGTAGGGGATGGAAAGCGCCTTGGCCTTTTCGATATACCGGGCCGCGTACTCCGGGCCGGTGAGCTCCTCCTGGAAGGTGTGCAGCCCAAAGCCGTTGTGGATGCACTGGTTGAGGATGCCCCCCAGCTCCTTTTCCCGCTCCAGCACCAGCACGTCCTCCACCCCGTTCTCCCGGGCGGAGATGGCGGCGGCCAGGCCCGCGGGCCCCCCGCCGATAATGACCAGGTCATGTTGTATTCTCATGGTATGTCTCTCCTCTCAGCCCCGGGTCTTTTCCAGCACGATCTGGGAATCGCCGCCGTTTTTCCGCACCTGGGTCAGGTCCATGTTAAGCTCCCGGCACAGCAGGTCCATCACCCGGGGGGAGCAGAACCCCGCCTGGCAGCGGCCCATGCCCGCCCGGGTGCGGCGCTTGACGCCGTCCAGGGTCCTGGCGCCCAGGATGCCGTGGATGGCGTCTAAGATCTCGCCCTCGCTCACTTCCTCGCACCGGCAGATGATGTTGCCGTAGGCCGGGTTTTCCGCGATTTTTTCCGCCCGCTCCTCCGGGCTCATGGCCGCCAGATGGGGCACGCCCTTCCGGATGGGGTCGAAATCGGGCTTGTCCTCCAGGCCCAGCTTCTCCCCGATGAGCCCGGCCAGGTACTCCCCGATGGCCGGGGCGCTGGTGAGGCCCGGGCTCTCGATGCCCGCGGCGTCGAAGAAGCCTTCGGCGCTCTCTCCCAGCACGAAGTCCTCCCCGGCCTCGTGGGCCCGCAGGCCCATAAAGGAGGTGATGACCTGCCGCATGGGCACGTTCTTCACGCTGAGGGCGGCCTTCTCCGTCAAATCGGCGATGCCTGCGGCAGTGGTGGCGGTGTCCTCCCGGTCGGGGTCGTCCACAGCGGTGGGGCCCACCAGCAGGTTCCCGTGGATGGTGGGGGATACCAGCACGCCCTTGCCGTATTTGCCGGGCAGCTGGAAGATGGTGCGGCCCACGTGGCACCCGGCGGTCTTGTCCAGCAGGCAGTACTCCCCTTTCCGGGGGGTGATGGAGAGCTTCTCCCCGCACACCCAGTTGTGCACGTCGTCGGCGTAGACCCCGGCGGCGTTCACCACCGCCCGGGCGGCAAAGTCGCCCTGATTGGTTTTTACCAGCCAGCCCTCGGGGATCTGTTCCAGCCCGGTGACGGCGGTGTCGAAGGAGAACTCCACCCCGTTTTTGGCGGCGCTCTCCGCCAGGCCCAGGGTGAGGGCAAAGGGACACACGATGCCGGAGGTGCGGGCCCACAGGGCGCCGCACACCTCGTCGGTGAGGTTGGGCTCTAAGGCCTTGGCCTCGTCCCCGGTGAGGAGCTCCAGGTCGGGCACGCCGTTTTTCAGGCCCCGCTGGTACAGCTCCTCCAGCTTGGGCATCTCCTCCTCCCGCAGGCACACCACAAAGGCGCCCACCCGGGAGAAGGGCACGTCCAGCTCTTGGGCGATCTGGTCCATCAGCTGGTTGCCCCGCACGTTCATTTTGGCTTTTAAGGTGCCGGGTTCGGCGTCGAACCCAGCGTGTACAATCGCGGAATTGGCCTTGCTGGTGCCCTCGCACACATCGCTGGCCCGCTCCGCCACTAGGAACCGCCCCTGGCGGCGGGAGAGCTCCCGCGCCACGGCGCTGCCGGTCACACCCGCGCCGATCACGATCACGTCGTAAACTGTCATGGCCGTCGTCCATCTCCTTTTTGGCGATTGGCCCCCGCGCCCCGGGAGCCTATACATAACTAGAATAGCACAACCCCCCATTTTTCGCAAGGTCCGTGACCGGACTGGACGAGAAAATTCCTCCACAAAGGGCGTTCCGGAATTTTGGTCTGTGACCGAGTAAGTTGAGCAAAGCGAAACTTGGCTCGTGCGAAGCCCAGAGGAATTTTCCCGTCCTGTCCGGTCACGGACAAAGCAAGAAGGACGGAGTTTTCACTCCGCCCTTCCTGCTTATGGGGTATGAAATTTAAGTAAGAGTTGAAACCTTACGCGAAAGCTCTTACCAGTACGGCGGCAGCCTCAGCACGGGTGGCGTTGGAGCGAGCATCGAAGGTGTTCGCGTTCTCGTCGCCCATCATGATCTCGGCGGCCTGGCAGCCGTACACATAGCCCTTGGCCCACTCGGCGATAGTGTCGTCGTCGGCGTAGGGGCTGGTGGGATCGGTCACCTGGTCAACGCCGGCGGCGTTGCAGATGATCTTGGCCATCTCCTCACGGGTGATGGGATCTTTGGGATTGAAGTACCCGTTCTCGCCGCCCAGGTAACCCATCTCCTTGCAGTAGGCGATGGCAGCGCTGTAGTAGTCGGTGGACTCCACATCCGGGAAGGCGGACTCGGTGTACAGGGCGGGGTTGTAGTTCTTGATGCGGGCGATGATCAGGGCGAAGTCGCCGCGGGTCATGGTGCCGTTGGGCTCGTAGTAGCCAGGCTTGGTACCGTTGATCCAGCCATTGGAGGCGGCCTTCAGCACCTCGTCATAGTACCACTGGTCCTTCGCCACGTCGAAGAAGTTCTCCGCCACGGTGGTCTTCAGGGTGTAAACCTGCTGGGCATGATTATTCTCAGCAACCACCAGGATCTTCAGGTCGCTGTTGAGGTCGTAGCCCTTCTCAGGATCATAGAGGTTGGCGTCAACCTTCAGCTCGTCGATCTTAGAAGAGGTGCCCACGTAAACAGTGGCCAGCTTAGAAGCCTCGATGTCCAGCTTGACGGGATACTTGGTAGAGCCGTAGGGCAGGGTCAAATTCACATCGCGGTTGGTGTCGGGAGTGGCGGTAGCGCCGGAAGCGCCCACAGACAGCAGGTCGTCGCCGGTCTCAGCCTCTTTCACTTTGATCTCGATGGTGTACTCGTTCTTCTTGCCGGACACATTAGCCACGTAGTCCTCGGAGGTGACGATGATGGAATTCACCTGACCACCAGTTGTCCCATCGGCATACAATTTCTTGCCGTTGGCGACGTTGAATTGGGTGGCATCCTCAGCATTGTCGGGGTTGCCCAGGTCGGACTCCAGCAGATAACCGCTGCTTTCGTTGTTGGCACGGACGGTAGCCATAGCATCGGCACGGAAGTTCAGGGTGAAGAACACATCTTTGTTGCTGTTGGCCTTTTCGTAGCTGTAAGGCACGGCGATCTCGATGACATTGTTGGCCTTCATGGTGACGTCAATGTACTCGTCCAGAGTGGACTCGATGCTCACCAGGTCGGCGCCGGTCTTGGGAGCGGCATGCACGCCGTACACATAGTAGGCAGCAGCCTTTTTATCCGCAACCAGCTTCTGCAGGTCGGCTTTGTAGAAGTCATTGTTCGCAACCTGGCCGTCCACGTAGACCTGCTCGCTAACTACATAGATGATGGTCGTGGCAGCGTCGGTGTCCAGAACACCCTTGGAATCTACCAAGTTGGTCTTGACAGGGATGGTGGTAACATCCTGGACACCCTTAGCCTTTCCATCCAGAACGGAGAGTTTCTCGGTGACCTGACCGTCGGCAACCACAAAGGCCACAGCGCCTTCGCTCAGCCCAAGGGCGGAGGTGTATACAGAAGTGTCGCTGGTGAAGCTGTACTCGGAGGGGACGTTCACACGCAGGGTGTTCACGGTGTTGCCGTTCTTGTCCTTGGCAGTGCCAGGCACGGTGTTATAGGTGTTATCGGTGGTAATCTTAGCTACATCGTTCTCGCCCACCAGAGTGGCGGAGTTCAGCACATGGCCTGTCAAGCCGTCCTCGTAAGCCAGCTTGATGGTGTAGGTCTCTTTGTTGCCAGCGTTGCTCACGGTAACATCGCGCTCGTTGTTCTTCTTCACGCTATCAACACCGGGGTTGAAGATGTAGGTCAGAGAAGCGCCGTCCGGCACAGCAAGGGTATTGTCGGGGCCGCCGCAGCCTACGGTAGCGCCAGTGCTGGCAGCGAAGTAGATGCGAAGGTCGGGGTCGTTGTCATTGGGGGCGAGCTTGGAAACGATAGCCTTGGCAGTATAGGGCAGAGTGACGGTGTAGTCCTCACCCATCTCGTAGGTCTCGGGAACGTTATCGCCGTCCACATCGCCCTTGACGATGATGTTGGTCAGCTCAACGCCAGCCTTGGCAGCGGCGGACAGGTTGATGGTGTACTCGTTGTACTCAGCGCCCGTCTCCTGGGAGGAAACGCGGATGATAAAGGACTTGCTGGAAATATCAACACCGCTGATGGTGACTTCGCCATCGGTATCAAATTCGCCGCCGTTGCCCACGGAAGCGCCGGGCTGGCCAAGAACTTCCACCTTGGCCTCCTTAGAACCGGTGAGCTCCACAGTCACGCTGGTGGCAGCGGAGAAATCGTAGCCCTTGGGCATCTCCACGTTGACAGTGCCAGGGGCGGCAACCTCGATGACGTTGCTGTTGCCATTGGTGCTCTTCACCTGGATGCTCTCCAGCACGCCGTTGGTGTTGTCGGCTACGTTGATGGTGACGTTTACAACATACCAGCTACCGGTGGGGTAGGGAGAGCCAGCTTCCAGGGCATCGGCATCAGTCCACAGAATAAGCTGCTTGCCGTTAGTAGCGGTAAAGTCGTGCTCGGTCTCACCGCTGGTGAGCTCCTGGTTGTCACCGTAAGTGGTCAGCGCCTCAGCATCCGGGCCAAACTCGAAGGTGGGGACCAGCTTGGTCAGGTCGGTGTCGTAGGGCACAGTGAGCTCTACGGTGGTCACGCTGTCGGCGGGGTTGGTGTCGATCTCAGTCTCGCCGATCTGGCCCTCTACCTCGAAGGAGGTCAGGCCGTCGCGGATGTCGATGACAACCTCGTAGTTCTTGGTGATCTGCCTGTCGTCGGAAACGACCTTCACAGAGCTGTTGCTGTAAGTGACAGTGGCATTGGGGTCGGCAGCAACGAAGTTGGTGCCAACCAAAGAGTTCGCCGCGATGGGCTTGCCAAACTCGGCAACGATGGTGATCTTGTCGGCGCCGATCTCGTACTCGGCCATGCCGGCGATATCCTTCAGATACTTGATAGCGGTGCTGGTACCCTTTACAGCCTCGTTATAGGTGATAACCAGAGTGTACTTGGTAACAGCAGGGGCAGCGCTGCCCTCCTGGGGAACGCGCAGCTCTACGCCCAGAGTGTAAGTATTGTCGGAGACGGTGGCAACCTCGGTCAAATCGACCTCGGCGTTGGTGCTCAGATCAAGGTCCTTGCCGTCCTTGTCGATAAAGACGACCTTGGTGCCTTCCGGAGAGCCCGCGGGAGCGTTGCCGCCCAGAACGACATCGGTGCTGCCCGCCTCGACGGTATACGTGGTGCCATCCAGTTTGGCAATCGCGTTACCAACGCCGATCGTAGGAACGGCGCTCGTTTCAGCGGAAGCACTGAGCGGAATCATCGCGACGACTAGCATGAGAGCCAGGAGCATCGCAAGTGATTTCTTCAGAAACTTGCTTTTGTTCATAATTTCAACCCTCTTAAATTTTAGATTCTCCCGGGGCGCAAATCCCCGCGAGTGGAAGTTATCTATATAATAACCTTTGCCCCTGGAAATTGCAAGCCCTTTTTGCAACTTTTTTCCCGGATTTACATAATTTTATTTGTACGGTGTGATTTTCCTGATTTTTGGCGGTCTAGAGCCATTTTTAAGGCCTGGGAGGGGCGGTTTTTCGCAGTTGCGGCAGAAAATTTGTTACAATTTACCAGCGCGTTTGGGAAGGATTTCTGCGTGCCATGACATATCTTTCACAAAAAACGGGCCCCCAGGCGGGGCCCAGGGGCGTTTTCCTTGGCAGGCAGGGGCCCTTTACCGGTCTAGGGCGGCGCCCAGCTCGGCCACCGCGTTATGGCTGATGGGCTGGCCGTGTTCCTCGCAGTAGGCGTACAGCACCCGGGCCGGGCCCAGCAGCTCGCCGTAAGGCGTCGCAGCCCTTGCCGCCCTGGGGCGGGCCCGCAGGCCGGCGTGGACCGCCAGGTAATAGCGGCCCCGGTACAGGCACAGCCAGGCTTTGGCCGGGGGGCAGCGGCGGTACAGGGCCGCCACCGCGGCGCACAGGGTAGAGACGCCCGCGAACCGGAACACAAGGGGCTGCGGGGATGAGCCCAGCCGCCAGATCCTCTGTCCCAACGGCAGCACCTCACTTGGTCCATGGTTTTCTCTCTCTGTATCGTATGCGAGGGGCAGGGGTTTGGTGATGGGTTCAGCCACGCAGGGCGGCGATCTCCCCGGCGGGGTCGGGGGAGCGGAACACCGCGGTGCCCGCCACCAGGATGTCGGCGCCGGCGGCCCGGCAAAGGGGGGCGGTGTCCCGGTTTACGCCGCCGTCCACCTCCACCAGCAGGTGGGGGAACCGGGATTTGATCTCCTGTATTTTCGCAAGGGCAGCGGGGATGAGCTTCTGCCCGCCAAAGCCGGGCTCCACGGTCATCACCAAGGCCATGTACAGCTGGTCCCCGTAGGGGAACAGGGCCTCTGCCGGGGTGCCGGGCTTTAAGGCCAGGGCGGGCTTTGCGCCGGAGTCCCGGATGGCGTTGAGGAGGGCGGCGGTGTCCTGGCCGCACTCGGCGTGGACGGCGATGACATCCGCCCCGGCCTGGCGGAACACGGGGATGTAGGGGGCGGGGTTTTCCAGCATCAGGTGCACGTCGAACACCTGGGAGCTCTTGTCCCGCAGGGCGGCCACGATCTGGGGGCCCATGCTCAGGTTGGGCACGAAGCGGCCGTCCATGATGTCGATGTGGAGCCACTCGGCCGCGGCGGCCTTGGCCACCTCACTGCCCAGGGCGGAGAAGTCCGCCGCCAGCAGGGATGGGGCGATGTACACGGGCCTCACGTCCTTTCTAATATATATGTATACGTATTTCCAGGTCTAAAACAAAAACTGGCAGGCCAGCTGGGCCAAGATGGTGAACAGGGGGATAGTGAGGATGGACAGCACGGTGGACACCGCCACGGTCTTGGAGGCCAGCTGGGAGTCGCCCCCATACTGCACGGCGAAGAGCACCGTGTTGGCCGCCACCGGGGCGCTGGCCTGGATGACGCTGGTGACCAGCAGCACGGGCTCGGGCCGAAGGAGGAGCAGGCAGGCCAAAAACAGGGCCGGGGCCACGATCAGCCGCAGGGCGGCCATCTGGTACACGGCCATGTCGGAGACGAAAGAGTGCAGGTCTACCTTGGCGATGTAGCTGCCGATGATGAGCATGGCCAGGGGGGTGTTCAGGTCGGAGAAGAAGCCCACGGGCTCGGCCAGGACCGCGGGGAGCTGCAGCCCCAAAAAGTACAGGGGCAGGCCCACCGCCAGGCCGATGATGCCCGGGTTGAGGAGCACGGTGCGCAGGCTCACCTTGGCGCCGCCGCTCATCATGCGGTAGCCGTAGGTCCAGCAGATCACATTGAACACGGCGATGAAGAAGGAGCCGTAGACCACGCCCTTCTCCCCCACGATGCCCTGCACCAAGGGGATGCCCATAAACCCCGCGTTGCTGAAGATGGTGGCGAAGCGCAGCACCTTCCGGCGCTCGGGGGGTTCTTTGCGGAAGCTGACCAGGCTGACCCCAATGCTGAGGAAGATGGCCAGGGCGGAAATGCCCACCGCCAGCAGGAGCTCGTAGGCCTGGAGGCTCCCGCCGGAGCCCAGCAGGGAGTCCACGATCAGGCAGGGGGTGACGATCCAGATGAGCAGGGCAGTGATCTCGGCGGCGCCCCGGTCGGTGAGCATCCCTTTTTTCGTGATAAAGTAGCCCACCGCGATCATGATGAGCATGACCAGCACCTTGGTGACCACGGTCAAAATGGCTTCCATTCCCAGTTCCCCTCTCTCAGGTCCTGTTTATTGTTTGCTGTCCTTGTCCTCTGGGGCATTGGCGGCCTTCCGGTTTTTCCGGTACTCCCGCACAAAGGTGACGGCCAGCACCACCAGGGCCGCGCCGCTGATGCACCGCAGGGCGATGCCCCAGCCCCCGGCGAAGAGGTCCACCTCCGGCAGCAGGGCGTCCGCCAGCCACCAGGCCCCTAGCAGGAGGAAAAATCCCCCGGCGAAAAGGAAGATCCTGTTCTCCTTGGACAGGGAGAAGATGAGGATGAGGCCGACGGCAAACCAGAGGATGGCGTAAAAATACTGCATAGGGTCCCACGTTCCTTTCCCATTTGTCCCTTTCATTATAGCGGTTCCCGGGGAAAATTACAAGAGAAAAGGGGGCAGTAAAAAGCCCGGGGAACGCTGCTGCGCTCCCCGGGCCTGGGTGCCGTTGTTTTAAGCCAGGATGTAGATGTTCATGGTGCGGCGGCCGATCTGGCTGCACTCCTCGATGGTGTTGTAGCACAGGTCCGCGATGATGTCCCCGGCCATGCAGGCCCCGCCGGTGTCACCGGCTACGCCGTAGCCGTACACCACGCTGCCGTCGGGGGAGGTGATGTACATTCTGGTGCCGTAGGGGATGATATTGGGGTTCACCGCGATGACGCCGTAGACAGCGTCCCACCCCAGGGAGGTGGTGCCGCCGGGCACGGAGTAGGCGGTGCAGGTACCGCTGAGCATGGAGCTGTAGGCCACCTGGTTGCCGTACATGTCGGTGAAAGTGCCCGCGGCGTTCCCGGTGCCGCTGCCATCCGGGACGGTGGTGTCGGGGGTCTCGGGCTCGTAGGTCTCATACTCCTTGGTGCCCTGGACCACCACTTCGGCGGTGGGCTCCTTGGTCACCTTCTCGGAGACGGCCTCCCGGCTCTCCTCTTCCCCGTCCACGTAAGTCACTTTATAGGTGACTTCCTTCTCCCCCTCCACGCCGGGGGTGCGGGTCTCGGTCTGGTCCTCGTACAGCTCATCGCTGTACTCGTACTCGGTGTCGTAGGGCACGGTCTCGGTCTCGGTGACCTCTTCGGTTGTCACCCGCTGGACGGTGATCGCCATGCCGTCGGTGAGCTTGGCGGTGGGGGCCACGTTCAGGCGGTCCTCCTCGCCCAGCTTTACACCGCACTTCTTCAGGGCGGCCTCCACGGTGCCGGCGGCCACATCGTACTCCTTGGTCTCGCCATCGGCGGTGACGGTGATCTTCATCACCCGGGAGACCCGGATGTTCATCTTATCGAATACAGGCTGGTCGGCCTCGTAGTTGACGGAGTCCTTCTCCCCCAGGGTGACGCCGGCCTTCTCCAGGGCCTGGGCCACGGTGGCCCCCACCAGGGAGAGCTTCTGGGTCTTGCCGTCGGCGGTGACGGAGACCTGGCAGGCCCGGCGGATCTGGATGGCGGTGTCCTCCTCCAGCAGGGTCTCCCGGCTGGGGGTCACCTCGTCCTCCGCCTTTAAGAGGATGTTGTTGTCCTCCAGGGCTTTCTCCACGGTGTCGCCCACATAGGCCACCAGGCTGCTGGACTTGCCCGCCTCGGTCACGGTGAGGGACACGCCCCGGCGAACGTTGACGGTGGTGGTGTTCTCCACCCGCTCGGCCACGTCCAGGGGGCCCAGGGGCTCCAGGCCCAAGCTCACGGCGTGGTCCAGGATCTGGTCCAGGTCGATGGTGTCCATGTGGAAGGTATAGGACTGCTCCCCGTCCACCACGTTGGCGGTAACGGTGTTGGCCGTCACGGTGACGACGGAGCAGATACTGAGAGCCAGGATCAGCGCGCCGGCCATCAGGCCCCGGGCGACCCGGAATTTCGGCGCCTTTCTACTGTGTCTACCACGCATACAAAATGCTCCTTTCGCCGCTTTCCCAGCGGTTCACGTGGTAGTATAGTAGAAATGTGACGGGATGTCAAAAAATTTCCCGGGTTTCATTTGTGCGGATTTGCCAATTCTGAATATCTCATTCCTTGACATAACCCCAAAAAACTCCGTTTTCTGTCGCCTGTTCCGGGGAGTTTCTCAAATTATGGAAACCGGGTGCTGTGCAAAATGTATCAAAACGGCTGATTACAACGCTGTAACCAATCGGAAAAATGGATTTTTTACGAATGTTTATTCATTACCTCCTGCCTATCGTGTGAGATTTCCTGGGTTTTACTCGGGAGGTTTGCATAATCCCTTAAAATCTATACAGAAAATCCTGTCGGGAAAAGGGGGAATTTCCTGGATTTTTCCCCTTTGGTAACAAACCGGTGACAAGGCGGGGGCCTTTTCAGGCAGGTGTAAAGGAACACATGTTCTAGGTTTTTGCATGTTCATGCACCAGGGGGCGGAAAAATTTTTTTCGCGGGGCCCGGGAAAAGGCGGCCCATCCCATACTATATATAATCGGAAAGGGCGGCGCGTCGCAGCGCCGCCCTGGTTTATTCTTCTGCGGGGGAGGGCTCCTTCCGCTGGTACCGCTGCTCCAGGTGGCGGAACAGCCGGTAGAGCACCACCACGGCGGCGGCGGCCAGGATCACCTCGGCGGTGAGCTGGGCATAGGCCAGGCCGTAGAGGGGGAAGAGGGCGTTTAAGAGGAGCAGGGCGGGGATCTCCAGCACCACCTTACGGAGGATGGCGAAGGCGAAGGCGTTCTTCCCCAAACCGCAGGCCTGGAACACGCCCACCGCCAGGAAGTCCAGGCCCAAGAAGGGCAGGGCCAGGCAGAAGCCCCGGAGGAAGGCGGCGCCGTAGGCCACAATCTCGTCGTTGTTCATAAACAGGCGGACCCAGGTGCCGGCCCCGAAGAAGTACACCAGCAGCATGAACACCTGGAAGCCCACGGCGATGCGGGCGGTGAAGAAGAAGGCCTTCTTCAGCCGCTTGATGTTGCCGCTGGCGTAGTTGTAGCTGATGAGGGGCATGACCCCCTGGGAGGCGCCCAGGGCGATCTGGAAGGTGACGGAGTTGATCTTCTGGGCGATGCCCATGGCCGCCACGGCGTTGGAGCCGAAGGAGGCGGTGAAGTTGTTGAGCACGCTCATGCCCGTGACGTTCAGGAGGTTCTGGATGGAGGCGGGAATGCCCACCGCGCACACGCCCCAGACAATGTGGCGCTGGAAGCCGAATTTCTTCGGGTCGATGCACACGTAGGTGCGGCCCCGCTTGACGTACAGCAGCACGAAGAAGTAGCCGCAGGCCACACAGTTGGAGAGGAAGGTGGCCAGGCCCGCGCCCTCGGCGCCCATGTGCAGGCCCCAGGGCAGGATGAACACCGGGTCCAAAAGGATATTGAGGAAGCACCCGCACATGGTGCCCACACTGGCGTGCATGGACGAGCCCTCGGCCCGGACCAGGTAGGCCATGACCACGTTGAGGATGGAGGGCACCGCCCCGAAGGTCACCGTCCACTTGGCGTACCCCATGGTGGCGGCCATGGTCTCCTCGTTGGCGCCCAGCACGGTGAGCAGGGGCTCCTGAAAGATGGTGTACAGCAGGGAGAACAGCAGGCCCGCGATCACCGAGCAGTAAAACCCGAAGGCGGAGCTGCGGGCCACGGTGTCGTGATCTTTTTTGCCCAGGGCCCGGCTCATCATGCTGGAGGAGCCCACGCCGAACAGGTTGTTCACCGCGTTGAAGGCCAGCAGCAGGGGGGCCGCCAGGGTGACGGCGGCATTCTCCACCGCGTTGTTCAGCATGCCCACAAAGTAGGTGTCTGCCAGGTTGTACAGCACCATCACCAGGGAGCTGAGCACCGTGGGGACGGCTAGCTTCATCACCGCCCGGGGGATGGCCATGGATTCGAATAATTCTGTTTTCTGCCGGTCTTCCATGGGGTTTTTTCACGCCTTTCCCGGCCCAGGGGCCGCGTATTTATTTATTGTATCACGCCGAAAACCGTTGCGCAAGGCCTGGGGGCATGTCGCTCAAAAAGTTTCCTTCCTGTTTGGCGGGACTTTGGACAAAGGGGTTTTTTTTCAAGTTTTTCCCCTTCTCCCCCTTGCAAAAAATTTTACTTTGCCGTACAATTAGTTCGTGACCTAATTATTATAGTATCGCGGACCCCCGGCCAGCTGGGCCGGGCCCTGGCAGGGCGACCTGTGCCCCCAGGCGGTATTCTTTTGGAAAGGTAGGTTTTTCTATGGTCCACATCCTGAAAACCCTGGCCGGCAGCATACGGGAATATAAAAAGCCCTCGCTCCTGGCCCCCGTCCTCGTAACGGGCGAGGTCGTCATGGAATGTATCATCCCGTTCATCATCGCCAACCTGGTCAACGAGATCCAGATGGGCATCGACATGCCCACCCTGCTGCGCTACGGCGCCATCCTCATCGTGATGGCGGGCCTGTCCCTGGCCTTCGGCGCCCTGGCGGGCAAGGCGTGCTCCACCGCCAGCTGCGGCTTTGCCCGCAACCTGCGCAAGGACATGTTCTATAAGATCCAGGGGTACTCCTTCGAGAACATCGACAAATTCTCCGTGTCCAGCCTGGTGACCCGGCTGACCACGGACATCACCAACGTGCAGATGGCCTACATGATGATCATCCGCACCGCGGTGCGCAGCCCCCTGATGCTGGTCTTTTCCTTTGTGATGGGCTTTATGATGGGGGGCAAGATGGCCTTCATCTTCCTGTTCACCATCCCGGTTTTGGGCATCGGGCTGTTCTTCGTCACCAAAAAGACCATGCCCCTGTTCCGCCGGGTGTTCCGCAAGTACGACAACCTGAACGCCTCCATCCAGGAGAACATCCGGGGCATGCGGGTGGTAAAGGCCTACGTGCGGGAGGACTATGAGAAGAAGAAGTTCGACGCCGCCGCCGAGGACGTGCAGAAGGACTTTACCAAGGCCGAGCGCATCCTGGCCATCAACAACCCCCTGATGCAGTTCTGCATCTACGCGGTGATGATTTTCGTCATGTCCTTCGGCTCCTACACGGTCATCACCTCCCAGGGCATGGACCTGGATGTGGGCCAGATGAGCTCCCTGCTCACCTACAGCTTCCAGATCCTGATGAGCCTGATGATGCTCTCCATGATCTTCGTCATGGTCACCATGTCCGCCGAGAGCGCCGAGCGTATTGTGGAGGTCCTCTCGGAGGAGAGCACCCTGCAGAACCCGGAGCACCCGGTGATGGAGGTAAAGGACGGCTCTATCGACTTTGACCACGTGAGCTTCAAGTATTCGAAAAAGGCCAGCCGCTACGCTCTGTCCGACATCGACCTGCACATCAAGAGCGGGGAGGTCATCGGCATTCTGGGCGGCACGGGCTCTTCCAAGACCACCCTCATCCAGCTGATCCCCCGGCTGTACGACGCCACCGAGGGCACGGTGAAGGTGGGCGGCCTGGACGTGAAGGACTACGACCTGGAGACCCTGCGCAACCAGGTGGCCGTGGTGCTGCAGAAGAACGAGCTGTTCTCCGGCACCATCAAGGAGAACCTGCGCTGGGGCAACCCCAACGCCACCGACGAGCAGCTGGAGGAGGCATGTAAGCTCTCCCAGGCGGACGAGTTCATCCAGCAGTTCCCCCAGAAGTACGACACCTACATCGAGCAGGGCGGCACCAACGTGTCCGGCGGGCAGAAGCAGCGGCTATGCATCGCCCGGGCCCTGCTGAAAAAGCCGAAAATTCTGATTCTGGACGACTCTACCAGCGCGGTGGACACCCGCACCGACGCCCTCATCCGCCAGGGCTTCCGGAAGTTCATCCCCGAGACCACCAAGATCATCATCGCACAGCGGGTGGCCTCGGTGCAGGACGCCGACCGGATCATCCTGCTGAACAACGGCGCCATCGAGGCCCTGGGCTCCCACAAGGAGCTGATGGAGACCAGCGCCACCTACCGGGAGATCTACACCTCGCAGAACCGTGTGAGCGACGACGGAAAGGAGGCTAAAGCCTGATGCCAATGCCGAGAAAAGGGGGCGCCCCCCTGCCGAAGGGCCACCGCAAGGACGTTTTGCTGCGGCTGATCAAGATGCTGTTCCGCTTTTACCCCGTGCTGCTGCCGGTGGCGCTGGTGTGTATTCTGGCCAACGCCATCATCAGCTCCATCCCCCAGGTGTTCATGCAGAAGGTCATCTCCCTGGTGGAGCAGACCTGGCAATCCGGCGACTGGGCCGCGGTGTCCGGGCCCCTGCTGGGCCTGGTAGCCACCCTGGTGGTGCTCTATGTGCTCAGCCTCATCGCCGGCGCTACCTTTAGCCAGCTGATGGCCGTCATCACCCAGGGCAGCCTGGCCAAAATGCGGGAGAAGATGTTCAACGGCATGCAGGACCTGCCCATCAAGTATTTCGACACCCACAATCACGGCGACGTGATGAGCTACTACACCAACGATATCGACACCCTGCGGCAGATGATCTCCCAGTCTCTGCCCAACTTCATCATCTCCGGGGTGACCATTATCACCGTGCTTTCCATCATGCTCTATTTCAGCGTGTGGATGACCCTGTTCATCCTGCTGGGGGTTTTCGCCATGGTGATGGTAACAAAAGTGGTGGGCGGCCGGTCCTCCCGCTACTTTGTGCGGATGCAGCAGTCCATCGCCAACACCGAGAGCGTGGTGGAGGAGATGATGAACGGCCAGAAGGTCATCAAGGTGTTCTGCCACGAGGAGGGCGCCAAGGAGGACTTCGACCGGGTGAACGACGACCTGTTCCACAACGCCGAGCAGGCCAACATCTACGCCAACATGCTCATGCCCATTTTGAACAACATCGGCAACGTGCTGTACGTGTTCGTGGCGGTGCTGGGCGGCATCCTGCTGATGACCGGCGCCCCCAACCTGAGCCTTTCGGGCATGGCCTTCAGCATCAGCATCGTGGTGCCCTTCCTGAACATGACCAAGCAGTTCTGCGGCTCCATCAGCCAGGTGTCCAACCAGCTGAACATGGTGATTATGGGCCTGGCGGGCACCCAGCGGATCTTCGACCTCATCGATGAGAAGCCGGAGAAGGACGAGGGCTACGTCACCCTGGTAAACGCCAAAGAGAACGCCGACGGCAGCCTGACCGAGTGCAAAGAGCGCACCGGCCTGTGGGCCTGGAAGCATCCCCACCAGGCGGACGGCACCGTGACCTACACCCGCCTGGAGGGCGGGGTGGTCTTAGACGACGTGGACTTCGGCTACAACCCGGACAAGCTGGTGCTGCACAACATCAGCCTGTACGCCAAGCCCGGCCAGAAGATCGCCTTCGTGGGCTCTACCGGCGCGGGCAAGACCACCATCACCAACCTGATCAACCGCTTTTACGACATCGCCGACGGCAAGATCCGCTACGACGGCATCAATATCAATAAGATCAAAAAGGCGGACCTGCGGCGCAGCTTGGGCATGGTGCTCCAGGACACCAACCTGTTCACCGGCACCGTGATGGACAACATCCGCTACGGCCGCCTGGAGGCCACCGACGAGGAGTGCATGGCCGCCGCCAAGCTGGCCGGCGCCCACGACTTCATCACCCGCCTGCCCCAGGGCTACGACACGCCCCTCTCCGGCAACGGCGCCAACCTGTCCCAGGGCCAGCGGCAGCTGCTGTCCATCGCCCGGGCGGCGGTGGCCGACCCGCCGGTGATGATCCTGGACGAGGCTACCTCCTCCATTGACACCCACACGGAGGCCATTGTCCAGAAGGGCATGGACGCCCTGATGACCGGCCGCACCGTGTTCGTCATCGCCCACCGGCTGTCCACCGTGCAGAACTCCGACGCCATTATGGTGCTGGAGCACGGCAGGATCATCGAGCGGGGCACCCACGACCAGCTCATCGCCCAGCACGGCACCTACTACCAGCTGTACACCGGCGCCCTGGAGCTGGAATAAACACAGACAGAAAAAGGCCCTCCCAAAAATGGGAGGGTCTTTTTTGTTGGTTTACTGGAAGGTGAAGCGGACGCTTGCCACATACCGCTCCCCGGCGGGGAGGGACAGCAAGGTGGGCTGGGTCTCCAGGTCCTCCACCACGTCCTGGCGGGAAGGCAGGGAGCACCAGGGCTCGATGCACACGTAGGGGGCCGCCATGTTCGGCTGGTGCCAGATGCCCAGGAAGGGGATGCCGGCAAACTCGGCCTTTACGGCGCGCTCGCCCTTCGCCGACCGGAGGGTCACCTGGCTGCCGCAGTCCCGCAGCACGATGGCGTCCTGGTCGAACAGGTCGTGGCGCAGGGGCAGCCTGCCGTTTTCCAGGGGGTAGGGGGTGTCCTCCCCGCTTAAAAAGCACTGGGGGGTAAAGCCGATGCGCACGGGGGAGACATCCGGGGCGAATTCCAGGCAGTAGTCGGTGAAGTCCAGGCCCTCCTCCAGGGGCACCCGGAAGCCGGGATGGGCCCCCAGGCCGAACCACATGGTCTCCTCGCCGGTGTTCTCCACGGTGTACTCCTGGGTGAGGGTGTTCCCCGCCAGGCGGTAGGCCACGGTGAAGCGGAAGGGGAAGGGGTAGCAGGCCCGGGTCTCCGGGGTGTCGCAAAGGGTGAAGCGCAGCTGGTCCTCTGTTTTTTCACAGGCGAATTCCGCGCCGGAGGCAAACCCGTGGATGGGCAGGGAATAGCTGTTCCCCCGGTAGGTGTACTCCCCGCCGGTGAGCCGGGCCACATAGGGGAAGAGCACCGGGGCCCGGTCCCCCCAGATGTCCGCCTGGCCGGGCCAGAGGTACTGGGCGCCGCCGGCCCCCCGGATCTCCTTGAGCTGGGCGCCCAAAGTCTCCGCGGAGACGGTGAGTGTGCCGTTGGTGATGGTGTAGTCCATGGGCAAGCATCCTCTCTTTTGTGATTTTTTAGTGCTGGGGCAAAACCCGGAGGGTCAGTCGTTCTCTTGGAAGGACCGACCCAACCGGCTAAAATCGTGTTTCAGGTCGATCATGCTGTGTCCTCCTTTGTTCTATTTTCCATCTGTCTCCCCAAAAAATCGTTCGTAACACAAGTCCCCGTCGAAGACACGTTTCAGCGGCAGCACCGCCGCGCCGTACAGGGAGGCGTCGGTGAA
>DXIW01000070.1 GCA_019112625.1 Candidatus Acutalibacter stercorigallinarum | reverse complement strand
GGTGCGGGCCTGGTCGGCGATGGCCCGGGTGATGGCCTGGCGAATCCACCAGGTGGCGTAGGTGGAGAATTTGAAGCCCTTGGTGTAGTCGAATTTCTCCACGGCCTTGATGAGGCCCAGGTTGCCCTCCTGGATCAGGTCCAGAAACTGCATGCCCCGGCCCAGGTACCGCTTGGCGATGCTGACCACCAGCCGGAGGTTGGCCTCGGAGAGGCGCTTTTTGGCGGCCTCGTCCCCGTTGGAGATGCGCACCGCCAGGTCCACCTCCTCATCGGGGGTGAGCAGGGGCACCCGGCCGATCTCTTTGAGATAGACCTTCACCGGGTCGTCGATGGCCACGCCGTCGGCGCCCAGGCTGGGGTCCAGCTCCTCGGCCTTGGCCAGCTCCGCGTCGTCCAGCTGGATGTCGTCGAAGTCCTCCACGATCTCGATGCCCTGGTTCTCCAGGGTGTCGTAGAATTTTTCCACGTGCTCCGGGTCGAAGTCCATCTCCCCCAAGGCGTCCAAAATCTCCTTGGTGCTCAGGTGGCCCTTGCTCTTGCCCATCTCGATCAGCTCTCGGAGCACTGTTTTCTTTTCCGGTTGCGCGCTCATGCGTCCCCACCATTCCTTTCTTCGTTACGGGCCCGTTCCCGGCCCCATCCCATTCTGTTGTTTTCTGGTACGTAAAGTTTGTAAGTATGCCTGCAGGTCCTCGGCCGACGCCTCTTTAATCTTCTTGGGGTCGGCGAAGGCCCCTTCGTTCTGTAAGATGCGGAGGTACTCCTCCGCGTCCGCCCGGGTGGGCGGGGCCTCCCGGCGCTGGGCCAGGATGCGGGTGAGCTCGGAGAGCTCCTCCTGGGTGAGCTCCCCGGCCAGGTCCCCCAGGGTGGTCTCGCCATGGATAGTTTTACCCAGCAGAACCGTATATAGTCTGCGGTTGTAGGCGGTGATGAGTTTTTCCGGGGGCAGCCGCCTCTGCAGGTCCTCCGCCCGGTCCTGGTGGAGGAACAGGTAGCAGAGGATGCCCTCCTCCGCCAGGGCGGCCCGCATGTGCCGCTTTTTCTCCGGGTTGGCCGCCTGCTTGACGGCCACCACCTCCTGCTGGGAGCGGACCAGCTTTTTCTTCTCCTGGTAGGACTCCCGGCGGGCCAGGCGGTCCACCGTGTCCAGGATGCTGTCCTTCCCCACCCCGGTCTCCTGGGAGAGCTTGCCGGCGTAGATGTCCCGCTCCATCCTGTCCCGGAGCTTGCACAGCACGGTCTCCGCCGCCTCCTTCAGGTACCGGGCCCGGCCGTCCTCGGTGGTGAGGTCGTACTTTTTCCGCACCCCGGCAAGGCGGTACTCCACGTCGTTGCCGCCGGACTCCAGCAGCTGCTTGAAACGGGCGGGGCCGTCCTCCCCGTAGTTGCGCATGAATTCGTCGGGGTCCTTGCCCCCGGGCACGGTGATGACCCGCACCTGCAGCCCCGTGTTCTTTAAGATGGGGATGGCCCGCTGGGTGGCCCGCTGGCCGGCCTCGTCGGAGTCGTAGCAGATCACGGCCTCGTCGGCGTAGCGCTTGATGATGCGGGCCTGCTCCTCGGTAAGGGAGGTGCCCAGGGAGGCGATGGCGTTGGTGAACCCCGCCCGGTGCAGGGCGATGACATCCATGTACCCCTCCGCCAGGATGAGCTGGCGGGAGCCGGAGTCCTTGGCGAAGTTCATGGCGAAGAGGCCGCTGCTCTTGTGGTACACCGGGGTGTCGGAGGTGTTGATGTACTTGGGCTTCTCATCGGTGAGGATTCGCCCGCCGAAGGCCACCACGTTCCCCCGCAGGTCCAGAATGGGGAACATGGCCCGGGCCCGGTAGCGGTCGTAGGGGTAGCCCTTTTTTGACAGCCGGGCCACGTCGGCCTGGAGCATCTCCTGCTGGGTGTAGCCCTTGGCCTTCAGGTGGTTCACCAGGGCGAAGCCGCTGTCGGGGGAATACCCCAGGCCGAAGTGCTGGATGGTCTTGTTGTCCAGCCCCCGGCGGCGGAAGTAGTCCAGCCCGGGCTTGCCCTCGGGGGCGGAGAGCATCTTATAATAGAAGCGGGCCGTCTCCCGGTTGATCTCCAGAATGCGGGTGCGCAGCCGGGACATGCTGTCGTCCACCCCGTCCTCGGGCACGGTCATGCCGGCCCGCTGGGCCAGCCAGCGCACCGCCTCGGGGAAGTCCAGGTTCTCCACGCCCATGACGAAGGAGATCACGTCCCCGCCCTTGTTGCAGCCGAAGCAGTAAAAGGAGTTATTCCCCGGGTAGATGTTGAAGGACCCGGTCTTTTCGTTGTGGAAGGGGCAGAGGCCCACCAGGTTCTTCCCCCGCCGCTTTAAGTTCACATAGGCGGAGGCCACCTCCTCGATGGGGTTGCGCGCCTCCAGCTCCCGTAAAAATTCCGGCGGAAACGCCATAGCGCCCCTCCTTTCCCACCGGTCACATCACCAGGTTCCACGCCTTGGGGATGAACAGCTCTTTGTAGCAGGCCACAGCGAAGTGGTCTGTCATGCCCGCCACATAGTCGCAGGCCGCCACCTCGGGCCCCTCCTCCGCCGCGATCTGCCGCATGTAGTCCGGCAGGTACTTGGGGTCCTTGAAGTGCAGGTACAAGCTCTGGATGATGTGGGGCACCTTGCGCTCCTCTTTTTTGGCGTACTCGTTCAAGTACACCGCCTGGTACATAAAGTCGTTGAGCTCCTCGAAGGCCCGGAGGGTCCGCTCGTCCATGGCGATGTCCCCCTCCCGGCTGTTTGCCACCACCGAGGAGATCAGGGCGGTGATCCGCTTCGTTTTGGAGTCCCCCAGGGTCTGGGTGATATTTTTGGGGATGTCCCCCTCCTGGAGCACCCCGGCCCGGATGGCGTCGTCGATGTCGTGGTTGATGTAGGCGATCTTGTCCGCCCAGCGGACGATGCGGCCCTCGGCGGTGTCGGCCTCCAGGCCGGTGGTGTGGCAGAGGATGCCGTTTTTCACCTCCCAGGTGAGGTTGAGGCCCCGGCCGTCCTTCTCCAGCCTGTCCACCACCCGCACGCTCTGCTCGTAGTGGCGGAAGCCCTTGGGAAGCAGGGCGTTTAAGGCCCGCTCCCCGGCGTGGCCGAAGGGGGTGTGGCCCAGGTCGTGGGCCAGGGCCACCGCCTCGGTCAGGTCCTCGTTGAGGCGCAGGGCCCGGGCGATGGTCCGGGCGATCTGGGACACCTCCAAGGTGTGGGTGAGGCGGGTGCGGTAGTGGTCCCCCTCGGGGGAGAGGAACACCTGGGTCTTGTGCTTCAACCTGCGGAACGACTTGCAGTGGATCACCCGGTCCCGGTCCCGCTGGTAGGGGGTGCGCAGCTGGCACTCCTCCTCCGGGCGGGAGCGGCCCCTGGTCTGGGCGGAGCGGGCGGCCCAGGGGGCCAGCATCTCGCTTTCCAGCCGTTGGGTCTCTTCTCGAACCGTCATAAGCTACCTTCCTCTCGGGTCAATGGGCCAAAGCGCGTTCTATGGGTATATACGCTTTTTTGGCAAGAAATACTCTTTCCCGCAGGAAAAAATTTCGCTCAGTCCACCGGGAAGGGGAAGAACCTCTGGCCCGCCTGTTTGACCGCCGCCCTGCCGCTGCTGGAATCCGCCAGCTTTTTCTCCAGGGCGGGCAGGAGCTGGGGCTCCAGGTGGAAACGCAGGGTGACCTGCTCGAGAAACTGGGTGTCGTCCACCACGCCGCCGCACTCGGGGATGAGGCCGGCGGCCTTGCCGTAAAAGCCGTAGTCGCAGGGGAGCTCTAAGAGCAGGCACTCCCGCATGGCCACCTTCTGGGCGGCGGCCAGGGCGATGGTGGCGGTGTGGGAGTAGGCCCGGATGAGCCCCCCGCCCCCCAGCAGGATGCCCCCGAAGTACCGGGTGGCCACCACGGCCACGTCCACCACCCCGGCCTTTTTCAGGGTGTCCATCACCGGGATGCCCGCGGTGCCCTGGGGCTCCCCGTCGTCGGAAAAGCGCTGCACCCCGTTCTCCCGGAGGATGTAGGCGTACACGTTGTGGCTGGCGTCCCAGTACTTGGACTTCATCCGGGCGATGAAGTCCAGGGCCTCCTCCTCGGTCCTGACCGGGCGGCAGGTGCCGATGAACCGGGACTTTTTCTCGACGAACTGGTCGCTGTTCTCCTCTTTTACGGTCAGGTACTCCATGGTTTTCCCTCCGGCAAGTAAAAAAGGAGCGGTGCGCGCCGCACCGCCCTTGTCCAGGTCTCTGTTTCGCAAACGAAGGCTTACTTCTTGTCCACCATGCCGTAGCGCTTCTTGAACATATCCACGCGGCCGCTGGTGTCCACCAGCTTCTGCTTGCCCGTGAAGAACGGATGGCATTTCGAACATATTTCGACTTTGATATCCTTCTTGGTAGACCGGGTGTGGATCACGTTGCCGCAGGCGCAGGTGATGGTGGTCTCCTGGTAGTCGGGATGTATATTCTGCTTCATCTCTGTTTTCACCTCTTCCGAGTCCCAGTATAGTCATAAACTCGCGTGGAAGAAATTATACCACAGCCCGGCGGAAAATGCAAGTGTCACTTTTCCCCATTTTCGCGCTCCTGGGCCGGGGGTGTTTCTGGGGGCCTATCACCCCTGGCTGGCCAGGTAGTCGATGTACTCCTCCAAACACATGGAGCGCTGCTGCATGGCGGCCGCGGCGGCGCTGCCCACGTAGCGGATGACGCTGGGGTCGGCGGTGCAGCCGGTGTAGCTCTCCTTGCCCTCGGGGTAGCGGAAGATGAACCCGTACTTGCCCATGTTGTTCCGCAGCCAGGAGTAGGTCTTGGACTTCTCGAAGCTCTCCGCGTCCCCGGAGACAGCCAGCCGCAGGCACATGCCGGTCTGGAAATCGCTCTCCCCGGCCTCGGGCACCAGGGACTGGGCCTCGGTGCGGGCCATCACCGCGGTGAGGCCCTCCTCCATGAGCTGGTCCACTTTTTCCTCGAAGCGCTCCGCCTGCTCCTGGTAGGAGACGTAGCCCTCGGTGAAGGTGAGGGCCAGGCCGTCCTCCTTGGCGGCGGCGGCCATGAGCTCCACCGCGGCCACGATGCGGCTGTCCACCTGGACCCCGGCGGCGGCGCCCAGCTGGGGGGCGAAGTCCTCCTGGGCCGGCTCCTCCGGGTTGATGACAAACAGGTTCACCTCGTCGCCATATACCGGCAGGCCCATCTCGTCGTACACCGGCAGGGCCGACACCTCCGAGGAGGCGGGCTCGCTCTCCAGGCCGCTGGCGGCGCCGATCTGCAGCTCCTCATGAAAATAGGGCACCAGGTAGGACCAGACGAACAGCCCGGCCACCACCAGCCCCCCGGCGACCACCAGGCCGATGACCGCCCGCATCCAGGCCCGCAGCCGCCGGGCGGAACGCTCCTCCTGCTGCTTGTCCCGGGAGACGAACAGGTTGTAGCCCACCGGGCCCAGGTCCAGCCGGTGGTCGGACCGTTTTAAGATCACCGGTTTTTTCCGCCGCATCCTGTCTCCTCCCTTCCACGGTTTTTCGCTGTTTCTTTATTATACACCAGGCGGGGGTCAAAAAGGAACCGGGGCGGCGGAAAAATTTTTCTCCCAAAGATTTTTGCGGGAAACCCCGGGCAGGCGGGCTGCCGGTCTGGACTTTTCCCCCGGGGGGTGGTACAATAGAACAGATTTTGCCCCGGCCCGGGTAGCCGGGGGACAAAAAAACGAGGAGGCACGACATGAACATCTTTACCAAACTCAACGGGCTGCTCTTCCCCCGGGCGAAGGAGTACGAGCGCCTGGGCACGAAAAAGGCCCTGGCCCTGGGCTTCCAGCACGCCTTTGCCATGAGCTGCGCCACCATCCTGGTGCCGCTGCTCACCGGGCTGGACGTGGGCACCGCCCTGTTCTGCGCCGGCGTGGGCACCCTGATCTTCCACCTGTGCACCGGCGGCCGGATGCCCACCTTTTTGGGCAGCTCCTTCGCCTTTATCTCCGCCCTGTGCGGGGTCATCGGCAACAACGCCTTCGGCGCCACCAAGGACGAGCAGATCGCCGCGGCCATGGGGGGCGTCATCGTGGCGGGGGCCTTTTACCTGGTGCTGGCCCTCATCATCAAGATCTTCGGCAAGGGCCTGATGGACAAGCTGTTCCCCCCGGTGGTGCGGGGGGTGGGCATCACCCTCATCGGGCTGAACCTGGCGGGCACAGCCGTGAGCAACATCCAGACCCAGTACGGCCCAGAGGGGGACACCCTGGCCCTGTTCGCCGAGGGCTTTGACATGCCCACCTACGTGTGGGCCTGGGTCATCGCCGGGCTGGTGTGCCTGACTGCTGTGTTCCTCTCCAGCTGCGGCCAGGGCATGGTGAAGATGTCCTCCATCGTCATCGCCCTCACCGGCGGGTACCTGTTCACCCTGCTGGTGACCAAAACCGGCCTGGCCCCCGCCGCCCTGATGGACACCAGCGTTATCGCGGACTACGGCTGGGTGCAGGCGCCCCACTTCGTGCTGCCCCGCTTTGACCTCACCGCCATCGGGATGATCGCCCCCATCGCCATCGTCACCTGCGTGGAGCACGTGGGCGACGTGTACGCCAACGGCGAAGTGGTGGGCAAGAAGTTCTACGACGACCCGGGTCTGCACCGCACCATGCTGGGGGACGGCCTGGCCACCATGTTCGCCGGGCTGGTGGGCGGCCCGCCCAACACCACCTATTCCGAGAACACCGCCGTGCTGGCGGCCACGGGCAACTACAACCCCGCCTCCCTGCGCATCGCGGCCCTCATCGCCATTGTGGTCAGCTTCTTCGGCAAGGCCATCGGGGTCATCCAGTCGGTGCCCAACTGCGTGCTGGGCGGGGCCTGCATCGTGCTCTACGGCATGATCGCCTCGGTGGGCCTGCGCACCCTGGTGGAGAACAAGGTGGACTTCACCAAGAACCGGAACCTGTGCATCGCCGCGGTGATGCTGGTGCTGGCCATCGGCGGCGCGGTCATCGGCAACGCGGTGTTCAGCTTCCAGAACATCGGCCTGGGCATCATCGTGGGGATCGTGCTGAACCTCATCATCCCCGACCGGGAGCCCGGCAGCCAGAAACAATAAGAAAAAGGGTCTGGAGGGTGCTCCAGGCCCTTTTCTATCCTCTTCGCGCTTTTTCGGAAAGGCTCTGTCACAACAAATGGTTGATTTTTGACGAGAAATAGCGTATAATAATAGTAAGAAACAGTACCACCGAAGGAGGTAATTGGATATGCCTACTATCAAAGACGCATTAGATATTATCGGTAAG
>DXIW01000009.1 GCA_019112625.1 Candidatus Acutalibacter stercorigallinarum | reverse complement strand
CAGGGCTTATACTACAGGCAGAAAGGAGATGGGACCATGGCCAACGCCATCTATCACGCCCCGGCCCAGTGCCCCGTGTGCGGCCACAGCACCACGGTCACCCGGGTCCGGTGCTCCCACTGCGGCACCGAGCTCACCGGCGAGTTCGCCCCCTGCCGCTTCTGCAAGCTGGAGGAGAAGCACCTGCGGTTCATCGAGACCTTCCTCCGCTGCCGGGGCTCCATCAAAGAGGTGGAGCGGGCCCTGGGGGTCAGCTATCCCACCGTCAAAAATATGTTGGACGCGGCTCTCGCCGCTCTGGGCCTGGACCAGCGCCCCGAGGAGCGGGCCCAGCGGGAGAAGGCGGAAAAGGCCGAGGTGCTGTCCCGCCTGGCCAGCGGCGAGCTGGACGTGGAGGCCGCCATCCAGGCCCTGAACCAGCTGAAAGGAGGAGCATGACATGAACGAGGAAAAGCGCCAGGTGCTCGACCTGCTGCAGGCGGGGAAGATCACCCAGGACCAGGCCCAGCGCCTCCTGGAGGCCCTGGGGGAGGACCCCGCTCCCGAACCCCCTGTTTCCGGCGATTTCAGCCCCGCCGCCCCCAACCTTCCGCCCCGGCTGGCGGAGCTCCAGGCCGCCGCCCAGTCCAAGCTGGATAAGGCCCAAGCCAAAGTCCAGGCCAAGCTGGATAAGGCCCAAGCCAAGCTGGACCGGGCCAGGGACAAATTCGAACGGGCCAAAGCCGCCCTGTCCGCCACCGCCCCCAGCGGCGAGCTGGAAGCCGCCCTCGCCGAAGCCCAGGCTCAGATGGACGAAGTCCAAGGGGAGTGGGAGGCCGCCCAGGCCGAGTTTGCGGCATATCAAATCGGAACAGATAATGTAGAAGAAGTACAGAACGAATCGTACCTTGAAAAAGAGGCCGCCGGCCCCAGCGAGGACGAAGTTGGCCCCCAGGAGGACGAGGTGGGCCCCGACGCGGGCGAAACCGGGCCAAACCCGGGCGATTTTGGGTCAAATGCGGGCCAAACCGGGTCCATTCCGGGCGATTTTTGCCTCTACAACCCCCAGGTTCCCGCCCCGGCAGCTCCCCTCATCCCCCTTCCGCTGGAGCCCCACAGCTACGAGCTCCCCACCCCCGGCCCCATCTCCCGCCTGCAGGTCAACTGGGTCAACGGCCCGGTGGAGGTCCGCCCCTGGGAGGGGGACACCCTCCGCCTGACCGAGTACTCCCCCCGCCCCCTCAAGGAGGAGGAGCGCCTGGCCCTGCGGGAGGAAAACGGCTGCCTCACCGTCCAGTGGACCCAAAAACCCGCGATTTTCCTGGGTTTCCGGCCCCTCACCCTCCAAAAGCACCTGGTGGTGGAGCTGCCCCAAACCGCCCCCCTGGAGGAGGTAAAGGCCAGCACCGTCAGCGGCGCGCTGTACCTCACCGGCTTCCAGGCCGGCGCCATCCAGGGGGAGACCGCCTCGGGCCCCCTGCTGTGCCAGGCTCTGGCCGCCCACTCCCTGGCGGCAGAGACCGTCTCCGGCGCCCTGCGCCTGGAGGACGTCTCCGCCCGGCAGCTGGCCTGCAACGCCGTCTCCGGCAAGACAGAGCTGCTGGGCTTCTCCTGCGCCACACTGAAGGGGGAGACGGTGTCCGGCGCCCTCACCGCCACAGGCAGCGGGGAGGAGATAAAGCTGAGCACCGTCTCCGGGGCCCTGTCCCTCCAGGCGGAGCAGTATCCCCGCACCGCCCGCCTCAACACCGTTTCCGGGAAGATCAGCCTGGGCCTGCCCCAGGAGGGGCCGGGCTTTACCGTGGAGTACGACAGCGTCTCCGGCGGCTTCCGCTCCCGGTTCCCCCTCATCGGTGCCCTGAAAAAACGCCATGGCCAGGTTGCTTTCGGCCAGGGCGGCGCCGCCCTCCACCTGGAGACCGTCAGCGGCGCGATGGAGCTGTACCCACTGCCGTAAAAAGTGTGATCTGCACAAAAAGAAGGGGCCGCTGCACACCGCAGCGGCCCCTTTTCGGGCTTTCTGTCCTATTTTTCCTCCGTCCGGAACAGGGTCTTCCGCCCGGCCAGCAGGATGGCCCCGCCGATGAGGAACAGGATGGCCAGGGAGATCACGCCGATGGAGTCCCGGCCGGTGAACTGGGTGAACAGCGCCACCAGCAGGGGGCCGATGACTGCGGCGAATTTGCCGAAAATGTCGAAGAAGCCGAAGTACTCGTTGGAGCGGTCGGCGGGGATGAGCTTGCCGAAATAGCTGCGGGAGAGGGCCTGGATGCCCCCCTGCACCGTGCCCACCAGAAAGGCCATGCACCAGAAAAGCACCTGGGAGAGCATCAGGGCGGACTGGCTGCCGGGGTTCTGCTCGATGTTGAAGCCCATGAAGAACCCCACCACGGTGATGACGAAGTAAATGCCCACCGACCCGCACAGCAGGTTGATGGAGCCCACCTTCCCCGCCAGCTTGCCGAAGAGGATGGAGAAGGGCATGGCGACAATCTGGGTGACCAGCAGGGCCAGAATCATGCCCACTGTGTCCAGCCCCAGGGTGGTGCCGTAGGAGGTGGAGATGGAGATGATGGTGTTCACCCCGTCGATATAGAAGAAATAGGCGATGATGAAGAAAAATACCCGCTTCTGGGTGAAAATGTCCTTGGCCGTGGCCCACAGGTTCCGGAAGGTGGAGCGGAACAGGCCTTTTTTCGCCTCCACATAGTGGATCTGGTGGACGTTTTTCAGGAACGGGATGCTGAACGCCAGCCACCACACGCTGGTGAGCAGGATGACCAGCTTGAAGGCCACCGGGTTCTCCATGCCCATGACGAACAGGATGATGATGGCCAGCACAAAGGGGATAGTGCTGCCGCCGATGTAGCCCATGGCATAGCCCCAGGCGGAGACCCGGTCCATCCGCTCCCGGGTGGTCACGTCGGTGAGGAAGGCGTCGTAGAACAAACAGGAGCCGGAAAAGCCGATATGGCTCACCACGTAGCCCACCAGCAGGCCCCGGTAGTCGTCGGTGAGGGCGGAGAACAGGGTGAAGGCCACGCCTAAGACCAGGCAGGCCACGAACAGCCGCTTTTTGTGGCCCTTGTGGTCGGCTAAAGAGCCCAGCACCGGGGCCAGAATCGCCACCAGGAACGTGGCGACGGAGGTGCCGTAGGACCAGAGCACCAGGTTGTCCGCCCCGGCGGCCTGGCACACGCTGCCGAAGTAGATGGGAAACAGCACCGCCATGATGTTGGTGGCGTAGACGGAGTTGGCCCAGTCGTAAAGGATCCAGCTTTTTTCGGTCTTGGTGAATTTTTTCTCGCTGCTTTTTGCCACAGGCAGGCACCCCTCTTTTCCCGCGGGACGCGGGTTCTTTGCTTGTCACTACTATCTTCGCATATCCCTGTTAGATTTACAATAGGTTTGGGTAAAAAGTTTTGTTTTTCGGGAGGGGGGAGGAACAGGATTTGGCTCGCACGCAAAAATCCTCTCTAGGATTTTTGACCGAGTAAGCTGAGCGTGAGCGAGGCTTGGCTCGCGCGCCCTCTCCCGCTTCGCCGTAGGCGAAGCCTACGCCCCAGCTTGCTGGGGCGTAGGTCACGGCTTTGCCGGGACGGAGAGGGCGCGGGGCACGTCACACCAGCCTGCCCAGGCAGCAGTCCTCCAGGACCTGGGTGATCTCCACCGGCAGCACCTGGCCCTGGAGGGGCACAGCGCTGGCCGCCCGCACCGGGGTGTAGTTTCTGGTATAGCCCTCGTACACGTTTTTCTCCCGCTCCTGCTCAAAGAGCACCTCCTCCACCCGGCCCACCTGGGCGGCGAAGAAATCGCGCTGGGTGGCCAGGGTGGCGGCGATCATCTGCCGGCTGCGGTCCTCCTTCACCTTGTTGGTCACCTGGGCCGGCATGTTGTAGGCCCGGGTGCCGGGCCGCCGGGAGTAGGCGAACACGTGGACCTTGGCAAAGGCGATCTCTTTGGCAAAGGCCAGGGAGGCGGCAAACTCCTCCTCCGTCTCCCCGGCAAAGCCCACCATGATGTCGGTGGTAATGGCGCAGTTGGGGAAGGCCTGGCGCAGGTTGCGGACGATCTGCCGGTACTCCGCGGTGGTGTAGTGGCGGTTCATGCGCTTTAGGGTGGTGTCGCAGCCGGACTGGAGGCTGAGGTGGAACTGGGGGCACAGCTTTTCCTGTTTTGCCATGCGGGCGATGACCCCCGGGGTGAGCTGCTCCGGCTCGAGAGACCCCAGCCGCACCCGGGCGATGCCGGGGGCGGCGCAGGCGGCCTCTACCGCGTCGCAGAGGTGCAGACCCAGGTCCTTGCCGTAGGCGGGCAGGTTGATGCCCGTGAGCACCACCTCCCGGTAGCCGTGGTCCCCCAGCAGGGCGGCCTCGGCTTTGATGTCCTCCAGGGGCTTGGAGCGTACCCGGCCCCGGGCATAGGGGATGATGCAGTAGGAGCAGAACCGGTCACAGCCGTCCTCGATCTTGAGAAAAGCCCGGGTGCGGCCGTGCATGGCGGAGATGGTGAGCTTTTCGAACTTCTCCCCCTTCTCGTGGGGGGCGATGTCCACAATGCGCTGCTTGGTGGAGAGGTACTCTAAAATCTTGGGCAGCAGGGCGGCCCGGCGGGTGGTGCCCAGCACGATGTCCGCCTCTAAAAAGTCTTCCGCCTCCTGGGGGAAGGCCTGGGGCCAGCACCCGGTGAGCACCGCCACCGCCCCGGGGTTCCGCTTCTTCTCCCGGCGCAGGGCCTGGCGGGCTTTCTGGTCGCTTACGGCGGTGACGGTGCAGGAGTTGACCACCACCACGTCGGCGGTCTGGCCTTCGGCGGCCTCCTGGAAACCGCCGGCCAGCAGCGCCTCCCGCATGGCCTCGGACTCCACCTGGTTCACTTTGCAGCCCAGGGTGATGAATTTTACGTTCATGGGCGTTCCTCTCCTTGTTCTGCCAGCTCCTCTGCCCGGCGGACTGTGGCCTGGGGGAAGCCCAGCAGCCCTAAGAGGCGGATGGCGTTTTGGGTGTTGGCGGGGCCGTCCCGCAGGGCGTAGTCGAACTGGACGCCTTCGGCGGTCAGGGTCTCCTGGAAGTGGTAGTTGCGGTAGGCGCCGGCCAGGCGCCAGGTCAGCTCCCGGTCGTGGGTGGCGGCCACGCACAGGCAGTCCCGGCGGTGGAGCTCCTCTAAGACCGCCTGGCTGGCGGCCAGGCGCTCCCCGGTGTTGGTGCCCCGGAGGATCTCATCGATGAACAGCAGGCAGCCCCCCAGCCGGGCGGCGTCGGTGAGGCGCTTGAGGGAGCGCACCTCCGCCATGAAGTAGCTCTCCCCGGCAGAGATGTCGTCTTTGACCGCCATGGAGGTGAGCACCGGCCCCGGCCGGAAGCCGCAGCCCTCCGCGGCGCAGGTGAGGAGGCTCTGCCCTAAAATGGCGTTGACCGCCAGGGCTTTTAAGAAGGTGGACTTCCCTGAGGCGTTGGAGCCGGTGAGGAGCACGTCTTTTGTAAAGCGGCCGCTGTTGGCCACGGGCTCCTGCAGCAGGGGGTGGAACAGGCCGGTGAAGTCGTAAGTGTTTTCCTCCCAAAACACCGGCCGGCACCACTGGGGCAGGGTGGCCCGGAAGGACAGGACGGCCACCGCCATGTCCACCGCGCCCACAGACTCAAACAGCGCTCGCAGCTGCTGGGGATGGGCGGCCATGAGCTTTTGGGCTTTGCGGTACACCCGCAGGTCCCGGAGGGTGAGCAGCCGGAAATACTCCCGGCACAGTTCCCAGTCCGCCCCGCCGGTGACCCCCGTCCCCGGCACCCGGCCCAGCAGGGGACGGAAGGGGGCGAGGGCGGCGCGCAGCTCCTCCCGCTGGGCGGGGAGGGTGAGGGTGTTTTCCAGCTTCCGGCAGGTGGAGAGCAGGGAGAGGAAGGCCCCCAGGGCGTCCAGGTCCCCCTGGACCCGGCGCTTGCCCAGGTAGTATAGGGCCACGTTCCCGCACAGAGAAACCAGGAACAGCCCGCCTCCCACCCAGGGGAGGAAGGGCACCAGCGCCAGACAGGCCAGGGGCAGCCAGGCCAGCACCGGGTAGAGGGGCGCCAGGGGAAGCTGGCATTCCACCGGGGAGAAGACAAATTCGGGGAGGCTGTAGCCGCCCCGGCGCTTCCCCAGCCGGGCCAGCTGGAGCCACAGGGCCTCCCGCTCCTGGGGGCGAGCTTCCAGGTGGGCGAGGAGCTCCTCCCAGCGGGCCGGGGGCGAGAGCCGGTGGAGCTGGGCGTACAGCACCTGCTCCCCCACAGAGCTCTGGCAGCTGTTGAGCCGCCGGAACACCAGGTCCATGTCCAGGTCCGTCCAGGTGGTGTGGTCGATGGCCGGGGCGGAGTCCAGCTGGCAGTAGGCGGGAATGTCCTCCAGGGGGTAGTCCTCCTGGGGCCGACGGCCGAACTGGTCCAGCACCCGCCGGCGCAGCTTTTTCCCATTGGAGATGCCTCCTGCCACCATGCCGGCCGCGGCGGCCAGCACCAGCAGGAGGAGAAAAAGTGCGGCGATCATGGGGTTCCTCCTCAGTTGTCCAGCTCCTGGGCGGCCCGCTCCAGGGCCTCCAATTCCTCAGAGAGCTCCGTCCACCGCAGCAGCAGCCCCTCGGCCACCTCCTGGAGCATGCCGATTTCCTGGGAGGTCTGGGTGACGGCCTCGTAGTCGGCGGCGATTTCAGGCTGCTCCAGGCGCTGCTCCAGGGCCTTCCGGCTCCTGTCGTTCTCCTCGATCTCCTGCTCCAGGCGGGCCAGGGCGCTGCGCTTTTTCCGCAGCTCGCTCTCCCGCTCTTTCCGCAGCTTGTACAGGTTCACCTTGGGCTGGGACTTTTCCTCCTGGGGCAGGGCCTGCTGCTCCTTCTCCCGCTGCTCCAGGTAGGCGTCGTAGTTGCCGTGGTAGAGCCGGGCCCCGTCTTTCCCCAGCACGTACACCCGGTCCGCCAGCTTGTTGATGAGGTACCGGTCGTGGGACACCACGAACAGGGTGCCGTCGTAGCCCAAAAGGGCGTCCTCCAGGGCCTGGCAGGAGCCGATGTCCAGGTGGTTGGTGGGCTCGTCCAGCAGCAGGAAGTTGGCCTTACTGAGCATGAGCTTTAATAGCAGCACCCGGGCCCGCTCCCCGCCGGAGAGAGCCCCCACGGGCTTGAACACGTCCTCCCCTTTGAAGAGGAACACCGCCAGGGCGCTGCGCACCTCGGTCTGGGTCATGCGGGGGTGCAGGTCCCAGATCTCGTCGATGACGGTCTTGGAGTCGTCCAGGCTGAGCTGGGACTGCTCGTAGTAGCCCATGTCCACCCCCACGCCGATCTTTACCAGGCCGGTGTCCTGGCGGTACTGGCCCAGGAGGATCTTGAACAGACTGGTTTTGCCGCAGCCGTTGGGGCCGATGAGGAACACCTTCTGCCCCCGCTTGATCTCCAGGTTCACGTGCTCGAAGAGTTTGGGCCCGCCGAAGGAGAGGGACAGGTCCTCGGCGGTGAGCACGTCGTCGCCGCTTCTCCGGCTGGCGTGGAACTGGAAGCGGATCTCCTCCGGGTCCTTGTCGGGCTCCTCCAGGGTGGCCTCCAGCCGGTCGATCTGCTTCTGCTTGCTGGCGATGGTCACATAGTTGCGCTCCTGGTTCCACCGCCGCTGCTGCTCGATGATGCCCTCGATGCGCTTGATCTCCTTCTGGGTGCTCTCGTAGACCCGCTCCGCGGCCAGGCGCTTTTCGGCCTTCAGGTCGAGATACCGGCTGTAGTTGCCCTTGTAGGAGTCCAGCCCCAGGCCCTTCATCTCCAGGGTGCGGGAGGTCACCTTGTCCAGGAAATACCGGTCGTGGGAGATGACGATATAGGCCCCGGTATAGGCGGTGAGGAAGCTCTCCAGCCACTCCACCGAAGGGATGTCCAGGTGGTTGGTGGGCTCGTCCAAGAGCAGGAGGTTGGCCCCGGAGAGGAGCATCTTCGCCAGCTGGAGCTTGGCCTTCTGCCCGCCGGAGAGCACCCCCACCTTGTTTGCGAGCTGCTCCTCGGTAAAGCCCAGGCCCATGAGGGCGCTGCGGGCCCGGGACCGGCAGGTGAGGCCGCCCCCGTCCACAAAGGCGTCGTTTAATTGGGTCTGCCGGAGGATGAGCTTTTCCAGCTCCTGCTCCTCGGGGTGGGCGGACAGCAGCTGGTTTATGTCCTCCAGCTCCCGCTCCATGCGCAGCAGGGGGGCAAAGACGGTCATCACCTCGTCCAGGGCGGTCTTTTCAAAGTCCCGGCACACGTGCTGCTCCATATAGCCCAGCACCGTGTCCTTGCCAAAGACCACCGAGCCCGTGTCCGGGGTGTACTCCCCGGTGAGGACCTTGAACAGGGTGGTCTTTCCCGAGCCGTTGACCCCCACCAGGCCCACCCGTTCCCCCTTCTGCATCTCGAAGGTGATATTCTCGAGGATGGTCTCCTCTCCGAAGCTCTGTTTGATGTTGTTTACGGTCAAGATCGCCATAGCAGTCACCACATATCTCATATCGTCAGGGGAGCGCGCTCCCGGAAAGTCTGCAATCCTATCTATTATATCGGAAAAAGGCGTTCCCTGCAAGAGGGGTTGCGCCTGCCCACCCCATTGGGTATAATGGAACAGAGAAAGGGGGAGGCCCATGGACTGGATGGATACGGCCCAGGCCCGGCTGCGCCGGAAAAACCAGGTGCTCTTCCGGCCCGGGGACGAGCTGCTGCAGCCCCTGGCCCGGGAGCTGGAGAGCGCCAACCACCGGGCGGCGGCCCTGTGGGCCTGGGAGCTGGCGGAGCAGATGGCAGCGGAGCTGGCCCGGCGCCGACCGGAGGACCCCCGGCCCGCCGCCGCCCTGGCGGAGAGCCGCCGGTGGGGGGCTGGGCTGTGCACCATGCGCCCCGCCCAGCGGGCTATTTTGGACTGCCACGCCTGCGCGAAGGAGTGGGGCTCCCCGGTGGAGCGGGCGTTGTGCCACGGGGTGGGGCAGGCCTGCTCGGTGGTGCACACGGCGGGCCACGCCTTGGGCGGGCCCGTCTACCAGCTGACGGCCCTGGCCTTGGAGCTGGGCTTCCCCGGCTGCCGGGAAGCGGTGGAGCGGCAGGCCGCCTGGTACCGGGAGCGCCTGGCTTACTGGAAAGCGTGGGAGCCCGGCGCGGACCTGGTCTGGGCGGATTTTATGAAGCGGTGATCATCACAGGAAAGGAGGGGGTACCATGGAGACCGGCATCAGCACGGCCTGTCTGTACCCCATGGAGACGGAGCGGGCGCTGGACCTGCTGCTGGGGCTGGGGTTCCGGCGGTTCGAGGTGTTCCTCAACTGCGAAAGCGAGCTGCAGCGCCCCTTTTTGCGGGAGCTGAAGGCCCGGGCCCATGAGTATGGGGCGGTGTTTACCTCGGTGCACCCCTTTACCTCGGCCATGGAGTCCTCCCTGCTCTTCGGGAATTACCCCCGGCGCACGGCGGAGGCCTTCGCCTTTTACCGGCGGTATTGCGAGGCCGCGGCCTACCTGGGCGGGAAGTATGTGGTCATCCATGGCCAGCCCCTGGGCCACGGGGCTTTGAGCGACCGGGAGTACTGGGAGCGCTTTGGGCAGATGACCCACTTTACCCGGGACACCGGCGCCCGGCCCGCCCAGGAGAACGTGCGGAACCTGCGGGCCAGCGACCCGGCGTTTTTACAGGGCATGAGGGCCTATCTGGGGGAGGACTGCGCCTTTGTGCTGGATGTGAAGCAGTGCCGCATGATGGACCATCCCGTGGAGGAGGTGGCCCGGGCCATGGGGGACCGGCTGTGCCACGTGCATCTCTCCGACTGCCGGGAGGGGCGGCCCTGCCTGCTCCCCGGGGCCGGGGCGTTCGACCTGGCGGGGTTCCGGGCGCTGTTGGAGGAGCTCCACTACCAGGGCGCGGTGATCACCGAGGTGTACCGGGACAACTTCGGTGGCACGGAGGAGCTGGAGCAGGCGAGGCAGGCGGTGGAGGAGGCCTTCCGGTAGGAGGCTGCTGACTGCTGGCGGAGGCCTTTCGGGCAACTCCCCGGCTTTCCAAAGGAAAGCCGCCCCCTTCCAGAAGGGGGCGGCCCGGCGGAGCCGGGCCAGGGGAGTTGCCCGGCCGTGGCAATCCCCGCCCGGTGAAAAGGAGGCATCCCAATGAAAAAACACAGGAAGCTCTGGCTGCTGGCCGGCGTGGTGCTGGCTCTGGGGCTGGCCTTCCTCCTGGTCAGCAGGCCCGTGGCGGTGAACCCCGATGATGTTACTTCCGCGGAGGTCTCCTTTACGGGGGACTCCCTCACCGTGCTGCCCTTGGGGGACTACAACCCCCATAAGCTGAAGCACTGGAAAGTCACCGCGGACTATGACCAGGAGGAAAAGACCCTGTATGTCACCTGCTGGCTGAAGCACGGCTCCACCTTTAACAGCTTCGGGGACATGGAGCTCCCCCTGGGGGAGTACGGAGA
Organism: Candidatus Acutalibacter stercorigallinarum; assembly: GCA_019112625.1. Lineage (GTDB taxonomy): Bacteria > Bacillota > Clostridia > Oscillospirales > Acutalibacteraceae > Acutalibacter > Acutalibacter stercorigallinarum. Next base: position 42,196 of record DXIW01000009.1, on the reverse strand, counting down.
GATCGACAAGGTTGTCCTCACCGGGGACTGGCCCTGGGGCGGGGAGAAGATGGTCTGGCAGGGAGAGAGCGGGGGAAAATCGTGACATGCGCTGCTTTTTCCCCGCAGCGCACGGAAAATCTCTTGCTTTTTCCGCGTTTTTTGCGGTATAATGGCAGGGAGATCAACTGGAGGTGTTCCTGCTGTGAAATGTCCTTACTGCGGCTACAGCGAGAGCCGCGTCATCGATTCCCGCCCCACCGACGAGGGGGAGCGCATCCGCCGCCGCCGGGAGTGCTTGAAGTGCGCCAAGCGTTTTACCACCTACGAGGTCATTGAGAACGTGCCCATCGTGGTCATCAAAAAGGATAAGTCCCGGGAGACGTTCGACCGCAGCAAGCTGTTAAACGGCCTGCTTCGGGCCTGCGAGAAGCGGCCGGTGTCCGTGGACACGCTGGAGCGCATCGTGGACGAGATCGAGACCCTGCTCCAGAATTCCCTGGACCGGGAGGTGTCCAGCCAGCGCATTGGCACCTACGCCATGGAGAAGCTGAAGAGCGTGGACGAGGTGGCCTACGTGCGGTTCGCCTCGGTGTACCGGCAGTTCAAGGACATCAACAGCTTTATGGAGGAGCTGTCCAAGATCATCAACAGCAAAAAAGAGTAAAGGAAAAGCCTGGGGCTGCCCAGGCTTTTTTCGCGCCCGGGGAAAAAGTGTAACATCGCCCTGTTTTGCCCCTTGCGGGCCGGGGGAAAACCTGGTACCATTATCATCACAACACAACGCAACGACTAGGAGGTATGGCTGTTGCACAGTAAAACCAGAGAAGAGCTTTTGCGAGAGCTCTCTACCGATGAGGCCCGGGGCCTCACCGCCGGGGAGGCCGCCAAACGGCTGGCCCAGTACGGCCCCAACAAGCTGCAGGAGGCCCGGAAAAAGACAAACCTCCAGCGGTTTTTGGAGCAGTTCAAGGACGTGATGATCGTCATTTTGCTGCTGGCCGCGGTGGTGTCCTTTGTGGTGGCCTGCTTTGGCCACGACCCCATGGAATTTTTCGAGCCGCTGCTCATCCTGCTCATCGTGGTGCTCAACGCCGTGATGGGCATGGTGCAGGAGTCGAAAGCGGAGAAGGCGCTGGACGCCCTGAAGAATATGTCCGCCCCCCACGCCCGGGTTGTCCGGGACGGGCAGGAGCAGGTGGTGGACGCCGCCGGGCTGGTGCCCGGTGACATCATCCGCCTGGAGGCCGGGGACTTCATCCCCGCCGACGCCCGGCTGCTGAAAAGCGTGAGCCTGAAGAGCGAGGAGTCCGCCCTCACCGGGGAGTCTGTCCCCAGCGAGAAGGACGCCGATGCCCTGGTGGAGGAAAAGGCCGGGGTGGGTGACCGGGACAACATGGTGTTCTCCGGGTGCTCTGTCACCTACGGCACCGCCACGGCGGTGGTCACCGGCACGGGCATGGACACGGAGATGGGCAAGATCGCCGGCCTGCTGGAGGGGGAGAAGGAGACCCAGACCCCCCTGCAGCAGAAGCTGGCCCAGCTGGGCAAATACCTGGGCTTTGTGGCCCTGGGGGCCTGCGCCGTCATCTTTGTGGTGGGGCTCTTAAACGGCATCCCGGTGCTGGAGATCTTTATGACCTCCGTGTCCCTGGCGGTGTCCGCCATCCCCGAGGGGCTGCCCGCCATCGTCACCATCGTGCTGGCCATCGGCGTGCAGCGCATGGTGAAAAAGAACGCCCTCATCCGCCGCCTGCCCGCGGTGGAGACCCTGGGCAGCGCCTCGGTCATCTGTTCGGACAAGACCGGCACCCTCACCCAGAACCGCATGACCCTGGTAAAGCTGTGGGTAGAGGGGGAGCAGGCCCTGGAGGAGGTGTCCGGGGAGAATTCGGCCAAGGCCCGGCACCTGCTGACCCTGGGGGCCCTGTGCTGCGACGGGTCCGTCACCTACGGGCCGGACGGGAAGGAGACCCACATCGGCGACCCCACCGAGACCTCCATCCTGGTGGCGGCCCACAAAAACGGCCTGGAGCAGGACGCCCTGAACCAGCAGTACCCCCGCCGGGGGGAGCTGCCCTTTGACTCGGACCGGAAGCTGATGACCTCGGTAAACGAGATCGGCGGCAGGCTGGTGGTCATCGTCAAGGGGGCCTTCGACGTGATGGCCGCTCGGTGCGTCAAGGGCGACCTGGAGGCCGCAAAGGAGAAAAACGACGAGATGAGCCGCCAGGCCCTGCGGGTGCTGGCGGTGGGCTATAAGGAGATCCCCAGCCTGCCGGCGGAGCTCTCCAGCGAGGAGCTGGAAAACGGCCTGGCCCTGCTGGGCCTGGTGGGCATGATCGACCCGCCCCGGCCCGAGGCCAAGGTGGCTGTGGCCACCTGCCGCAAGGCGGGCATCAAGCCGGTGATGATCACCGGCGACCACGTGGTGACGGCCTCGGCCATCGCCACGGAGCTGGGCATCCTGGGCCCGGAGGACCGGGCCATCACCGGCGCGGAGCTGGACGCCATGGACGACAAACAGCTGGATGAGAACGTGGAGCACATCGCGGTGTACGCCCGGGTGTCCCCGGAGAACAAGATCCGCATTGTAAAGGCCTGGCAGCGCAAGGGTCAGGTGGTCTCTATGACCGGCGACGGCGTCAACGACGCCCCGGCCCTGAAGGCCGCGGACATCGGCTGCGCTATGGGCATCACCGGCACGGACGTGGCCAAGGGCGCCGCGGACATGACCCTCACCGACGACAATTTCGCCACCATCGTGGACGCGGTGCGGGAGGGCCGGGGCATTTACGCCAACATCAAGAAGGTGGTGGGCTTCCTGCTGGGCACCAACATCGGCGAGGTGCTCACCGTGTTCTTCGCCATGATTTTGTGGCACAAGACACCCCTGCTCTCTATGCAGCTTCTGTGGATCAACCTGGTCACCGACAGCCTGCCCGCCATCTCCCTGGGCATGGAGGCGGTGGAGGCTGACGTGATGGACCACAGTCCCAAGCCCAAGAACGAGGGTATCTTCGCCCATGGGCTGGGGGTGCAGGTGGTGCTGCAGGGCTGCATGTTCGCCATTTTGACCCTCATCGGCTTTCTGCTGGGCGAGCGCTACGGCGGCAGCCTGGAGGCCGGCCAGACCATGGCCTTTATGGTGCTGTCCCTCACCCAGATCGTCCAAGCCTTCAACATGCGCAGCCAGCACTCCCTGTTCCAGATCGGCCCCTTTACCAACCACAAGCTCAACTGGGCGGCCCTGGCCTCTGTGCTGCTGGTGTGCCTGGTGCTGTTCACCCCGGTGGGGGTGGCCTTCGAGCTGGTGCTCCTCCCCGGCTGGCTGTACGCCGCGGGCCTGGGGCTCATCCTGGCCCCCCTGGTGGTGATGGAGATTGCCAAGGCCATCGGCCTGGTGCGCCACCGGCATTAAGGGCAGGCCCGGGGGACAGGGTCCCCTTCCGCCCGCCCCGGGGCCGCGGCCAGCCGCGGCGGCTCCCCGCGCAGGCGGGGCGCCGCTTTCGCGCAGCGAAAGCCGGGGAGGGTGGGGCCGGTAGCCCTGGGGGCCTTCCCTTAGTTTGATGCGATTTAAGAAACCGTTCACAACTCGGGGGTTGACAAGCCGCGGGGAGAAAGCTATAATGGGTTGTATCGTATGCGAGAAGAATACGACGAAAACCCCTGCCGGACGGCGGATGGGAGGGATATAGATGGCTGAGATCCGAGTAAAGGACAACGAGTCTCTGGACAGCGCGCTCCGTCGCTTTAAGAAACAATGCGCACGGGCTGGCGTTATCCAGGAGGTCCGCAAGAGAGAGGCTTATGAGAAGCCCTCTGTCAAGCGGAAGAAAAAGTCAGAAGCAGCTCGCAAGCGGAAGTATAAGTAAAGGCTGCTCCAATCACGTGCACCACGGAAGCGGGCTTTATGCCCGCTTTTTTGTGCCCACACAAGCGCCGGAAGGAGTGACGACCCTATGGGATTGCTACGGCCCACTGCCCTACAGCAGCGGGTGACGGACCTGAGCCCGGAGCTGCTGCGCCGGATGGGGGTGTCCGCCATCCTGCTGGACGTGGACAACACCATCGCCAGCTATACCTCCCACCAGCCCATCCCCGGGGCCATGGAGTGGGCGAAAGCCATGGGGGAGGCCGGCTTCCGGCTGATCATCGTGTCCAACAACTTCAAAAAGCGGGTGGGGCCCTTCGCGGCCCGGTTCGGGCTGGACTTCATCAGCTTTGCCTGCAAGCCCTTCCCCTACGGGTACTTAAAGGCCCGGCGGCGGCTGGGGCTGCGCTGCCGGGACTGCGCCATCGTGGGGGACCAGGTGTTCACCGACATCGTGGGGGCCAACCTCTGCGGCATGAAGTCGGTGCTGCTGACCCCCATCGAGCCCGAGGAGGGGTTCACCTTCCGCCTCCGCCGGTTTTTCGAGCGGGGGGTGCGGGAGAAGCTGGCCCGGCGAAAGGACATTCTGCGCTGAGGGGAAGGCGCTTCCCCTTGGACATTTTCATGTTTTGCCACGAAAGGAAGCGGATGGTACTATGAAAAACCCTGTCGAGAGATTGGCCGACAAGCTCATCGGCGGCGACAGCCAAAAGGCGGCCCTGCTGGTTTCGGGGAACAACCGCCGCTATTTCACCCAGTTCCCCTCCAGCGCCGGGGCCCTGCTGGTCACGGCGGAGGGGGCCTACCTGCTCATGGACTTCCGCTATGAGGAGGCCGCCCGCTACAAGGCCAAATACTGCACGGTGATGGGCTTTACCTCCCTGCCGGAGAAGGTGGGGGAGTTGGTAAAGTCCCACGGCGTCAAGCAGGTCTACATGGAGTGCGAGGAGCTCTCCGTGGCCCAGGCCCGCACCCTGGAAAAGGCCCTCCAGAAGGCGGGGGCCCAGGCGGTGCTGGACGACACCCTGGACGAGGCCGTCCGGGAGCAGCGGATGATCAAGTCCCCGGAGGAGGTCAAGAAGATCGAGGCCTCCCAGGAGATCACCGACGCCGCCTTCCAGCATATCCTGTCCTACATCAAAGAGGGCGTCACCGAGCGGGAGCTGGCTTTGGAGATCGAATTCTTCATGCGCAGGCAGGGGGCGGAGGGCAACGCCTTCGATCCCATCGTGGCCGCGGGCAAGAACGGCTCCCAGTGCCACGCGGTGCCCTCGGACTACGCCCTGCAGCAGGGGGACTTCATCACCATGGACACCGGCGCCCTGCTGGACGGCTACAACTCCGACATGACCCGCACCGTGGCGTTGGGGAAGGTCTCCGACGAGCAGCGGGCGGTGTACGAGAAGGTGCTGGAAGCCCATCTGGCGGTCTTCGATGCGGTGAAGCCCGGCGTGCCCTGCTGCGATGTGGACAAGGTGGCCCGGGACATCATCGAGAAGGATTACCCCGGCACCTTCGGCCACGGCCTGGGCCACGGGGTGGGCTTCCAGATCCACGAGTGGCCCCGCTTCTCCAGGCTGGACAAGACCCCCTGCGCCGAGGGCATGGTCATCACCAACGAGCCCGGCATCTATGTGCCCGCCAAGTACGGCGTGCGCATCGAGGATATGCTCCTTGTGACAGCCGACGGCTGCCGCAGCCTGACCAAGTCCCCCAAGGAATTGATCGAGCTGTAGGCCCGGCTGCCGGGGCCGCGGGATTTTCCTTGCATTCCCGGCGAAAATATATTACAATAAAGACAGAAACTATTTGGAGGTCGTATAGTTATGGTAACCGCAGGCGATTTTAGAAACGGCGTGACCTTCGAGATGGACGGCAGCGTGTACTCCATCATCGAATTCCAGCACGTAAAGCCCGGCAAGGGCGCGGCGTTCGTGCGCACCAAGATCCGCAATGTGCTCACCGGGGCCGTCACCGAGAAAACCTTTAACCCCAGCGACAAGTACCCCACCGCTTACATCGAGCGCAAGGACATGCAGTACCTGTACAGCGACGGGGACCTGTACTACTTTATGGACAACGAGACCTACGAGCAGATCCCCATCAACGGCAGCATCCTGGGGGACAACTTCAAGTTCGTGAAGGAGAACATGGAGTGCCGTGTGCTCTCCTACAAGGGCAACGTGTTCGGCGTGGAGCCCCCCAACTTCGTGGAGCTGGAGGTCACCAAGACCGAGCCCGGCGTGAAGGGCGACACCGCCACCAACACCCTGAAGCCCGCCACCGTGGAGACCGGCGCGGAGATCCGCGTGCCCTTGTTCATCAACGAGGGCGAGATGATCCGCATCGACACCCGCACCGGGGAGTATATGGAACGAGCTTAAAAGCAGCGCAGCTGCTTTTAAGCTCGGCAAGTTTCACTTCCCGGTCTGCAAGACCGTGATTTTGGCTTCGCCAAAACCGTGAAACGTTGCGGTGAGCGAAAGAGGTTCCGCCAAGAGCGGACCCAACTCTAACAGCCGGGCCCGCCCCGGCAGGAAAAAGGAGGAACGAGAGCGATGACCAATTCTGAGAGAGCTTCTTATATCCGCGGCCTGATGGAGGGCCTGGAGCTGGACCCCGCCGCCAAGGAGACCAAGGTCCTCAACGCCATGCTGGAGCTGCTGGACGACCTGTGCGTCTCGGTGGAGGAGCTGGAGGACGGCTTCGCCGAGCTGGGGGAGCAGGTGGATGAGATCGACGAGGACCTGGGCACCCTGGAAGAGGACTACTACGGCTTGAACGACGAGGACGAGTGCGGCTGCGGCCACTGCCACCACGGCGATGAGGACGACTTTGAGGACGCCCAGTTCGAGGTGACCTGCCCCAGCTGCGGGGATACCATCCAGCTGACCGACGCCATGCTGGAAGAGGGCAGCATCCAGTGCCCCGGCTGCGGCGAGACCCTGGAGTTCGACTTCGACGATGACGAAGAGGACGAGGGCGAGGACAAGTAAGCAGCCAGTAATCAAATGGGAACAGGGAGGGCGCCAAAGCGGCGCCCTCTTTTCCTGTAAAACAGAAAGCCTGCGGGGCGTCTCCCGCAGGCTCTTTTGTGTTGTTGAGGGCCGCCCGGGGAAAGGCCGCCGGGCGGCCGCTCCGGGCGGCCCGGACGGTCACTGGGCCCGCAGCTGCCGTACCATGTCCGAGCAGGCCTGGGCCAGGTCGGCGATCTTCTGCCAGTTGCCCGCGGCCAGGTGCTCCTTGGGGCACAGCCAGCTGCCCCCGCAGGCGATGACGTTGGGCTGGGCCAGGTACTCCCCCAAATTGGCGGGGGAGATGCCCCCGGTGGGCATGAATTTTACCTGGCGGTAGGGGCCGTACAGGGCTTTCAGCATGGCCACGCCCCCCACCACCTGGGCGGGGAACAGCTTGACCGTGGTGAGGCCCAGCCCCAGGGCGGCCTCCACCTCGGTGGGGGTGGCGCAGCCGGGGTACACGGGCACCTGGTGTGCCAGGCACCACTCCACCACCTTGGGGTTGGTGCCCGGGGAGATGACAGCCTGGGCCCCGGCGTCTACGGCGGCCTTGGCCTGGTCCACGGTGAGCACCGTGCCGGCGCACACCAGCATCTCCGGGTGGGACTTGGCCATGCGGGCGATGCCCCCGGCCGCCGCCGGGGTGCGGAAGGTCACCTCCGCCGCGGCGATGCCCCCGGCCAGCAGGGCCTGGGCCAGGGGCACGGCCTGGGTCTCGTCCTCCAGGGCGATGACAGGGATGACCCCGGTATCGAATAAGCGCTTGTCCAATGCTTCCATGTATGTCGCTCCTCTCAGTCCATGGTGCCGCCCTCCATGGGGGAGGCGGCGCTGCGGGTGAACAGTCCTAAAATGCCGGTCTGGTACCGGGGCGGCCTGGGCTGCCAGGCGGCCCGGCGCTGCTCCAGCACAGCGGCGATCTCCTCCTCGGGCAGCTCTCTGCCCTGGATGCCGCAGATGCGCAGCACCCGGCCGGGGATATCGACCTGGATCAGGTCCCCCTCCTCCACCAGGGCGATGGGGCCGCCCTCGGCGGCCTCGGGGGAGACGTGGCCGATGGCCGGGCCCTTGCTGGCCCCGGAGAAGCGCCCGTCGGTGATGAGGGCGATGGAGGCAGAGAGCTCCGGGTCGGAGGCGATGGCCTCGGTGGTGTAGAACATCTCCGGCATGCCGCTGCCCTTGGGGCCCTCGTAGCGGATGAACACCGCGTCCCCGGGCTGGATCTGGTGGGTGAGGATGGCGTGGATGGCCTCCTCCTCACTGTCGAAGGGCCGGGCTTTCAAAACCGCCTGGTGCATCTCCTTGGGTACGGCGCTGTGCTTGACCACGCTGCCCCCCGGGGCCAGGTTGCCCTTTAAGACCGCGATGGTGCCGTCGCTGCCGATGGGTTTTTCGAAGCTGCGGATGATGTCGGTGCGGGCAAGGCCCGTCTTGCGCAGAAGGGCGTCGCACTTCTCGTAGTAACCGCTGTGCTTCAGGTCCTCCAGGTTCTCCCCCAACGTCTTGCCGGTGACGGTCATCACGTCCAGGTGGAGCATGGACTTGATCTCCTCCATCACCCGGGGCACGCCTCCGGCGTAGTAGAAGTACTCCGCAGGCCAGCGGCCGGCGGGGCGGATGTCCAACAGGTAGTGGGCCCCCCGGTGCATCCGGTCGAAGGCGTCGCCGTCCAGCTCCACCCCGAACTCCTTCGCGATGGCGGGCAGGTGCAGCAGGGTGTTGGTAGAGCCGGAGATGGCCGCGTGGACCAGCACCGCGTTCTCAAAACTCTCGGCGGTCACCATCTGCCGGGCGGTGACGCCCTCTACCGCCATCTGGGCGGCCCGGGCCCCGGCCTTTTTCGCCACCTCCTGCAGGTCGCCGCAGGTGGCGGGCATGAGGGCGCTGCCGGGGAGCATGAGCCCCAAGGCCTCGGCCATGATCTGCATGGTGGAGGCGGTGCCCATAAAGGAGCAGGCCCCGCAGGAGGGGCAGGCGTGGTGCTTGTAAAAGGTGAACTGCTCCTCGCTGATCTCCCCACGCTGGTACATGGCGCTGTACTTGCCGATCTGCTCCAGGGTGAGCAGGTCGGGGCCGGCTTCCATCACCCCGCCGGTGACCACGATGGCGGGGATGTCGATGCGGCCGATGGCCATGAGCTGGGCGGGAACGGACTTGTCGCAGCTGGAGAGGAACACCCCGGCGTCGAAGGTGGTGGCCTTGGCGTGGATCTCGATGAGATTGGCGATGGTGTCCCGGCTGGCCAGGGAATAGTTGATGCCGTCGTGGCCCTGGCTCATGCCGTCGCAGATGTCGGTGGCGAAGTAGAGGGCGGCTTTGGCCCCGGCCGCGTCCGCGGCTTTTTGGGCCTGCTGGGCCAGGCCCAGCAGGTGGGCGCTGCCCGGGTGGCTCTGGCCGTAGGTGCTCTCAATGAGCACCTGGGGTTTTTCCAGGTCCTGGGCGGTCCAGCCCATGCCCATGCGCAGGGGGTCCATCTCCGGGGCCAGCCCGCGCACTTCCTGGCTTTTTAACATGGCGATCCTCCTCCCGGCCCCGGCGGCGCCAGGGCGGTGATACTGCTCTCATTATACGCCATCCGGCGGCGGGAAGCAACGGGGAAAGGGGGCCAAAGTTTACGTTTGGGAAATTGACTTTTCCCCCCGGCCCAAGTATACTGGAAAGAGCAAATGGGGATAGAAACACTGTGAGGACCGGGAAAGAGGGAGTGAGCGTATGGAAAAAACGGTGACAATCGCGGGCATGGAATTCGGCAGCGGGCTGCCGAAGGTCTGCGTGCCCCTGACCAGCGGGTGCGAGCTGGGGCTGTTGAAGGAGGCCCGGCTGGCCGCGGCCCTGCCCGCGGACCTGTACGAGTGGCGGGCCGACTGGTACCAGGGGGACTGCTCCGGCGCCCTGGCCCTGCTGGGGCGGGAGCTGGGGGACAAGCCCCTGCTGTGCACCCTGCGCACCGCCAAGGAAGGGGGCCAGGCGGACCTCTCCCCGGCGGCGTACGAGGAGCGGCTGGCCGCCCTGGTGGGGCTGGGGGGCTTCCGGCTGCTGGATGTGGAGCTCTCCTGCGGGGAGGAGCGGGCAAGGCGGCTCATCGCCCTGGCCCGCAGCAGGGGCCTGGGGGTGGTGGTCTCCCGCCACGACTTTCAGAAAACACCGCCCCAACAGGAGATGGTGGAGACCCTGCTGCGGATGAAAGCCCTGGGGGCGGATCTGCCCAAGCTGGCGGTGATGCCCCAGAGCCCCGCCGACGTGCTGGCCGTGCTTGAGGCCACCTATGAGGCCAGCGCCCAGATCGGGCCGGTGATCACCATGGCCATGGGGGACCTGGGCAAGCTCAGCCGGGTGAGCGGCGGCCTGACCGGCTCCTGCCTCACCTTTGGGGCGGGGAGCAGCGCCTCCGCCCCCGGCCAGCTCAACGCCGAGGACCTGCGGGCCATCCTCCAGGACCTGGACCCCTGGGGGACACAGAAAGGGATGTGACCCATGAGAAACGACATCGACGATATTCTGAATTCCATGTTCCGGGGCGGGAAATTCCGCCTGGGGGACAAGGGGGAGGGCCCGGAGAAAAAGGGGCCCGCCCCCCAGGCGCCGGACCCCATGGACCTGGGCGCCGCGCTGGAGGCCGCCCGCCAGCGCCAGGAGCAGGCGGGCCAGGCGGTGGCAGCGGCCCAGGAGGCTGGTGACAGCCTGTCCAAGTCCCTGGGGGAGAGCATCCAGGAGCTGACCCGCCAGGCCAAGGCGGACATGGCAGGCCTGGAGCTGCGCCTGCAGGCGGACGGGGTGGACCACCGGGCTGCCGCCGCCAACCAGGGCAGCCCCAAGGACCTGGACAGCGCCTTCGAGACCGCCCGCCTGGAGGCGGTGAGCCGGGTGCTGGGCCAGGACGGGTTCGTGACCGGGCTGACCCTGGCCTTAAAGCGGCCCTTTGTGGCGGGGTGCCGCCCCAGCGCCCCCCTGTGCCGGGCCGCCATTTTAGGGGAGGCGGGCACCGGCCGCCACAGCGCCCTGGAGGTGCTCATCGCCTCCCTGGGGCGGCAGGGGGTGCTGAAGAGCCCCAAGACCGCCGCCCTGGACCTGGGGGCCTACAGCGCCGCCGGGTCGGAAAAGCTGTTTTTCCAGGACCTGTACGCCGCTTTGAAAAGCGGGGCCGCGGCCCTGGTGTTCGAAGGGGTGGAGAAGTGCTGCCCCGCCGTGCTGGCCCTGGTGTCCGGGCTGTTCCAGGAGGGCAGCGTGCCCCTGCCCGGCCGCTACGCGGAGCAGAAGGGCATGCTGGTGGACATCGGCAGCGCCTTGGTGCCCGGGGCGGTGTCCTCCCTCTCCGGGGCGGGGAAATACCTGTTCCTCCTCACCAGCCAGAGCCGGGAGCAGCTGGCCGGGACCTTCGGCGCGCCTTTTTTGGCCGCCCTGGACGACATCTGCGAGACAGCGCCCTTCTCCCCCGAGGCTTTGGGGGAACTGGCGGACCGCTGTTTGCGGGACCTGTGCGAGAAGTCCCAGAAGCAGCTGGGCTTCCCCCTCGCCTACGGCCCCCAGGAGGCCGCGGCCCTCTCCCAGGCCTTCACCCAGGAGGCGGGGGCCGCCTCCTTAAAGGAGGAGGCGGAGCGGCTGTACAAGGCCCTCAGCGAGGTGAAGCTGAAGCAGGGCCTGCCCGCCCAGGGGGGCCGCCTTGCCGCCGGGGAGGCGGGGATGGAGCTGCGCTTCGAAAAGGCCGGGGAGGAGACGGTCCTCCCCCTGGAGCACCAGGCCCCGCAGGAGGACCTGGCCCTGCAGGCGGTGAAGGCGGAGCTGGACGAGATCGTGGGCCTTACCGCGGTGAAGGACTACATCCTCTCTTTGGAGGACAACTTCAAGATGCAGCAGCTGCGGAAAGAGCGGGGCCTGAAGGCGGACTCCCCCTCCATGCACATGATTTTCACGGGAAACCCGGGCACGGGCAAGACCACGGTGGCCCGCATCGTCTCCCGGTACTTAAAGGCCATCGGCGTGCTAGCGGGGGGTCAGCTGGTAGAGGTGACCCGGGCGGACCTGGTGGGCCAGTATGTGGGCCACACTGCCCCCCTGACCCAGAAAGCCATTCAAGCCGCCCTGGGCGGGGTGCTGTTCATCGACGAGGCCTACTCCCTCTACCGGGGCAGGGATGACAGCTTCGGCTTGGAGGCCATCGACACCTTGGTTAAGGGGATGGAAGACCACCGGGACAGCCTGGTGGTGATTTTGGCGGGCTATTCCAAGGAGATGGAGGAGTTCCTCACCGCCAACTCCGGGTTAAAATCCCGCTTCCCCAATATCATCGAGTTCCCCGACTACACCGCCCAGGAGCTGCTGGACATCACCAAGAGCATCGTGAAGGGCAAGGGCTACCGGCTGGACCCCGGCTGCGACGGGCCGCTGCTCCGGTATTACGGGGAGCAGCAGCGCACCGGCGACCCCCGCGTGGGTGGCAACGGCCGCATGGCCCGGAACAAGGTGGAGGAGGCGGTCATCGCCTGCTCCCGCCGGAACGTGAACCTGCCGGAGGAACAGCGGGACCTGGAGCTGCTGCTGCCGGAGGATTTTGGGGTTTGACCGGAAACGGCGCCATGCTCCCCAAAAGGAGGGAAAGCGGTGGACGTCTCTTTTGTGATGGGCAAGGAAAAATTCAACTACCGGGTGTGCGCCCTGCTGCTGCACGAGGGGAAGATTTTGGCCATGCAGGACGAGCGCTCCCCCTACTATTACCTGCCCGGGGGCAGGGTGCGGATGGGGGAGACGGCGGAACAGGCCGTGGCGCGGGAGCTGCGGGAGGAGCTGGGCGTGGCGGTGGAGATCCAGCGGCCGCTGTGGCTGAACCAGGCGTTCTTCACCGAGGATGTGGACGGCCTCTCCTACCATGAGCTGTGCCTCTATTTCCTCATGGGCCCCGTGGGGCCGGAGCTGCTGGACAAAGGGGAGTCCTTCGTTTTGCGCGAGGGGAAGCACACCCACACCTTTACATGGCTGAGGTGGGAAAGCCTCCGGGAGGAATATTTTTACCCCCTGTTTTTGAAAGAGGAAATCTTCCATTTGCCGGATGGGCTGACGCTCCGCACAGAATGGGAATAGGGCCGGGGAAAGCCGGCCAGAACAAGAAAAGAGAGAGGAATAGTTCCTCTCTCTTTTTGCGTGCGAAGAAGCCGCTAAAAATTGTGGTTAACGAGCGTTAGCGAGCGGATAGCGATTTTCCCGTCATGAGTGGTCACACGCGCCCCGCCCCGCGCCGCGTGGTCACGCGGCCGCCTCCCCGCGGCTGGCGGGGAGGCGCTTTCGCGCAGCGAAAGGGCGGGGCGGGGCAGAAGTGGAAGCCTTGCAGTAAACCACTAAAAATCGCGGTTAACGAGCGTTAGCGAGTGGATAGCGATTTTTCCCGTCCCGCGTGGTCACACGTGCCAGGGATTCGCTTCCGTTCCGCCCCGGCACCACTTCAGGTACTGCAGGGCGTGGAGCTGGCCCGCCCACTCCAGGTCGCCCTGGAAGATGGGGTCGTGGAAGCCCTCTACCACCAGGTCGCCCTCGAAGTTGTTGGAGTACAGGATGTGGAACACGTCCCGCCAGTCGGTGTCGCCGTAGCCGGGGGTGCGGGGCTCGGCGAAGTTGGCGGCGCCGAACACGCCGTACTTCTTCACCCGGTCCCAGTGGATGGTGCAGTCCTTGCCGTGGAGGTGGTACACCCGGTCGATCCACTGCTCCAGCACGGGCAGGGGGTCAATGAGCTGGACCATCTGGTGGGCGGGCTCCCACTCCAGGCCGATGGCTTTGCTGGGCACCGCGTCGAACATCAGCTCCCAGGCCTTGGGGTTAAAGCCGATGTTGCAGGTGGCGCTGTTCCAGGTGCCGTCCATGGGGCAGTTCTCGATGCACAGCTTCACGCCCTTGTCCTCGGCCCGCTTGGCCAGCTCGCCAAAGACCTCCTTGTACCGGGGGATGGCCTTCTCCACCGGCTGGCCCTCCAGGGCCCCGGCGAAGGTGGTGACCAGGTTGGTGCCGAACAGGTGGGCGTTGTCGATGAAGTCCTCCAAAGTCTTGCGCTGGGCCTCGTTCTCCAAGGCGTTACAGTAGTAGCCGATGGAGGAGACCTTCACGCCGGAATCCCCCAGCAGGCGCTTTACCTTCTCCGCGTAGGCGGGCAGGCTCTCCTCGGTGAACACCATGTGGAAGTTGAGCCCTACGCACTCAAACCCCGCCTGGATGAAATGGGGGAGCAGCTGCTCCGTCCCCTGGCCGGGCACGCAGGTGCCGATGTTGATCTTTGCCATACCGATTCCTCCTAAGTAAGTTTTTCTATAAGACGCTCCGCGATGGCTCGCGGTTTCAGCCCCGCATCTCCAGGTACTCGTCGTAGGTGGTCATCCGGTCGAAGACGCCGCCCTCGGGCAGCAGCTCGATGATCCGGTTGGCCACGGTCTGGGTGAACTCGTGGTCGTGGGAGGTGAACAGCACCACGCCCTTGAAATCGATGAGCCCGTTGTTCACCGCGGTGATGGACTCCAGGTCCAGGTGGTTGGTGGGCTGGTCCAACAGCAGCACGTTGCTCTCGAACATCATCATGCGGGAGAGCATGCACCGCACCTTCTCCCCGCCGGAGAGGACCTTCACCGGCTTGTACACGTCGTCCCCGGAGAAGAGCATCTTCCCCAAAAAGCCCCGCAGGTAGGTCTCGGTGGTGTCTTTGGAGTACTGCTCCAGCCACTGGAGGATGGTGTCCTCCGTATCCCCGAAATAGGGGGAGTTGTCCTGGGGGAAGTAGCTCTGGCTGGTGGAGACCCCCCACTTGAAGCTGCCCGCGTCGGGAGTAAGCTCCTCCATGAGGATCTTGAACAGGGTGGTGATGGCCAGCTCGTTGTCCGCCACAAAGGCGATCTTGTCCCCCTTGTTCACCCGGAAGGACACGTTGTCCAGCACTTTTACCCCCTCCACGGTTTTGGAGAGGCCCTCCACCGTGAGAATCTCCTTGCCCGGCTCCCGGTCCATGGTAAAGGACACGAAGGGGTAGCGCCGGGAGGAGGCGGGCATCTCCTCAAGGGTCAGCTTGTCCAACAGTTTTTTCCGGGAGGTGGCCTGCCGGGACTTGGACTTGTTGGCGGAGAACCGGCGGATGAATTCCTCCAGGTCCTTCTTCTTCTCCTCCACCTTGCGGTTCTGGTCCCGCAGCAGGCGCTGCATGAGCTGGCTGGAGTCGTACCAGAAGTCGTAGTTGCCCACGTACAGCTTGATCTTGGTGTAGTCGATGTCCACAATGTGGGTACACACGTTGTTGAGGAAATACCGGTCGTGGGAGACCACAATCACCGTGCCTTCGTAGTCCAGGAGGAAATTCTCCAGCCAAGTGATGGACTTGGGGTCCAGGCCGTTGGTGGGCTCGTCCAGCAGGATGATGTCCGGCTGGCCGAACAGGGCCCGGGCCAGCAGCACCTTTACTTTTTCGCTCTCCTTCAGGGCGCTCATCAGGCTGTAGAGCAGCATATTGTCCAGCCCCAGGCCCTGGAGGAGCTTGCCGGCCTCGGTCTCGGCCTCCCAGCCGTTCAACTCGGCGAATTCGGCCTCCAGCTCGGCGGCCCGGTTGCCGTCCTCCTCGGAGAAGTCCGGCTTCTCGTAGAGGGCGTCCTTCTCCTTTAAGACCTGGTACAGCCGGGGGTTGCCCTGGAGGATGGTCTCGAACACGGTGTACTCCTCGTAGGCGTAGTGGTCCTGCTTTAGGACCGACATGCGGCTTTTTTCGTCGATAACTACCTGGCCCTTGGTGGGCTCCAGCTCCCCGGAGAGGATGCGCAGGAAGGTGGACTTCCCCGCCCCGTTGGCGCCGATGACGCCGTAGCAGTTGCCGGGCTGGAAGATCAGGTTTACCCCGGAGAACAGGGCTTGCCCCTGAAAGCTCAGGGCCAGATCGGAAACAGTGATCATAGCAGGGTCCTTTCTGTGGTGGTATTGGGAGTGCGGGCGGGCTTCTGCGCCCTGGCCGGGCGCCCTCTCCGCCACCGCAGGGCGGTGGCGGCTCCTCCCGTAACGGGAGGAGCCATCGCGGCACAGCCGCGATGGAGAGGGCGCCGGCTGGGGCGTTACACCCGCTCCAGCACCTTTACGATCTCCCCGATGAACATGCGGTGCAGGTCGTTCTGGGGGTAGTTCTTCGCCAGGACTTCCTTGTCCAGAAAGCTGTCCTCTGCCATGTCCTGGCGGTACAGCTTCCGGCAGAGGAACACCAGCCGGGCCTGCTGGTAGTAGGGGGCGGCCTGGTCAAAACAGGGGGTGAGGTCGGTCTCCTTGTCCTTGTCATAGTCCCGGCCGGATTTGCTGCCGCAGAAGTTCAGGGCCGGGCGGTAACTCTCGTCGAAGAAGCATAGGGAGTAGTAGTCCTCCCGTTCTACAAATTCCAGGGTATAGCGCTGGGGCCGGATGTAGATGGTGGACACGTACCTGCCCCACAGCTCCCCCACGCCGCCCCAGCTGGCGGTCATGGTGTTGTGGCTCTCTTTGTTCCCGGCGGTGATGAGCATCCAATCCTTGTTGATGAGGGTAAAGGGGTTGTCTCTCAGCTCTTCTGGGCTGATCTCGCGAAATGCCATAGCCATCTTCCTTTCCAAAAACAGTCTCTCTGGTGTTATCATAGCCTGTCTCCGGGATTTTTGCAAGACCTTTCCGGGCCGGGCAAAAGAAAGACGCCCGCTCTGGCGGCGGACGCCTTTCCCCGGAGGCTGGGTTTATTCCACCAAATGCCCTTCCGTCCACTGGAACGCAGCCTGGCACACGTCCTTTACGCAGCCGTCGTCCAGGGGGGAGCGCAGGCCCACGGAGTGGGCCAGGTCGATGAAGGTCTTGGTGCCGCCCTGGCGCACGAAGGCCATGTACTTCTCCCAGGCGGCGTCCCGGTCCTGCAAAGACAGGGCGAAGTACTGCAGGCTCATCACCTGGGCCAGGCAGTAGTCGATATAGTAGAAGGGGTACAGGTAGATGTGCAGCTGCCGCTGCCACCCGGCCCCCCGGCTGTAGAAGGGCAGGTTGTCGAAGTCGAGATAGGGCCGGTAGCGCTGCTCCAGCCGGAGCCAGCACTGGTTGCGCTCCTCGGGGGTCCAGTCCGGGTGGGAGTAGACCTCCTCCTGGAAGTGGTCTACCAGGCAGCCGTAGGGGATGAACAGCAGGGCGTCCTCGGCGTGGGAGAGCTGGTACTTGCCGTTCTGCTCCCCGAAGAACAGGTGGTGCCAGGGGGCGGTGAGGAACTCCATGCTCATGGAGTGGGTCTCGGCGCCCTCCATGGTGGGGCAGCGCAGGGCGTGGGTCTGTACCGCCTGGTTGGACATATAGTCGGCGAAGGCGTGGCCCGCCTCGTGGGTGAGCACGTCCACGTCCCCGGAGGTGCCGTTGAAGTTGGAGAAGATGAAGGGGTAACCGTAGTCCTCCAGGCCGGTGCAGTAGCCGCCGGGGGCCTTGCCCTCCTTGGCCAGCACGTCGAAGAGCTCGTTATCGAACATCAGGTCAATAAACGAGGCGGTCTCGGGGGAGAGCTCGTGGTACATCTGTTTCCCCGCGGCCAGAATCTCCTCCGGGGTACCCTGGGGGGCGGCGGAGCCGTCCTTGAATTTTAAGGCGTTGTCCTGGAATTTGAAATCATCGATGCCCAGGCGCTTGGCCTGGCGCTCCTTCAATTTGACGGTGAGGGGCACCAGGTCTTTTACCACCGCGTCCCGGAAGGCGGCGATGTCCCGGGGGGCGTAGCAGTTGCGGCCCCGGCGCAGGAAGCCCAGCTCCACATAGTTTGCAAATCCCAGCTTTCTGGCCTGCTCCGTGCGGTTTTTCACCAGCTTGTCGTAGAGCTGGTCGAACTGCTGTCGGTTCTCGTCGAAGAAGGAGCCCTCGGCCTCCAGGGCAGCCCGGCGGGTGGCCCGGTCGGTGCTCTCCTTATAAGGCCCCAGCTGGGCCACGGTGACGGTCTTGCCCTGGAAGGGAATCCGGGCGCTGGCGTAGAGCTTCTGGTACTCGTTCTGCAGCTGGTTCTCCTCCTGCATCAGGGGGATGATCTCCGGGGAGAAGGACTTCAGCTCCAGCTCGATATTCCGGAACAACAGCACCCCCAGCTCCTCCTCCAACTCCCTGCGGAAGGGGGAGGCTGTCAGGGCCTTCTGGAACTCCTGGAGCTTCTCCTGGAGCAGGGGGGACTGCTGGTCGTTGTATTCGTTCTCCGCCTCGTAGAAGGGGTCCCGGGTGTCCACGGTGTAGCGGATGGAGCACAGGGTGGCCTGGGTGCTCAGGTGGGACAGGAGCTCCTCTGCCTGGCGGTAGAGCTGCACCTGCTCCCCGGCGGAACCGGCGGCCCGCAGCCGGGCGGTCAGGTCCTCCAGCTGGCGGAAGGCCGCGGGGTAGTCGGGGCGCTGGTAGGTCATCTGGGAAAATTTCATGGGGTACTCTTCCTTTCTGGAGGGGTGTTGTTTCGCAAAAAGCCGATGCCGTAGAGCATGATGTTCTCCGCCGTGGCAGCCATCTCCTCCGCGCTGGCCGCCATGCCGTCGGACACCCATTTTTGCAGCAGGGCGATGTGCCCCCCGCTGACAAAGGCGAAAAACTCGTCGATCTGCTGGGGGCTGGCCCCCTGGAAATACCTGGCATAGGAGTCCATAGAGCGCTCCCGGGCCGAGGAGAGCAGCCGGGCGGCGAAGGCCTTGTCCCCATGCTCCCCCAGGGTGACGGCGCAGAAGTCCGCGTTGTCCTTGAGGAATTGGTAGATGCTGGTGGTGACCTTCACCGGGTCCCCCTCCTGGCCGGAGAGAAGGCCCTCCAGCTCCTTTTGGAAGCCGGCCTCCATCTGGCCCAGCAGGTCGTAGATGTCGGTGTAGTGGGAATAGAACGTGCCCCGGTTGATGCCCGCCTGGGCGCAGAGCTCCTTGACGGTGATGCTCTGGATGGGCTTCTGCCCCAGCAGGTCCAGAAAAGCCCGGCGGATGAGGAGCTTGGTGACCCGGGTGCGGTGGTCGTTGGCGGTATGCCGCATGGCGCGCCTCCTTTCCCTGTAAACAATAGGATCTCCCTTGAGAAAAGTATAATGCACGCTGCTCGAAAAATCAACATGGTGTCGGACATAATTTGTTCGAAAATTCTTTCCAAAACCGTCATGGAGTCTCCATGTTCCCGTCACATTTGGGGGGTATCGTATAAGCGTGGTAAGAAAAGCCACTGGAAAAACCCCTTTTCCATTACACTTCCTCATTTTTCATCCTTATTTTTACTCCTTACTTCCTCTCTCCAAAGGCGCCCGCATCGCTGCGGGCGCCTTCTCTCTTCTTTCTTGAAAGAAAGAAGCAAAGAACTTTTACGTGGCAACGATTACACTGGGCAAAACGGGCAGGCCCGCCAACTCGTATCGGCCTTTTTAGAGAGAAGCAGAGAACTTTTATTTGGCAGCGATCGTACTGCGTAAAGCGGGCAGGCCCACCAACTTGCAGCGGCCTTTTTAGAGAGAAGCAGAGAGCTTTTACGTAGCAACGATTACACTGGGCAAAGCGGGCAGGCCCGTTAACTCGTATCAGCGTTTCTTGAAAGAAAAAAGCAGAGAACTTCTATTTGGCAGCGCACGAGTTATCCTCGCTCCCCCTCGGCTAACTCGGCAAGAATCGCTTGGGAGTTTGCGAAACTTCCATTTTGCTTTCGCAAAACCGCGATTCTTGCAGCTTTTATCACCCTCCAGGAAAACCCCTTCCGGCCCGGCGGAGCCGGGCCCCCTCTGTGAGGGGGCTGTCATGGCTGCGCCATGACTGGGGGAGTTTCCTTCTTTACTCTTCACTGCCCTTTCGGGGGGTCCAAAGGGGGCGATAATCACCGGTGGCGCTCTGCTGCGAGCTGGCCGAACCGGCAGGTGAGACGGGGTTGAGCGCCGTCAAGCGATGCCGGACTTTCCCTGCGCCGCAAAAAGCAGGGCTGCCGCTGGATACGGCAGCCCTGCTCTTCACTTCAGGCTTGAAA
This sequence comes from Candidatus Acutalibacter stercorigallinarum, assembly GCA_019112625.1. GTDB lineage: Bacteria > Bacillota > Clostridia > Oscillospirales > Acutalibacteraceae > Acutalibacter > Acutalibacter stercorigallinarum. The sequence goes on along the minus strand of DXIW01000009.1, from coordinate 22,369 downwards.
TACGTACTCCAAAAATCCTCCCTCCGCCGGGGCGACGGTGAGGTGGTACACCCAGCCCGGCTCGGCGGTGCACTGGCGGGCGGTGGGGTCGTCCTCCTGGGTGAGCGTCACAGTTTCCGGCGGGGCGGCGGGGTCGCTTAGGGGCCAGCGTTCCAGGGCCCAGTCCCCCTCGGTTTTGTAGAGGGACAGCTCCACCTGGGTGGGGGCCTCCAGCTCCAGCTCCCGGATGTCCTGCTCTATGGGCTCCCCCAGGTCGATCTCCGTGACCCCGGGCTGGTCCTCCAGGTCCACATAGTGGTACTGGCAGCGGAAGGTGGTTACGCTGGTACCCACGGCCAGGCCGCTGCCCGCAAACGTCTCCCGCCAGGAGAGGCTGAGCACAGGGGGCTCCTGGGGCTGGGGGTCGTAGTGCATGGCCACCGTGTCCGCGTACTGGTCCGCGTCGGCAGGGTCCCCTTCCTCCAGCAGGGTGACGCCATCCAGCCCGTAGTAGATGGCGGGCCAGATCTCCGCCGTGCTCCAGTCCGGGCCGAAGGTGAGCTCCAAGATGTTCCCGGTGGCGTAGTCCTGCCAGTCAAACTCCCCGCCATCTCCCATGCCCCCCAGGGTGAAGGCCTCGCCGGTGTCCTGGTCAAAGAGGAGGTACCCGTCCGGGTCCTCCTCCCGGCCCAAGAGCACAAACATGGCGGTGACGGTGGTCCCCTCCGCCCCGGCCGGGGAGCTGGCGGGCAGGCTGGCCGGGCTGAGGGAGCTGGCGCTAAGGACGGTGCCGGCGGAACCCATGTCGTCGTTGCCGCAGGCAGTCACAGAGAACACCAGCAGCAGGGCTAAAAGCAAAGAAGTAATTTTTTTCACGGCAGTACCCCCTCTCTTTTCGGCGGTGTTCAGGATGGTATCCTTACCGGTACAGGGGGCCGTAGTGCTTGCAGGCGGCGTAGTCGGCAGACTGGGTGTCCTGGGTGCCGAAAGCGGCCCAGGCGTGGGGGCGGTACACCTTCTCCTTCGGCACATTGTGCATGGCCACGGGGATGCGCAGCATGCTGGCCAGGGTGACCAGGTCGGCGCCCACATGGCCGTAGACCGTGACCCCGTGGTTGGCGCCCCAGTTGGCCATCACATCGTAGACGCTGGTGAAGGCGCCCTCCCCGGTGAGCCGGGGCACGAACCAGGTGGTGGGCCAGGTGGGGTCGGTGCGGCGGTCCATGGGGGCGTGGGCGCTGTCCGGCAGGTCGGCGGTCCAGCCCTCGGCGATCTGCAGCATGGGGCCCACGCCCTCTACGATGTTGAACCGCAGCATGGTGACGGGCATCTCTGCCCGGCAGCGGAAGTGGCTGGAGAAGCCGCCGCCCCGGAAGTACTCGTAGTTGGCCCGGCACCAGTCGGTGGCCTGCAGGCAGGCGTCCACGTCCTCCTGGGTCATCTCCCAGAAGGGCTTCATGCAGGGCTCCCCGGCGCTGTTCCGGGCGGCGCCGGAGCCGTCCAGGGCCGTGGCCCCGGAGTTGATGAGATGGATAAAGCCGTCCTTGGCCAGGCCCTCGGGCTTCCAGCCGGTAACCCGCTCACAGGCCTCGGGGCCCCAATAGGTGCGCACGTCATGGAAGCAGGGGGCGGTGCCGGAGATCAGGGTGCCCAGCAGCATGGAGATGCCGTTGCAGGTGTCGTTCTCCGTGGCGAAGGGAGTGGGCTGCTTTACGCCGTTCCAGTCGAAGGTGGAGGCCAGGATGGCCTCGGTGAAGTCGGCGTTGGGCAGCCAGTCGGTCCACTGGCGCTGCCCCTGGAAGCCGCCCACCACGCCGTTGCGGCCCAGGGCCTCCTCGTGCCAGCCCAGGTCGTCCAGCTTGGGGTTGCCGTAGAGGATGTCCCGCATGATGATGGTCATTTTGGCCACGAACTCCCAGTCCTGGTCCGGGGGCACCACCTTCGACTTGGTGATGACCTCCGGCAGGTCCTTGCCGGCGTTGCAGTCAAAGCCCTCTCTGCAGTTTGCCCTGATCCAGGCCAGGGCCTTCTCGTACTCCTCCTGGTCGTAGATGTGGAGGGTCACCCGGCGGAGGATCTCGGTGAGGTCCACCCACTCGGGGCGCAGGCCGAAGGTGTGCTGCATCACCCCGGCGTCGCAGTAGCTGCCGGCGATGCCCATGGCCACCCCGCCCAGGTTTACGTAGGCCTTGTTCTTCATCCAGCCCACGGCGATGGCGCACCGGGCGAAGCGCAGCAGCTTCTCCGCCACGTCGGCGGGGACAGAGGTATCGGTGATGTCCTGGACATCGTGGCCATAGATGGAGAAGGCGGGCAGGCCCCGCTGGGCGTGGGCGGCCATCACCGCGGCCAGGTACACGGCGCCGGGGCGCTCGGTGCCGTTAAAGCCCCACACCGCCTTGATGGTCTTGGGGTCCATGTCAAAGGTCTCGGTGCCGTAGCACCAGCACCGGGTGACGGACAGGGTGGCCACCACGTTCTCGGTGGAGAACTGGTCCGCCACACGGGCGGCCTCGGCCCCGCCGCCGATGGTGGTGCAGCCGATGACGCACTGCACCGGGGTGCCGTCAGGGTACTTCAGGTTCTCGCTGATGAGGGCGGCGGCGCTTCTGGCCATGGCCATGGTCTGCTCCTCCAGGCCCTCCCGGATGCCGCCCCAGCGCCCGTCGATGACGGGCCGGATGCCGATCTTCGGATACAACATAGTGATAAACTCCTCCTTTTATAGTCCAGCCCCATGGGGCCGGGTTACTTGGTGTCGGGCTCTCCGGTCTCCCGGCGGGGGAACTTTTTATACCCCGGGTGCCGGCCGGTGACCCGGTAGAAGCCCCGCAGGTCGATGAGCTTCTGGATGTTCTCCCGGCTGATGTCGTAGCTGCCCCCCAGGATGATGGCGTTGATGGTGATCTTGGCCCACAGCTCCAGGCTCTCCATGCGGTAGAAGGCGGTGACCACATCGCTGCCCACGGCCAGGGCCCCGTGGTTTTCCAGCAGCATCACGTCGTGCTCCTCCAAATAGGGCTCGATGGCGTCGGGCACCTCGGTGGTGCTGGGGGTGCCGTAGGGGGTCAGGGGCACGGCCCCGATGACGGACACGTCCTCGATCATATTGTACATGTCCATGGGCCGGTGGGCCACGGCGAAGCCGGTGGCGCCCGGGGGATGGGCGTGGATGACGGCTTTTACGTCCTCCCGCTTGTCGTAGCAGCGCAGGTGCATCTTGATCTCGCTGGAGGGCCGCAGGCCCTCCGCCGCCTCCAGCACATTTCCCTGGCGGTCCAATCGCAGCAGCTTGTCCGGGGTGATGAAGCTCTTGCTCATGCCCGTGGGGGTGGCCAGGACGGTGCCGTCCTCCAACAGGGCGGAGACGTTGCCGTCGTTGGCGGCCACCCAGCCCAGCTGCCACATTTTGTGGCACACGTCGCAGATCTGCTCCTTGATGGATGCGAGGTCCATCTGTGTTCAGCTCCTTTCAGGAAACTACAAAATCTTTCTTTGAGTATAGCTTTTTTCTGGGCAAATGGCAAGATGGATTTTTGCGATTTTCCCCGCCGGGAAGTGCACACGCCGGGGGAAAAATTTTTTCTCACTTTTTCGCCGGAGGGCTTGAAAACTATACTAAAATGGTGTATATTAATCCTCGGAACGCAAAAGCTGTAATTTCGTATGGCTTTTCCATAAAAAGACCAAAACGGAAAGGAAGAGTGAAATGGACAGGACCGTCTATGCAGATAACGCCGCCACCACCGCCGTGTCCCCCCAGGTGCTGGAGGCCATGCTCCCCTATTACAAGGAGGTGTACGGCAACCCCTCCAGCCTTTACAGCGTAGGGCAGAAGGCCAAGGCCGCCCTGGAGGAGGCCCGCCAGACCGTGGCCGCCTGCCTGGGCGCCGGGGCGGGCGAGATCTACTTTACCAGCTGCGGCACCGAGAGCGACAACTGGGCCATTAAAGGCGCGGCCCACGCCATGAGGAAAAAGGGCAAGGATCACATCATCACCTCCGCCTTCGAGCACCACGCGGTGCTCCACACCTGCCAGGCTTTGGAGAAGGAGGGCTTTACCGTCACCTACCTGCCGGTGCACGAGAACGGCATCGTCCGGCCGGAGGAGCTGGAGGCCGCCATCACCGACAAGACCGGCCTGGTCACCATCATGTACGCCAACAACGAGATCGGCACCATCCAGCCCATCCCGGAGATCGGGGCCATCTGCAAGAAGCACGGGGTGTGGTTCCACACCGACGCGGTGCAGGCGATGGGCAACGTGCATATCCAGGTAAAAGAGCAGAACATCGACATGCTGTCCCTGTCCGGGCACAAATTCCACGCCCCCAAGGGCGTGGGGGCCCTGTACATCCGCCGGGGCATCGCCATCCCCAACCTGCTGGACGGCGGCGCCCAGGAGCGGGGCAAGCGGGGCGGCACCGAGAACGTGGCCCAGATCGTGGGCCTGGCCGCCGGCCTGAAAGAGGCCTGCGTCACCATCGACCAGCGGGTGGCCCGGCTCTCCCCCCTGCGGGACAAGCTGATGGACGGCCTTTTGAAGATCGACCGCTGCCGTGTCAACGGCGACCGGGAGCACCGGCTGCCGGGGAACGTGAGCATGTGCTTCCAGGGGGTGGAGGGGGAGAGCCTCCTGCTGATGCTGGACCTGAAGGGCATCAGCGCCTCCTCCGGTTCCGCCTGCACCAGCGGCTCGTTGGACCCCAGCCACGTGCTGCTCTCCATCGGCCTGCCCCACGAGGTGGCCCACGGCTCCCTGCGGCTCTCCTTCGGGGATTACAACACCGAGGAGGACATCGACTATATCCTGGAGGTGCTGCCGCCCATCATCCAGCGGCTGCGCTCCATGTCCCCCCTGTGGGACGCCATCCAGCAGGGCAAGGTAAATTACGACGCCTATATGTGAACCCCGGCCGGGGCAGCGCGCCCCGGGCCCCAAAGCATTTTGACGGAATACAGAAAGGAATGACTGTTATGGCATACAGCGCCAAGGTAATGGACCACTTCGCCAACCCCCGGAACGTAGGGGAGATGAAGGACTACAGCGGCATGGGGGAGGTGGGCAACCCCAAGTGCGGCGACATCATGCGGATGTATATCAAGGTGGAGAACAACGTCATCACCGACGTGTCCTTTATGACCTTCGGCTGCGGGGCGGCCATCGCCACCAGCAGCATGGCCACGGAGATGATCAAGGGTAAGAGCATCGACGACGCCTTAAAGCTCACCAACAAAGCGGTGATGGAGGCCTTGGACGGCCTGCCGCCGGTGAAGATCCACTGCTCCGTGCTGGCGGAGCAGGCCATCAAGGCTGCGGTGGCCGACTACTACCGCCGCCAGGGCATCGACCCCACCCCCATCGTGGGGGAGATCGCCGAGTGCGAGGAGTGCGCCTGCGAGGTATAAAAAACGTCCCCCGGCCCAAGGGCCGGGGGATTTATGCTGCGAAGAAAAAGGAGGGGCAGCCGCCCCTCCTTTTTGTGTGTTCCTGTTTACTTCTTGCCGAACAGGCCCTTGACCTTGTCCATGGCGCCGCCCAGAAAGTCGCCGGCCTTGTCGCCCAGCTCGTCCAGGTTCACCTTGGCCTTGACCCCTTCGATGAGGGCCTTCACCTGCTCGTCGGGCAGGTCGGTGCCCAGCACGCCCTCCAGGGCCTTGACGGGGTCCTCTTTGAAGTGCTTGCCAAAGTCCTTGTCGCTCTTTACTTTCTCTACGATCTCTTCGATCTTTTCCTTGATCTCCATGTGGGTTCCCTCGTCTTTCTTATAAATTGTTATTCCAAGACAATAGGATACCAAGTTTTCCGCCTGCTGTCTACCTTGTTCCCGTGCGGGGCAGGGCGATTTTCGTGCGGCGCTAGAGCAGCCCCTGGAGGTATTGCCGGCACAGCCGCTGCTTTGCGGGCAGCTCCCGGCCCAGGCGGCCCTCCAGCCCGGCGGCGGCCCCGGTGAGGACGCCCAGCTCCTCCCGGGTGAGGGTGTGGCTGCTGAACCGGGCCTTCAGGGCCAGGTCCTCCCACTCCTGGGGCGGGGCGGAGCCGGGCTCCGCCAGGGCCCACAGCCGCAGCAGGTGGGCGTAGGCGGCCAGGGCGGCCTTGTTCCGGTCCCGCTGGGCAAAGGCCCGCCGCCGCGCCTGGCGGCGGATGGCCCGGTTGGCCCACAGGGCCAGCGCCGCCCCGGCCAGGGCCAGCAGCACCCCCAGCACCGGCTGCCAGGGGAAGGCCCAGGAGCCCCCCTCACCGTCACCGGCGGCAGGGCTGGCCGAAGGCGAAACCGCCGGGCCGGCGGAGGGGCTGGCCGTGGCCGCCGGGGTGGGCGCCGGGGTGGGGGAGGCCGCGGGCTCCGGGGTGGGAGAGGCCTCTGCCGTGGGGTACTGGGCATTGAGGTAGGCGGCGGGGGCGTCCGGCCCGGCGGGGGTCACCTCCACCGGCAGCCAGCCCGTGCCCCCGGTGTACACCTCCACCCAGGCGTGGGCGTTGTAGTCGGGCACGTCCACCCACAGGCCGTCGTAGCCGGAGGGCACGGCGTAGCCCTCGGCGTACCGGGCGGGGATGCCCGCCGAGCGGAACAGGGCCACCGCCGCGGTGGCAAAGTGGACGCAGTAACCCTCCCGGCCCTCGGTGAGGAACCAGGTGACGAAGTCCTCCCCCTCCGGCGGGCTCTGGGGGGAGAGGGTATAGGTGTAGCCCTGGTCGTACAGCCGGTGGAGCCCCTCCTCCATGGCGGCGATGGGGTCGCTGTAGCCCGTGGGGTCCAGGCCGTGCTCCAGGCGGAACTGGTCGAGAAAGTTCTCCAGCCCGGCGGGGAGCTGGGTGTAGTAGCGGTAGACGAAATCGCTGTAGGCCTCCACCGACTGGAGGAAGGCGGCGGCCTCCGGGTCGTATGCCTCATAGGCGGACAGGGCCCAGTCGGGGATGCGCCACCGGTCGGGGAGGAACTGGCCAGTCTCTGTCCAGGCCTGGGGCTGGGCGGCTGGGTCCCCCCGGAGGGCGTCGGACAGCTCCAAAGAGGCGGCCATGTCCTCCTCGGGAGTGAGGTGTTCCGGGACCTCCCGGCCCTGGGCGGCGCAGTAGGCGGCGTACAGGTCCACCGGCAGGGAGACGGCCCGCTCGTAGTAAGAGACCCCCTGGGGCAGGCCCAGGCAGGAGAGCTGGTAGCGGTCGGTGCCCAGCAGCCACCGGGAGGACTGGGCGAAGCCGTCCTCCACCAGGGCCAGGCCCTGCTCCCCCCACTGGTCCCCGCCCAGGGGGCCGTAGGGGAGGAAGGCCAGGCGGGAGCTGGCCCCCACGTTCTCCACAGACAGGGTGTAGGAGATGTCGCTGGCATAGCGGTTCTGGCTGCCCCCCAGCTCCTGGTACCGGACCAGCAGGGACTGGACCTCCAGCTCCCCGGTGATTTCCTCCAGCTCCCGGGCGGCGGCGCTGTCCAGACGCTCCCAGCTGTGGCCGGTGTACACGCTGCCCACAAAGCTCTTGAGATAGTCCTTCTCCAGGTTCTGGGCTGTGCTCTGGTCCCGGTCCCCCTCCCAGTCGTACTTCACCCGCAGGGCGGTCTCACCGGTGTAGTGGCGGCTGCCCAGGGCGCTCAGGTCCACCCGGCTGTTGCCGCTGCCTCCGTCCCCCGGGAGGGGGCCCTCCAGGCCCAGACCGTCGGACAGGTCCTCCCGCAGGCCGGTGACCAGCTGGGGCCGCTGGTAGGTGTCCTCGGGGAAGAGGTGGTACAGCCCCACCATGCACAGGGCCAGCAAGGGCAGCAAAAGCAGAGTGAAGGGCCGGGCCGCGGCGGTGCCCGCCAGCCGGTAGGTGCCCTGCTCGTCCAGCAGCTTGTGGCGCTGGCCCAGGGACCCGGCGGTGAGCAGCAGCACGCACCAGAACAGCAGCAGCGCCCCCAGGGCCCAGGCCGCCGGCAGCAGGGAGATGGCCATGTGGGACAAGAGGAACAGCCCGGTGAGGCAAAAGGCGGACAGGGCGCTTTTCCGCCGGGCCCAGAGGAAGGTGAGCAGCCAGAAGAAGGGGACCTCCACCCCCACCCAGAGCAGGGTGGCGATCTGGGCCTGGCGGTTGGGGTGGATGGGGTTGGGAAGCTGGGGCAGCGAAATGCCCAGCTTGTCCCCGTAGGCCTGGAGCACCAGATTGGCGGAGATGGCAAAGCCCTGCTCCAGGTTTTCCCACTGCCGCCAGGTCCACAGCGCCCACAGCACCAGGGCCGCCAGGGAGACGATGACCCAGGCCTTGCGGTTCATGGCGGCCAGGCCGAAGGCCAGGCAGCAGCAGGCCCCCACCCCGAAGAGAATCAGGGCCTGGACGGGGATCTGGAACGCGGTGAGGACGCACCCCAATGCGCCCAGGCCCCCTAATGCCACCAGGCAGCTGTAAAAGAGTCCCTGGGGCACCAGCTCCGGCTCGGGGAGCAGGGCCCGGGGCCGCCCCAGCAGGGAGGCGGCCTCCTGGGCCTCAGGTCTGCGTTTCAAGGCCGCCGCCTCCTTTCTAAATGAAAAATAGCGTCACAGCGTCAGGCCCTGGAGGGCCTCCTGGACCCGGCCGGGCCGCAGCAGGATCTGGTCCCCCTCCCGCAGGGGGCCGTCCCCCTGGGCGAAAGCCCGGATCACCGTGCACCGGGCGCTGGGGTAGCGGCCCCGCAGCAGGGCCAGCAGGGGCTCCCGGGTCCGGGCGGTGAGCACCAGGGCGTGGGACACCCCGCCGGGCAGGTCCTCCCGGGACAGGGGAGGCAGGGGCGCCCGGCCCTCCAGGGTGAGCAGGGCCTCCAGGGCGGGGCGGGTGTCCTGGGGGGCGGCGAGCTCCACCAGGCGGAACCCCCCGGTCTTACCCAAAAAGCCCACCCGGTGGGCGATCTCCTGCTGCGCCAGGAAGTCAGAGAGGGTGGCGAAGGCGTCCAGAAGCAGGTCCGCGTCCCAGCCGCTGCCGTTTAGGTCCAGCAGGAACAGGATGTGGTCGGACACGGGCAGGCTCAGCTCCTTCACCAAGGTCTGCCCGGCCTTCTGGGACAGCTTCCAGTGCACCTGGGACAGCCGGTCCCCCTGGCGGTAGGGCCGCAGGCCGAAGAGCTCCGTGGGGTCGTCCCCGGGCTTTGTGGGGGAGTACCGCTCCCCCTCCCCGTCCAGGGCGGGGAGATGCTCCGCCTGGAGCAGGGGGCTGTACACCCCGGGGAAGAAAAAGGCCCGGCAGGCGGGCAGCCGCTTCACCCCCACAGGCAGGGAGAACAGCCCCAGCAGGTCGCAGGCCTTGGCCCGGGCGAGGGTGCACTCCACCAGGCCGCAGGTGGAAGAAGCCAGGCTGTGCTCCAGGGTGAGGGCCTTCCGGCTGGGGACCAGCACCAGCCACTCCCGGCGTTCCTCCCCGGTGAGGGTGTTGCGCACCGCCAGCCGCAGCTTTACCCGGCTGCCGGTGAAGGGCCAGGGGCACCGGGCCCCCAGCCGCAGGGTGACGGCCTCCCCCTTGCGCAGGTGGGCCAGGTAGGGGTCGGGACTGTCCAGGGACAGGGACAGGCGCATGGTGAGCATCCCCGGCAGGGACAGCACCAGGGACACCACCGGCAGCAGCAGGGACAGGAGGAACACATAGTAGGACACATACCCGTTATAGCACAGGAAAAACAGGCCCGTGCCCAGCAGCACCAGCCCGTAGCAGAGCCTGTTGCGCAGCATGGCCTCGCCCTCCTCCCTTACCGCACCAGCCGGGGGGCGGCCACGGTCTTGAGGACCTCGGCCAGCACGGCGTGGGCGTCCTTGTCCCCCAGGCGGGCCTGGGGGTCCAGGGTGATCCGGTGCTCCAGCACGTCGAAAAACAGCAACTGCACGTCCCCGGGGATGACGAAGTCCCGGCCGGCCATCCAGGCGGAGGCCCGGCAGATGCGCACCAGGGCCCCGCCGGCCCGGGGGCTGGCCCCCAGCCGCACCAGGGCGTGCTCCCGGGTGGCGGCGCACAGCTGGGCCACATAGCGGTAGATGTCGTCGGCCACGTGGACCCGGCCCACCTGGCGCTGCATGTCCGCCACGTCGGCAAGGGACACCACGGGCTGCAGGCCGTCCACCGGCCGCTCCCCCTCGGTCTGCCGGAGGATCTCCACCTCCTGCTCCAGGCTGGGGTAGCCCAGGGAGAGCCGCACCATGAACCGGTCCAGCTGGGACTCGGGCAGCAGCTGGGTGCCCGCGGAGCCCACCGGGTTCTGGGTGGCGATGACGGTGTAGGGGACAGGCAGCTTGTGACTCACCCCGTCCACCGTGACCTGCCCCTCCTCCATGGCCTCCAAAAGCGCACTTTGGGTCTTGGCGCTGGTGCGGTTGAGCTCATCGGCCAAAAACAGGTTGCACAAAGCGGCGCCGGGCCGGTACTGGAACTGTCCGGTGCGCTGGTCGTACATGGTAAAGCCCACCACGTCCGCGGGCATGATCTCCGGCGTAAACTGCACCCGGCGGTACGAGAGGCTCATGGCCTTGGAGAAGGCCAGGGCCAGGGTGGTCTTGCCCAGGCCGGGGTTGTCCTCCAAGAGGATGTGCCCCTTGGCCAGGATGGCCATAAGGGCCTTGCACACCACGGCGTCTTTCCCCACCACGGCCCGGCGCACCTGGTCGAGGACCGCCAGGGCTTGCGGCTGTATCATAAAAACTCCCTCCCGGAAAATCGGATATTCTGTAAACTGATTTTCTTATTATAGCATGGAGGCGCCGGTTTGAACAGTGCCCGCCCCGGCTTTTTTTCGCCCCGGGCGGGGGAGAGGGAAAATTCTGCTTGACAATGTGCAGAAAACGTGGTAGGATATAGGCGTATTTAGCAGGGCGATGAACTCACAGTTTTTGTAAGTCATGCGAACGTCTGATGATTTACACAAGCTGTGAGCTTTTTGTTAAGGGGGAGACCCCGGCGCAGCTTGGAAAGCGGGAAGTCCCACAACAGGAACCACCCGTGATCTGGCCCCCTGGCCGGATACACACACTTTTATGGAGGTGCCGAACATGAACGGTACAGTCAAATGGTTTAACGCAGAAAAAGGTTATGGCTTCATCTCTAACGATGAAGGCGGCGAGGACGTTTTTGTGCACTTCTCCGCGATCCAGTGCGACGGCTTCAAGACCCTGGAAGAGGGCCAGAAGGTGACCTTCGAGACCGAGCCCGATCCCAAGAACAGCGAGAAGCTGCGGGCTGTCAACGTAGTGAAGCTGTAAATTCCGCTCTGCTGCTAAGACGAAAGGCCGGGCCCCTGCGGGGGTCCGGTTTTTTTGTAAATTCCCCCTTGACAAGCGTGGCCGGGCTTGGTATAATACATAAGCATCGTGAAAGCGCGGGAGTAGCTCATCTGGTAGAGCGCCACCTTGCCAAGGTGGAGGTAGCGAGTTCGAGCCTCGTCTTCCGCTCCAATCTGCGGCGGGCCTTCGGGCCCGTCTTTCTTTTTGCTTTCTACCATAAAAAACCCAGGGAGGCCGGGGCCTTCCTGGGTTTTTGTTGACGGCGGTATTACAGCAGGTCGGGGATGAAATAGGCGTTTGTGCCGGCGTACAGGCCCCGGCCGTCCCGGACCTGCACCCGGAACCAGCCCTCCTTCCCGGTGAGGGGGAAGGAAGCCTCGGTCAGGCTCTCCCCGGGGTTCACGGCGGTCTGGTAGCAGTCCCGGCCCTTCTGGATGACGAAGATCTTCTCCACCGGGGAAGTCTTTACCTTCAGGCAGCCGTCCTCGATCCTGACCCCCTGCAGTTGGGGCCCCATAGACCAGTAAAACTGCCCCTCCCGCAGGGCCTGGATGACGGCAGGGTAGGTGAGCTCCCGGGCGGCAATCTGCACGAAGCCCCCGAAGGAGTCGTTCAGGGGGTGGCCCAGGGGCTGCCGGTCGTGGTTGTCGTCGGTGGCCAGGCAGAACAGCTTCTGGCCGGAGCGGAGCATCTCGTCGTAGGCCTGGGGGTGGAAGCCGTACAGGCCGTCGTGCTCGCAACCGTGGTTGTAGATCTCCATGGCGAACAGACCCCGCAGGCCGGCATAGTCGTTGTAATTCTGCAGGGACCAGTAGGGGTGGTTGTAGCACACCAGGAAGCCCAGGTCCCGCATCTGCTGGATGTACTCATTGAGACCGTAAAAGTCCCCGTAGCGCTGGGGCGGCCGGGGGCTCGCGGCCTTCTCCTGCTGGTGTTGGGTGGGGTCGGTGTCGAACAGGTTCAGGTGGTAGGTCTTTAGGTCGGGCCAGCAGTCGGGACCGGTGGAAAACTCTGTCACCTCAGTCTCGTAGGCGGCCAGGGCCAAAAAGTCCGGGCCGTCCAGCTCCTTGTGCCAGCGGTAGCGGTCGTGGTCGGTGTAGGCCACGATGGAGTAGCCCTCCTTCTGGTAGGCGGCTTTGATCTCCTCGGGGGTGAACTCCCCGTCGGAGATGGTGGTATGGCAGTGGAGGTTGGCCTTGTAATAGCCGCCCTCCGGCAGCAAAATCTGGTCTTTCATTGTGCTCTCTCCCCTTTGGTTTGATTTTCCTTTACGCCAGCCCGTCCTTTACGGGCCAGTCTTTGTGGTAATACTCCCGGTCCCGGGGACCGATCTCCCGGAGCACCCGGCAGGGCACCCCCGCGGCCACCACGTCCGGGGGGATGTCCCGGTCCACCACGCTGCCCGCGCCGATGACGCTGTTTTTCCCGATGGTGACCCCCGGCAGGATGGTGGCCCCGGCCCCCACCCACACGTTTTCCTCCAGGACCACCGGCAGGTCGTATTGATAGGCCTGGCGGCGCAGCTCCGGGTCCACCGGGTGGCTGGCGGCGGAGATGGTCACCCGGGGGCCCAGCATCACGTGGCTGCCGATGTTGACGAAAGTGTCGTCAATCACCGTCAGCCCGGTGTTGGCGTACACGTGGTCCCCCAGGGTGATGCGGCTGCCCCAGTTGACGTACAGGGGCGGCTCGATCCAGCAGCCCTCTCCCACAGCGCCCAGCAGCTGCCCCAGCAGGGCCAGCATCTCCCCGGCCTGGGAGGGCCTGGCGTGGTTGAAGTCGTACAAAAGCTCCTTGCAGCGCAGCTTCGCCCGGGACAATTCCGGGTCCCCGGCATAGAAGAGCTTCCCGCTCTCCATCCGTTCCAGCAAGTCCATGAACATCCTCCTTCCCCGGGTCCAGCCCCATTATAGCACCCCGCCCGGGAAAGTCAATGGGACGGGCCGCGGCATAAACCGGGCCCGGACTGCCGATGCTAGAGGTAAGGCGGAGCACATTACTCCCGCTTCGCTTTTCACCGGCCCGCCGCCCCCGGCCCTCGCCGCCCCCGGCCCTCGCCTGCCCCGCCCCGGCGGGGCAGGCCCCCTCCCTGCGGGAGGGGCGGCCGCGCCGCGGCCGGAGGGTCGGGGGCCCTTTCCCTTGACAGAGCGGCGGGAAACCGTTACAATATATCCATACAGCGGCCCAAGGGCCGGCTAGTTACGGCATCCATGCGGCAGGAGCCGCGTTTTTGTATAGCACGGAAGCAGCAGCTGCGCGGACAGGGGCGGGAGCGCCCGCCCCGCGCGGCGGGGAATAGCGAGCGGGAAAGCGCCGGGAACGGGTTTGTGCGGCGCTTGGGGCGGCGTGCCCTTTTCCCGCTTTTTGGGGGAGGCGAGCCCAGTGCTTGCCTGGTTCCCCCTGCCGGAAAGTCCCTGCTTCCACAGGCAAAAATGATGTGACGCTATTTTTGTGTGTAGGAGGAAATCGAGTGGCAGAGAAGAAGAATAACAGACGCAAGCCCGCCGGGGAGGGCACAGAGCTCCCGGCAAGACAGCAGGACCAGGTCCTCAGCGGGGCGGAGGACGCCCCGAAGATCGGGAAGATCGCCGGCCCCCGGCAGAAGCCAGCGGCCCAGCGGGGCAAGGCCAAAGAGGTCCCCGCCCAGGCCCAGAAGGAGAAGGCTGCCCACGGCGGCGCCAAGCAGGGGAAGGGCCGGGGCAAGACCCCCCAGGTCCAGAGCGACCAGGCGGCGGCCGCCGCCCGGAAGGCGGAGAGCGGCCGGGGCCGCCAGGCCCGGGGGAAAAAGCAGACCCTGGGCACCGCCCCCATCGCCGCGGCCCAGCAGGCCCGGGCCGCCAAGCAGGCCCAGGTCCAGGAGAAGGCCCAGGCCCAGAAAAAGGGCCGGGGCAGGCAGAAAAAATCGAAAAAGCCCCCCATCCGGGCCTACTTTCTGGGGGGGCTCAACGAGATCGGCAAGAACTTCACCCTGTACGAGTGCCAGGATGATATGGTGATCGTAGACTGCGGCATGGCTTTCCCCGACGAGGAGATGCTGGGGGTAGACCTGGTCATCCCCGACTTCACCTTCGTGGAGAAGAACCGCTCCAAGATCCGGGGCGTGGTCATCACCCACGGCCACGAGGACCACATCGGCGCGGTGCCCTACCTGCTGAAAAAGCTGAACGTGCCCGTGTACGGCACGGCCCTCACCATCGGCCTCATCGAGGGGAAGCTGAAGGAGCACGGCCTCACCGGCTCCGCCCGGCTGCAGGTGACCCCGCCCGGGTCCCACCTGCAGATGGGCTGCATGGACGTGGAGCTCATCCACGTGAACCACTCCATCGCCGACGCGGTGGCCCTGGCCATCCACAGCCCCGCGGGCACCATCGTCCACACCGGTGACTTTAAGATCGATATGACCCCCGCCGAGGGGGCCATGATCGACCTGGCCCGCTTCGCCGAGCTGGGCAAGGAGGGGGTGCTGGCCCTGCTGGCCGACTCCACCAACGCCGAGCGCCCCGGCTATACCAAGACCGAGCAGTCGGTGCACAACTCCCTGGACTCCCTGTTCCTGCGGGCGGAGGGCAAGCGCATTATCGTGGCCACCTTCGCCTCCTCCATCAGCCGGGTGCAGATGATCATCGACTGCGCCGTGAAATACGGCCGCAAGGTGGCCCTCTCCGGCCGGAGCATGGTGAACGTCATGGGCATCGCCAGCGAGCTGGGGTACCTCCATATCCCCGACGGGGTGCTCATCGACCTGAACCTCATCAACCGGTACGAGCCCGGCCAGCTGGTGCTCATCACCACCGGCAGCCAGGGGGAGCCCATGTCGGCGCTGACCCGCATGGCCTTCTCCGACCACCGCCAGGTGGCCATCAACCCCAACGACTTCATCATCCTCTCCGCCCGGCCCATCCCCGGCAACGAAAAGACCGTGGGCGCCGTGGTGGATGAGCTGCTGAAACAGGGCTGCACCGTCATCTACGAGAGCATGTACGAGGTCCACGTCTCCGGCCACGCCTGCCAGGAGGAGCTGAAGCTGATGCAGGCCCTCACCCGGCCCAAATTCTTCATCCCTGTCCACGGGGAGCAGAAGCACCTGCGCAAGCACGCGGGCCTGGCCATGGCCATGGGCATCCCGGAGGAGAACATCTTCATCGGCCACATCGGCAGCGTGCTGGAGATCCAGGAGGACGGCATCAAGCAGCTGGCCGACGCCCCCGCCGGCAGCGTGCTGGTAGACGGCCTGGGCGTAGGCGACGTGGGCAGCATCGTCCTGCGGGACCGGAAGCACCTGGCCGAGGACGGCATCATCGTGGCGGTGTGCACCATCGAAGGGGACACAGGCCACGTGGCTGCCGGGCCGGACATTGTGTCCCGTGGCTTTGTGTACGTGCGGGAATCGGAAGCCCTTATGGACGAAGCTCGGAAAGTGGTGTATAATACGCTGGAGGACTGTGCGAAGCATCGGGTGCGGGACTGGAGCGCCTTAAAGCAGAACGTAAAGGACGAGCTCTCCCGGTTCTTGTACCGCAAGACACAGCGCAGCCCCATGGTGCTGCCCATCATCATGGAGGTCTGAGCGCTCCCTGGGCCGAGCCAGGCATGTCTGAGTAGGAAGTGATGGAAGGTGCGAAGGAAAAAGGTCTGGGTGGTATCGCCCCTGTTGTACCTGATGGCGGCGGCCATGGTGGCCATGGCGTTTGCCAGCTATCCCCACAGCAGGATACTCTTCCTGGTGGAGCTCACCGCGGCGGGGGTCTCCCTGCTGGCGGTGGGCGCCTCCGACCTGCTGCGCCGGCGGGACTCCTCCCGCGCGCTGCGGGGGGCCAAGCGGGTGCTCACCGGGGAGGAATCCTATGCCCTGCAGGAATTCGGCCTGGCCGTGGCCGTGGTGGGCCGGGCGGGGGACATCGTGTGGGCCAACCAGGCCTTTGCCGATACCCTGGGCCGTGGCCGTGATTTTGTGGGGGAGAACGTGCTGCGGTACATCTACCCCAAAACCTTCCGGCAGGTGATGGGGGAAAAGGGCGCGGCCGTGTCCCACGGGGGCCGGGAGTACACCGTGTACGGCGCCCGGGCCAAGGAGGGGTACCTCCTCTACTTTGTGGACGACACCTACTTCAAGGCCATCCACAAGGAGTACCGGGAGAAAAAGCCCGTGGTGGGCCTGGTGGTGTTCGACAACCGGGAGGAGCTGCTGCGGGACAACATGGGGGGCGAGGGCTCCCGCATCTCCGGCGAGGTGGACGCGGTGCTCTACCGCTGGGCCAGCGAGGAGATGGGCGGCTTTCTCCGCCGCCTCAGCGACAACCGGTACCTGTTCCTCACCGACGAGTCCCACGTGGAGGAGGCCAAGCAGCGGCGCTTCCGGGTGCTGGACGACGTGCGCGCCATCAAGAGCGGCAAAAACAACATGAGCGCCACCATCTCGGTGGGGCTGGGCCGGGGCTCCCAGGACATCGCCGAGAGCGAGCGCTGGGCCCGCCAGGCCCTGGATATGGCCCTGGGCCGGGGCGGCGACCAGGTGGCCGTTATGCAGAAGGGTGACACCTACGAATTCTTTGGCGGTCTTTCCAAGGGCGTGGAGAAGCGGGACAAGGTGCGCACCCGGGTCATCGCCGCCACCCTCACCGACCACGTGAAGGACAGCGACCGGGTGTTCATCATGGGCCACAAGAACTCCGACTTGGACAGCGTGGGCGCCGCGGTGGGCATGTGGGCCGCCATCCACAAGGGGCTGGAGAAGCCCGCGGCGGTGGTCATCAACCGGAACCAGACCCTGGCCCGTCCCCTGGTGGACACCGTGGCCCGAGCCTACCCGGAGGAGGACGTGTTCATCGGGGCCCAGGAGGCCCTCCAGGCCGTAACGGACCGGTCCCTGCTCATCGTGGTGGACACCCACTCGGTGAACTTCGTGGAGTACCACGAGCTGCTGGAGCGCGTCCCCCGGGTGGTGGTCATCGACCACCACCGGATGATGGTCTCCCACATCAAGAACGCCCTGATCTTCTACCACGAGCCCTACGCCAGCTCCGCCTCGGAGATGGTGACGGAGCTGGTGCAGTACATCAAGGCCAGCGCCATCGACGCGGCGGATGCCGAGGCCCTGCTGGCCGGCATCATGCTGGACACCAAGAACTTCGTGCTGAAAACCGGCGTGCGCACCTTCGAGGCCTCGGCCTTCCTGCGCCGCCAGGGGGCGGACACCGTGGCGGTGAAGAAGCTCTTCTCCGACACCCTGGACACCTACAAGCAGAAGGCCCAGCTGGTCAGCGGGGCGGAGATCTACAAGGGCTGCGCCATCGCCGCCTCCACCTGGGAGGTGGAGGACCTGCGCATCGTGGCGGCCCAGGCCGCCGACGAGCTGCTGTCCATCCTGGGGGTAAGGGCCTCCTTTGTCATCTACCGGTCGGGCAGCGATGTGAACATCTCCGGCCGCAGCCTGGGTGACGTGAACGTCCAGCTGATTTTGGAGGGCTTCGGCGGCGGCGGGCACTTCACCATGGCCGGCGCCCAGGTGAAGAACGCCACGGTCAGCGAGGTGCGCCGTGCCCTGATGCGCGCCCTGGACACCAAGCTGGCGGAGAACGGGGAGGACCAGGAGCCCCGGTGACCCGCCTTACCACAGGATACTACCATAGAGAAAGAGGGTATTCGTTATGAAAGTCGTACTGCTGCAGGACGTGAAGTCCATTGGGAAAAAGGGGGAGCTGGTCAACGTCTCCGACGGCTACGCCCGCAACTTTCTGCTGCCCCGCAAGCTGGCCAAAGAGGCCAACGCCCAGGCCATGAACGAGTTGAAGAACGCCGAGGCCGCCAAGGCCTATAAGGTAAAAACCGAGACCGAGCACGCCCAGAAGAGCGCCGACGCCCTCTCCGGCAAGGTGGTGAAGATCGCCGCCCGGGCCGGCCAGGGCGGGAAGATCTTCGGCTCCGTCACCCCCAAGGAGATCGCCGAGGCCATCAAGGAGCAATTCGGCGTGGAGGTGGACAAGCGCAAGGTGGTACTGGATGCGGACATCAAGGCCTTCGGCACCTACCCGGTGGAGCTGAAATTCTACGGCGGCATCACCACCACCATGAGCGTGGTGGTCCACGAGTAAGGGAGCGGGGGCCATGGATTACAGCCCTGATACCCTGCGCACCCAGGCCGAGCCGGGGATGAACCTGCCCTTCAGCCTGGAGGCGGAGCAGTCTGTGCTGGGGGCCATTTTGCTGGAGCCCTCCTGTCTCAACGTGGTCATGGACCTGCTCCCCCGGGAGGAGTACTTCTACGCGGTGAACAACCAGATGATCTACGGGGCCATGCGGGACATGTTCGTCCTGGGGCAGCCCGTGGATTTTGTCACCGTGCTGGAAAAGCTGAAGGAGAACCGGGAGTTCGACCAGGACACCGGCAAGGTGTACCTCACCCAGCTGGCCCAGCTGGTGCCCTCCATCGACAACGTGGAGGTCTACGCCCAGATCGTGCGGGACAAGTACGACATGCGCAGCCTGATGAAGGCCGCCCGCAGCATCCTGGACGACGCCAGCGAGGGGGCGGAGGACCCCTCCCTGCTGCTGGACGCCGCGGAGGAGCGCATTTACCGCATCCGCCAGGGCAAGAGCGTGCAGGGCCTGCAGCGCCTGGGCGAGGTGCTGCTGGAGACCTTCGACCGGCTGGACCAGCTCAACAGCCCGGACAAGGAACGGTACCAGGGCCTGCCCACCGGCATCCGGGAGCTGGACGCCACCATCACCGGCCTGAACCGCTCGGACCTGATTGTGCTGGCGGCCCGGCCCGGCGTGGGCAAGACCAGCCTGGGGCTGAACATCGCCCGGCACGTGGCGGTGACCCGGGGCCGCAAGGTGGCCTTTTTCTCCCTGGAAATGGGCCGGGAGCAGCTGGCCTCCCGCCTGCTGGCCAGCGAGGCCCTGGTGGAGGGCACCAAGCTGCGGGCGGGGAACCTCTCCAACGACGAGTGGGCCCGGCTGGTAGAGGCCAGCGACATTTTGGGAAAGGCCCCCCTGTACCTGGACGACAGCCCCGACATCACCGCCCAGAAGATGAAGGCCAAGCTGCTGCGGCTGAAGGACGTGGACCTGGTGATCGTGGACTACCTCCAGCTGATGACCAGCCCCAAGCGCACGGACAACCGGGTCAACGAGGTGGCGGAGATCACCCGCAGCCTGAAGATCATGGCCAAGGAGCTGAACGTGCCGGTGGTGGCTCTGTCCCAGCTGCGCCGCCCCACCGAGCGCACCAAGGACCACCGCCCCGGCCTTTCGGAGCTGCGTGACTCCGGCTCTATCGAACAGGACGCCGACATCGTGCTGTTCCTCCACCGGGAGGCCTACAACGCCATCAGCGAGGGCGGCACCATGACCGAGGATATGGACCAGAACGCAGGATTGATCATCGTGGCCAAGAACCGCCACGGCGAGACCAAGGATATCCCTGTCCACTGGCAGGGGGAATATATGCGTTTCACCTCCCGCGAGGTGATCCGCGGTGAGTGAGTATTTTGCCGCCGCCGACCTCTCCGGCCTGCCGCCGGAGGGTCTGGCGGTGGTGGGCTTTTCCGGCGGGGCGGACTCCACCGCCCTGGCCCATTGGCTGTGTGAAAAGATCGGCCCCCGGCGTGTGGTGCTGGCCCATGTGAACCACCTGCTCCGGGGGGAGGAGGCGGAGCGGGACCAGGCCGCGGCGGAGGCCTTCGCCCGGCGGCTGGGGGTCCGGTTCGCCCTGCTGCGGGCGGATGTGGCGGCTTTGGCCCGGCAGCGCGGCCTGGGGGTGGAGGAGTGCGGCCGTCAGGTGCGGTACGACTTTTTCCATTCCCTGGCCCAAGGGGAGGCAGACCGGATCCTTACGGCCCACAACGCCCAGGACAACGCGGAGACCATGCTTTTGCACCTGTGCCGGGGCACGGGGCTTGCCGGGCTGTGCGGCATCCCGCCCCGGCGGGGGAAGGTGCTGCGCCCCTTTTTGGGGGTGGACCGCCGGGAGATCGAATCCTACTGCGCCGAAAAAGGCCTTTCCTATGTGACGGACAGCACCAACCTCACTGGCGATTTTGCCCGCAACCGGCTGCGCAGGGAGGTGCTCCCCCTGCTGGAGGAGCTGAACCCCCGGTTCGTCCAGGGGGCGGGGCAGGCCGCGGCCCTTTTGCGCCGGGACCGGGAGTTTTTAGACGCCCAGGCGGCTTCCCTTTTGGAAGAGGCCAGGCTCCCCTGGGGCCTGGAGGCGAGGCTCCTGCGGGCAGCCCACCCCAGTCTGCAGGCCCGGGCCCTGGTCCGGTACCTGGCGGAGGCCGGCTGCCGGGACCTGGAGAAAAAACACCTGGACCTGGCCGCCGCCCTGCTGGAGACCGGCGGGGCCCTGTCCCTGCCGGGGGGCGTGGCGGCCCAGTGCCGCCAGGGGGTGTTCTACGCCTGGCGCCCGGCCCCCGGCGGCCCCTTCCAGGTGGAGGTGGGCCCGGGGGAGAACATCCTTCCCGACGGAAGGGTCCTGATTTTACGAAGAAAATCACAGGAAAGTGGGGCGCAGGGCCAAAAAATTCATAATTCGTTCTTCAAAAATGCGCTGGACTATGCTATAATTACAGGACATTTGAAGCCGGGAAGCCCCTTAACGGCCCGTACCCGGCTGCCGGGGGACCGCTTCGCCCCGGCAGGCCGCGGGGCGGAAAAAAGCCTGAACCGGCTGCTCCAGGAGCGGCGGGTGCCACAGCCCTGCCGGGAGCGCCTGGTGCTGCTGGAGTGCGGCGGCCAGCTCCTCTACTGCGAGGGGCTGGGGCCGGCCCAGGGCTTTGGGGCCGCGGCGGGCGGGGAGCTGCTCACCGTGGAACTGCGGGAACGGGAACGCTGAAACACAGCTTGTGCGGGAACAAAGAAAGGGAGAGGGACATGCGGGAAGAACAAGAGATGCTGCAGGATGTCGAAGAAGTGCTGTTTACCGAGCGGCAGATCGCCGTGATGGTGGAGCGTGTGGGCCAGGAGATCACCCGGGACTACAAGGGGAAGAACCTGCTCCTGGTCAGTGTGCTCAAGGGCTCGGTGGTGTTTATGGCCGATCTGATGCGGGCCATCACCATCCCCGCCCGGATCGACTTTATGGCCACCTCCAGCTACGGCTCCGGCGTAAAGACCAGCGGCGTGGTGAAGATCATCAAAGACCTGGACATCCCCCTGGAGGGGTACGACATCGTGCTGGTGGAGGACATCCTGGACAGCGGCAAGACCCTGAGCTACCTGATGGAGCTGCTCCAGTCCCGCGGGCCCAGGAGCATCCGCATCTGCACCCTGTTCGACAAGCCCGAGCGCCGGGAGGTGGACGTGAAGGCCACCTACGTGGGCGCCCAGATCCCCGACGCCTTCATCGTGGGCTACGGGCTGGATTACGACGAGAAATACCGGAACCTGCCCTTCGTGGGCATCCTGAGCCCCTCTGTGTACGAATAAGGGCCCGGGCCGGAGAAAATACATCCATTTTTTAGGAGGAAACGTAACTTGGACGGAAATCGCAGAAAGCTGCGCAACCTGCTGCTCTATATCGGGATACCCGTGGCGGTGCTGTTCATCATCGTCGTCCTGTTCAACAACAGGCGGCCCCAGCAGGCCACCTACAAGTATTCCGACATCCTGAACTACTTTGAGGAACAGCAGGTGGCGGGCTACCAGCTGAACCTGGGCACCGGGGAAATGGTGCTGACCCTGGACGACGAGCGGGGCACCCTCATCCCCTTCGTGCTGCCCAGCGTGGACCTGTTCTACATGGACGTGTCCGACGACATCGACGCCTACAACCAGGCCCATCCCGAGGACAAGATGGTCCAGGACATCATCCGCCCGGCGGAGACCAGCTGGATCATCAGCCTCTTGCCCACCCTCATCCTGTTCGGCGGGCTCATCTTCTTCTGGGTGTTCATGATGAAGCGCCTAGGGGCCGGCATGGGCGGCGGCGACAAGACCATGAGCTTTGGCAAGGCCAAGATCAAGCAGATGAGCGACGAGAAGCGCAAGACCACCTTTGCCGATGTGGCCGGCGCCGACGAGGAAAAAGAGGAGCTCCGGGAGATCGTGGAGTTTCTGAAGAACCCCAGCAAGTACAACACCCTGGGGGCCCGTATCCCCAAGGGCGTGCTGCTGGTGGGCCCTCCCGGCACCGGTAAGACCCTGCTGGCCCGGGCTGTGGCCGGCGAGGCCGGGGTGCCCTTCT
>DXIW01000008.1 GCA_019112625.1 Candidatus Acutalibacter stercorigallinarum | reverse complement strand
TCAGTCCTCTGCTCTACCAACTGAGCTACAGAGGCAAATATGGCGACCCGGAACGGGCTCGAACCGTCGACCTCTAGCGTGACAGGCTAGCGTTCTAACCAGCTGAACTACCGGGCCATAATAAGAGGTTTGCCGGTGATACTGTGTGCATGGTGGGGACAACAGGACTCGAACCTGTGACCCCCTGCTTGTAAGGCAGGTGCTCTAACCAGCTGAGCTATGCCCCCACAGACCACACAACAATGGCGCGCTGTTTCTCAGCGACGTTGACTATTTTACAGGATTCCGCCGGTTTTGTCAAGGGTTTCCCGCAAATTATTTTTCCGATTTTTTACTCGCCTCGGCGCGCCGGGCCAGCTGCTCCAATTCCGCCGGGGTAAAGGTGTATTTCCGGCTGCAGTAATGGCACACGGCCTCGGCCTTCCCCTCCTCGTTTAAGGGCAGGCTGCGGATCTCCTCCGCCCCCAGGGTGAGCATGGCGTTGGCAAAGCGCTCCTTGCTGCAGTTGCACACGTAATTCACCGGGAACTGGTCCAGGACTTCCACCTCAAAGCCGTCCAGCGCCTTGCGGCAGATCTCCTCCACGGTCATGCCCTTGGCCAGCATGGTGGTCACCGACTCCAGCTTCCCCACGTTTTCCTCCAGCCGGGCCAGGGCGGCATCGTCCGCCCCGGGCAGGGCCTGGATGAGCAATCCCCCGGAGAGCAGGGCCTCCCCTGTCCCCTTGTCTACCAGCACCCCCAAAGCGCACACCGTGGGAGTCTGCTCGCTGGCGGCGTAGTAGCTGGTCAGGTCCTCGGCAATCTCCCCGCTCACCAGCTCCACCTGGCCGATGTAGGGGTCGCCGCTGCCCATGTCCCGGATGACGGCCAGGCGGCCGTCCCGGCCTACAGCGCCGCCCACATCCAGCTTGCCGTTGGGCTTTAAGGGAAGCTCCACCTGGGGGTGGTCCACATAGCCCCGCACGTTGCCATGGCAGTCCGCAAGGGCTACCAGAGTCCCCAGGGGCCCGCCCCCGTTGACCTTCAGGGTCAGGGTGGCCCCGTCAATCTTCAGCATGGCCCCCATGAGGGAGGCGCCGGTGAGGAGCCTGCCCAGGGCGGCGCAGGCGGTCTTGGAAAGGCCGTGCAGCCGCTGGGCGGTATATACCAGCTGGGTGGAATCCACGGCGGAAGCCATCAGGCTGCCGTCGGAGGTGATGGTGCGTAAGATCTTATCCATAGCGCTAAGAAGGCCCGCAGGAGTCGCCTCGGGCCTATGCTCCTTTTCTCACTTTTTTTGGGCGGCGACCATCCACCGCTGGCTCTCCGGCCCAGGCGGGTCGAAGGAGAGCTCGCCGAAGAACTGGGCCGGCCCGAACCCGGCCTGCTCCAGCATGGCCTGCAGCTGCTCCCGGGGATAGGCCCACTCGGAGAACCGCTCGCCGCTGCGGCGGTAGAGCTTCCCCTCCCGCTGGAAAAAGTCCAGGCTGATGTCCACCCGGCCCTGGCCGGGGTGGAAGCGGTTCTGCCACACGCAGTACACGTGCTCCATATCGTAGACAAAGGTGTGGTTGCCCAGCACCTGCTCGTGCTTATAGGGGGTGTTGGCGTCGAAGAGGAACCAGCCCCCGGGCTCCAGGAAAAAGGAGACCCGCTGGAAGGCCTTTTCCAGCTCTTCGGCCCCGGGCAGGTGGTTCACGCTGTCCAGGGAGCACACCACGGTGTTCACCGTGCCGTAGAGGTCCAGGTCCTGCATACGCTGGCACAAAAAGAGGATGTCCGCCCCGGCCTCGGCGCACTTCTCCCTGGCCTCGGAGAGCATCTCCACCGAGGCGTCCACCCCGTACACGTCCACCCCCCGGCGGAACAGCTCCAGGGTGAGGGAGCCGGTGCCGCAGGCCAGGTCCAGGGTGAGGCCCGGCTGGTGGCCGAAGCGGGCCAGCAGCTCCAGCAGGTAGTCCGCCCGTTTGGGGTAGCCCACATTGGCGGTGAGCTCGTCGTAGTATTGGGCAAAAACGGAATAACCGGCCATCGGCTCAGTCCTTCCCGCCGTTTTCCAGGCGCTGGAACACCAGCTCGTACCCGTCGCTGCCATAATTCAAGGACCGGTTGACCCGGCTGATGGTAGCGGTGGAGGCCCCGGTCTCCGCTACGATGTCGCTGTACACCTGCTTGTGGCTCAGCATCTTGGCCACAGCCAGGCGCTGGGACATGGCCTTCAGCTCCGGCACGGTGCACAGGTCGTCGAAAAAGCGGTAACAGTCCTCGGTGGTCTTGAGGGACAGGATGGCCTGGAACAGAAAATCGATATTTTTATCCTGCAGCTTTGGATTCATAGCCCTTTCATCCTTTCCAAATAGTCGTGACAACTCGAAGCGGGCGCGTCTCCCCTGTTCTGCGCCACTACTTTATGAGTTTACCATAGAAAAGGGAAAAAGTAAACAGGCAAAATCAAACTCCCGGGGTCAGATGTCGTTGCGCACCAGGTCCTCGTAGGTCTCCCCTTTGATGATGACCCGGGAGCTGCCCTGGGAGACCATCACGCAGGGGGGCTTTAAGTTCCGGTTGTAGTTGGAGGCCATGGAATAGTTGTACGCCCCGGTGGAGAGCACCGCCAGGATGTCCCCGGTCTCCGGCTTCTGGATGGGGGCGTGCTCCTGGATCAGGTCGCCGCTCTCACAGCACTTCCCGGCGATGGTGGCGGTGTAGTCCGCGGGCCGGTCCGCCTTATTGGCGATGAGGCAGGTGTAGTCCGCCTGGTACAGGGCGTACCGGGGGTTGTCGAACATGCCCCCGTCGATGGCCACGTAATTGCGCACCCCGGGGATCTCCTTGATGGCCCCCACGGTGTACAGGGTGATGCCTGCCTCCCCCACGATGGAGCGGCCGGGCTCGATATAGATGAAGGGCTGGGGCAGGTCCAGCTCCCCGCACTTGCGGTGCACCGCGGTGGAGACCACCTCCATGTATTCCTCGTAGGGGATGGCCGCGTCCTCCTCCTTATAGTGGATGCCGAAGCCGCCCCCCAGGTTCAGGTGCTTCAGGGTGACGCCCAGCTCCCGGCGGAGCAGGCCGTAGAAGTCCAGCATCACCTCGGCGGCATGGACGAAGGGCTCCTTCTCCAAGATCTGGGAGCCGATGTGGCAGTGAAGGCCCTGCAGCTCCAGGTTTTCCGCGGCCAGCGCCTGCTTCACCGCCTCCAGGGCTTCGCCGTTCTGCAGGTCCAGGCCGAATTTGGAGTCCACCTGCCCGGTGCGGATAAACTCGTGGGTGTGGGCGTCGATGCCCGGCTTCACCCGCAGGGAGATGCCGGCCCTAACGCCGTGCTCCTTGGCGGCCTGCTGGAGCATGCTCAGCTCCAGCAGGTTGTCCACCACGATGTCCCCCACGCCGTTCTCCACAGCCAGGCGCAGCTCCCCGGCCGACTTGTTGTTCCCCTGGAAATGGAGCTTCTTCCCGGGGACGCCGGCCTGCAGGGCGGTGTACAGCTCCCCGCCGGAGACCACCTCCACGTCCAGGCCCTCGCTTACCACGATACGGTAGATCTCTTTGCAGCTGAAGGCCTTGCTGGCGTAGATGGGCCTGCCGTTGCCCCCGTAATATTTCTGAAAAGAGGCCGCGTAGCTGCGGCAGGCCCGGCGCACCTCGTCCTCACTCATCACATAGAGCGGGGTGCCGTACTGCCGGGCCAGGTCCACCGTGTCGCACCCGCTGATATCCAAATGGCCCTGCTGGTTCACGCTGAGGCAGGGTGAGATCATAGCCATCATCCTTTCTGTTTCCCTTACTCTTGGGGAGCGCCCTCCACCGCCTGGGCGATGTGCTCCCGAATCTCCAAAAGGCCCGTCCCCTTGGTGGCGGAAAAGGGGAAAAACGCCACGCCCCGCTGCCCCAGGAGCTCCTGGAACAGGGCGGTCTGGGCCGCTGTCTCGCTTTTGTTCAGCTTGTCGCTTTTGGTGCACACCACGGCATAGGGCAGGCCGGACTCCTCCAGGAACCGGAGCATGGTTCTGTCGTCCTCCGTGGGCTTGTGGCGCATGTCCAGCAGCTGGATCACCAGGGCGATCTGCCGCTGCTGGGCGAAGTACCCCTCCACCAGCTTGGCCCAGCGCTCCTTCTCCTTTTGGGAGACTTTCGCGTAGCCGTAGCCCGGCAAGTCCACCAGGCGGCAGCCCTCCAGCCGGTAGAAATTGATGGTGGCGGTCTTGCCCGGGGTGGCGCTCACCCGGGCGATGGCCTTTCGGTTCACCAATTTATTCAGCAGGGAGGACTTCCCCACGTTGGATTTCCCGGAGAATACCACCTCCGGCAAGTCGGACCGGGGCAGCTGGTCTGCCCGGCCTGCGGCGGCCTCGAAGGCCACAGTCTGAAAATTCATGGGGACCTCCTGTGTCGGTTACTGGTACAGCCCCGGGGGGTTGGGGAGCTTCCCGCTCTCCTTGTGCGCCCCCTCGGGGAGGACCGTGTCCGGGCGCACCGGCCGTGGCATGTGCTCCAGGGCCGTCTCCAGCACGGTGTCCACCCGCTTTACGGGGATAAAGGTGATATTCTTCTTCACCACTTCGTCCACCTCCGCCAGGTCGGGCACGTTGTCCGCGGGGATGAGCACGGTCTTAATGTGGTTCTTGTAGGCGGCCATGGCCTTCTCCTTCAGGCCGCCGATGGGCAGCACCCGGCCCTGGAGGGTGATCTCCCCGGTCATGGCCACGTCGTGGCGCACGGGGATGCCGCACAGGGCGGAGGTGATGGCCGTGGCCATGGCCGTACCGGCGGAGGGGCCGTCCTTGGGCACGGCGCCCTCCGGGGCGTGGATGTGGATGTCGCACTTCTCGTAGAATTTCGGGGAGATGCCCAGGGCCCCTGCCCTGGTGCGGATGCAGGTGATGGCGGCGTTGGCCGACTCCTTCATCACGTCCCCCAGGGAGCCGGTGAGCTGGATCTTCCCGGTGCCCTCCATCACGGCCACCTCGATGGGCAGGAGCTCCCCGCCCACGCTGGTCCAGGCCAGGCCGTTGACCAGGCCGATGGTGTCCTCCCCGGAGAGCTGGTCCCGGGTGAATTTCCGGGGCCCCAGAAGTTCCTCCAGGTCCTCAGGCCGCACGGTAAAGCCGGCGAAGTCCGGGTCGGAGACCACCATTTTGGCGGCCTTCCGGCACACCGAGGCGATCATCCGCTCCAGGGTGCGCACCCCGGCCTCCCGGGTGTAGCCCTCGATGAGCTCCCGCACCGCCGCCTTGGTAAAGCGCAGTTGCTTGGCGGTAAGGCCGTGCTTCTCCAGCTGCTTGCGCACCAGGTGCTTCATGGCGATGTTCAGCTTCTCCTCCTGGGTGTAGCTGCCCAGTTCGATGATGTCCATCCGGTCGTACAGCGGCCCGGGGATGCGGGACACGTCGTTGGCCGTGGTGATGAACAGCACCCGGCTCAGGTCGAAGGGCATGTCCACGTAGTGGTCGGTAAACTCCCGGTTCTGCTCCGGGTCCAGCACCTCCAGCAGGGCGGAGGCCGGGTCCCCCTTAAAATTCTGCCCCAGCTTGTCGATCTCGTCCAGCAGCAGCAGGGGGTTGTTCACCCCCGCCTGCTTGACGGCGTTGATGACCCGCCCGGGCATAGAGCCCACATACGTCTTGCGGTGGCCCATGATCTCCGCCTCGTCGCTGACGCCGCCCAGAGACACCCGCACATACTTCCGGCCGGTGGCCTCGGCGATGGACCGGGCGATGGAGGTCTTGCCCACGCCGGGAGGACCCGCCAGGCAGATGATCTGGCCGGTCTCCTTGGGGGCCAGCTTACGCACCGCCAAAATCTCGATGAACCGCTCCTTCACCTTGTCCAGGCCGTAGTGGTCCCGGTCCAGGATGCGCCGGGCCCGTTTCAGGTCCAGCTTCTCCTTGGAGGACTTGTTCCAGGGCAGCTCCAGGCAGGTGTCCAGGTACACCCGGATGACGCTGGCCTCGTGGGAGCCGTAGGGCATGCGGTACAGCTTGTCGCACTCCTTCAGCAGCTTCTCCTCGCACACCTGGGGCAGCCCCAGGGCCAGCACCTTCTCCCGCAGCTCGTCGGCCTCCTGCTGGGGGTTGTCGTCCTCCCCCAGCTCGCTGGTGATGACCCGCAGCTGCTCCTTGAGGAAGTATTCCCGCTGGTTCTCGTCAATCTGGGCCTGGGCCTTCTGGTTGATCTCGTTCTCCACCTCCAGGATCTGGATCTCCTCGGTGAGCACGTCGATGAGCTTCTGGATGCGCTTTAAGGGCCGCAGCTCGTCTAAAATATACTGCTTGCGCTCGAAGTCGATGTTGATGTTGGAGGCTATGTAGTCCGCCAGGCGGCCGCAGTCCTTCTCCTGCAGCACCCCCAGGAGGATGTCTGGGGGCACGTGCTTGAACAGCCGCAGGTACTCGTCGAACTTCTCGTGGACGATGCGCAGCAGCGCCTCGGACCGGTAGGTCTTTTTATAGGTGAGCACCGGGCACTTGACCACGTTCCCCAAAAGATAGGGGTCCTCCTGGGCCAGGGAGGTGATCTCTCCCCGGCACAGGCCCTCCACGTGGAGCTTGATGCCCTCGTCGGAGTGGTTGAGCACCTGTTTTACCCGGGCGATGACCCCGATCTTGTACAGGTCGTCCCCCACCGGCTCGTCCTCCGACAGGTCCACCTGGGTCACCAGGAAGATCAGCCTGTCCTTGGAGATGGCCTCGGACACGGCCAGCACCGATTTTTTCCGGGCCACCTCGAACTGCAGCATCATCCCGGGGAAGAATACCAGGCCCCGCATGGCCAGCACCGGCAGCACCAGGTTGGTCTCCAGTTTCCCGCTATCTTCTGTAAACATGTACTTCCTTCCTTTCTCACCGCCGGGCGTCCCGGGGAGCGGCACCCCCATAAATCAGGAAAGACTGGGGCCGGCAGCATGCCGGCTACAGCCTTTCCGCTGGTGTGCCTTGTTTATGATACGGAATCTTTCCGGTCCCGCCGCTTCGGCTGTGTGATCTTAATCTTCACCGGCTTGCGGTCCTTGTTGTAGACGATCTGGGGAGGCGCGCCCTCCTCCACCATCTCCTTGGTGACTACCACCTTTTCGATGGTGTAGTCGCTGGGCACCTGGTACATCAGGGGCATGAGCACCCCTTCCAGGATGGCCCGCAGGCCCCGGGCGCCGGTCTTGCGCTCTAAGGTCTTTTTGGCCACGGCCTCCAGGGCCTCCTGGGTAAACTCCAGGTCCACCTTATCCAAATCGAACAGCTTCTTGTACTGGTTGATGAGGGAATTGCGGGGTTCCCGCAAAATACGCACCAAAGACTCCTCGTCCAGGGCCTCCAGGGAGGTGATGACGGGGATGCGCCCCACCAACTCGGGGATGAGGCCGTACTTCACCAGGTCGTGGGGGGTGACGTCCTTCATCCAATTGCGCTCGTCCAGCTCCTTCTTTCCGTGGACCTCCCCCCCGAATCCCAGAGAGGTAGAGGCCGTGCGCCGCTGGACGATCTTCTCCAGGCCGTCGAAGGCGCCGCCGCAGATGAACAGGATGTTGGAGGTATCGATGAGGATGGCCTCCTGCTGGGGGTGCTTGCGCCCGCCCTTGGGGGGCACGCTGGCGGTGGTGCCCTCCAGGATCTTCAGCAAAGCCTGCTGCACGCCCTCGCCGGACACGTCCCGGGTGATGGACTGGTTCTCGGACTTCCGGGAGATCTTGTCGATCTCGTCGATATAGATGATGCCCCGCTCGGCCTTGAAGATGTCGTAGTCCGCGGCCTGGATGAGCCGCAGCAGGATGTTCTCCACGTCCTCGCCCACATAGCCAGCCTCCGTCAGGGTGGTGGCGTCGGCGATGGCGAAGGGCACATCCAGCAGCTTTGCCAGGGTCTGGGCCAGGTAGGTCTTGCCCACGCCGGTGGGGCCCAGCAGCAGCACGTTGCTCTTGGTGATCTCCACATCGTTGTCGGAGAAGTAGATGCGCTTGTAGTGGTTGTACACCGCCACGGACAGGGCGATCTTCGCCTCGTCCTGGCCCACCACGTACTCGTCCAGCTTCTTTTTGATCTCCTGGGGCTTGGGCAGCAGGATGCCTGTGTCCTTTTCGTCGCTGCGGCCCTTGCGCAGCCGGTCCTCATCCTCGATGATGGACATGCACAGCTGCACGCAGCTGTCGCAGATATACACGCCGGACCCGGCGATCAGCCGGTTGGCCATGGCCTGGGGCTTGCCGCAAAAAGAGCAGCAGATCTCCCCCTCGTGATCGTGGTTGCCTGCCATCCGTCCACTCCCTTCCTGTTTACCGGTGCTCGATGACCTTGTCGATCAGGCCGTACTCCAGGGCTTCCTGGGCGGTCATAAAGTTGTCCCGCTCGGTGTCCCGGGCGATGACTTCCAGCGGCTGGCCGGTCTTTTCCGAGAGGATGCGGTTCAGCTTATCCTTCACCCGCAGGATGTGGTTGGCGTGGATGCTGATGTCCGTAGCCTGGCCCTGGGCGCCGCCGCTGGGCTGGTGGATCATGATCTCGCTGTTGGGCAGGGCGAAGCGCTTGCCCTTGGCCCCCGCCGCCAGCAGGAACGCGCCCATGCTGGCCGCCATCCCCAAGCAGATGGTGGACACGTCGCACTTGATATACTGCATGGTGTCGTAAATGGCCATGCCGTCGGTGATGACGCCCCCGGGGCTGTTGATATACAGGGAGATATCCTTCTCCGGGTCCTGGCCCTCCAGGTACAGCAGCTGGGCCACGATGACCCCGGCGGAGGCGTTGTTCACCTCCTCGTTGAGGATGATGATCCGGTCGTTCAAGAGCCGGGAGAAAATATCGTAAGAACGCTCCCCCCGGTTGGTCTGTTCAATGACATAGGGTACTAAGCTCATGTTCAAATCGGTCATGCCCCTTTCTCACATACGCCTTAGTATGATAGGAAACAATAAGGTTTATTCCAGGGCTCCCGGGTTTAGGCCTGGGGCTCCTCTTCTTCCTTGGCTTCGTCTTTCTTCGCGGTCTTGCGCTTGGGCTTCGCGGGGGCCTCTTCGCCCTCCGCCTTTTTCTTGGAGGCAGCCTTCTTCACGGCCTTCTTCTCCTCTTTGCCCTCCTCGGCGGCCTCGGAGATGACAGCGTTCTCCCGCACCAGGTTGATGGCCTTCTGGTTCTTCAGGTCGGCGTTGATGCCCTCGGCGGACACCAGGTTCTTCACGTTGTCCTCGGGCATGCCGTAGGCCTCGGCCAGGCGCTTGAACTCGGCCTCGGTCTCCTCCTCGGTGATCTGGATGTTCTCCAGCTCGGCGATCTTCTCCAGCCCTAAGCGCACCTTCACCTGGCGCTCGGCCTGGGGCTTGTACTGCACCCGCAGGTCGTCGGTGGTCTGGCCGGTGTACTTCAGATAGGTCTCCAGCTTCAGGCCCTGGGACTGGAGCCGGTAGGCGAAGGAGTTGATGATCTCGTCCACCTCGTTCTCCACCATCTCGTCGGGGATGGTGGCCTCCACCTTCTCGATGATGGCCTCCACCAGCTGGTTCTCCACGTCGGCGTCGGCAGCCTTCTGCCGCTGGGAGCGCAGCTTCTCCTCCAGGTCCTTCTTATACTCGTCCAGGGTGTCGAACTCGCTGACGTCCTTTACGAACTCGTCGTCCACCTCGGGCAGCTCTTTCTTCTTGATCTCGTGGAGCTTGATCTTGAACACGGCGGGCTTGCCCTTCAGCTCCTCGGCGTGGTAATCCTCAGGGAAGGTGACGTTCACGTCGAACTCCTCGCCGGCCTTGTGGCCCACCACCTGCTCTTCAAAGCCGGGGATGAACTGGCCGGCGCCCAGGGTCAGGTCGTAATTCTCGGCCTTGCCGCCGTCAAACTGCTTGCCGTCCACATAGCCGTCGAAGTCGATCTCGGCCACGTCGCCGTTCTCCGCGGCCCGGTCCTCCACGGTGACCATGCGGGAATTGCGCTCCCGCACCCGGTCGATCTCCCGATCCACGTCCTCGGCGGTGACGGTGACAGGCTGCTTCTTCACCTCGATGCCCTTGTAGCCCTGGATGTTGGCCTCGGGCTTGGTGATGACGGTGAGCTTGCACAGGATGCCCTTGTCCTTGCCGATCTCGTCGATCTTGAAGTCGCCGACGCTGATGACGTTGAGGCCGGACTTCTCGATGGCGTCCATCACCAGGGGGCGGTACAGATGGTCGATAGCGGCCTCGTAAAAGACCTCCTCGCCGTAATATTTCTCAATGAAAGCGCGGGGGGCGTGGCCCTTGCGGAAGCCGGGGACGTTCATCTTCTTGCTCTCCCGCTTATAGACGGCGTTGACAGCGTCGTTGAACTCCTCGGGGGTGACCTCCACCTCCAGCTCGTATTTGTTGATCTCCGGGTTATTGGTCGATTTCAGATTCATTTCACTTATCCCTCTCAAAATAAAGTAGGTAACTGCGTAATTATACCATAGCCGGCGGAAAGAATCTACATTTTTCCGGCAAAAACTTTTGGAAAATCCGAAAAATGCAGCCTCTCCCCCGATTTTATCCCTTTGCCACCAGCACCGGGGTAAAATTCACAAAATCACAGGAGATAAGGTGCATCCGCACCCCGCGGTACTCCCCCACCAGGGCCTTCCGGGCGGCGTACTGGCCGTGGATGTGCCCGAAGTAGCAGTGGGAGATGCGCCGCTCCTCCAAAATATCCAGGATGCCCCCGCACTCCATGTTGTCGTACACCGGCGGGTAGTGGAGGAACACCATGGGCTCTCCCCCCAGCTTCTCCCCCTCCGCCAGGGAGGCCAGAAGCCGGCCCGCCTCCCGGGCCACGATCTTCTTGTCCTCGGCGGTCTCGGAGTTGTAAAGCCACCCCCGGGTGCCGCACACGGCCACATCCCCCACCCGGTAGGCGCAGTTGTGGAGGATGTGGAGGGTGGAAAACCCCTGCTCCTGGAAAAAGGCGTCGATCTTGCTGCGGGTGGACCACCAGTAGTCGTGGTTGCCCTTGAGCAGCAGCTTCTGTCCCGGCAGCCCGTTGAGGAAAGCAAAGTCCGCCGCGGCGTCCTCCAGCCGCATGGCCCAGGAGATGTCCCCGGCCACCACCACCGTGTCCTCGGGCTTTACCAGGGCGGTCCAGTTCTTCTCCAGCCTCTGGACGTAGTCCTTCCAGCCGGGGAACACGTCCATGGGCTTGTCCGCCCCCAGGGACAGGTGCAGGTCCGCGATGACATAGAGCGCCATGTCAGCCCTCGCCCGCCTGGACCAGCTCCCGGACGAAAGCCGCGGCCTGCTCCTTGGACACCGTGCGGGAGAAGCGCACGGGCTTGTCCTTCAGCTCCCGCAGCTGCAGGGGGGCCGCCACCCCGGTGAGCTTCTCCAGGGCCTCCACGTTCTGGAAGTCGTCCCCGGTGAGCAGGTCCGCCTGGATGGCCTCCAGCACGCTGCCGGAGAATTTGTAGGGGTCCGCCGTAGAGGCGATCACCGTGGGCACAGAGGGCAGGCCGCACTCCTTCCGGTACTGGCGGTACACGTCCACCGCCACAGCCGTGTGGGTGTCGCACAGGTAACCCTCGCTGTCCCACAGCTCCCGGATGGTCTGGAAGGCGGAGCCGTCGCCGCAGAAGCCGCCGTAGAACAGGTCCTGGACTTTCGCCTTGACCTCCTCCCCCACGTCGTACACGCCATGCTGGGACAGGTCCTCCATCCAGCCCCGCAGAGCGGCGCTGTCCTCCCCGCACAGGTGGTACAGCAGGCGCTCCAGGTTGCTGGAGATGAGGATGTCCATAGAGGGGGAGGCGGTGGCGTAAAACTCCCGGCGGCGGTCGTACACCCCGGTGCGGATGAAGTCGGTGAGGACCTTGTTCTGGTTGGAGGCGCACACCAGCTTGCGCACAGGCAGGCCCATGCGTTTGCCGTAGTAGGCCGCCAGGATGTTCCCGAAGTTGCCCGTGGGCACCACCACGTCCATGGGCTCGCCCAGGGACAGAGCCCCGGTGCGGACCAGCTGG
Organism: Candidatus Acutalibacter stercorigallinarum; assembly: GCA_019112625.1. Classification (GTDB taxonomy): domain Bacteria; phylum Bacillota; class Clostridia; order Oscillospirales; family Acutalibacteraceae; genus Acutalibacter; species Acutalibacter stercorigallinarum. The sequence goes on along the minus strand of DXIW01000008.1, from coordinate 39,878 downwards.
GAATAGGCGTAGAAGTAGTAGACGATCTGGGGCAGCAGCCGCCCCCAGTTGATGGAGTTGGCGCTGGAGAACAGCATGCCCCGCTCCTCCAGCAGCTTTTTCATGGCGTCGTCGGTGAAGATGCGTTTCACCGCGGTCTGGGCGTCGTCGAAGTTCCCCTCGATGGCGCAGACCATCACGTTCTCCCCCTCCTGGGTGGCCATCTGCCGCTTCTGCATGGGACTCACCCCGTCCCGGGGGTAGAACACGGCGATTTTGGTCCCGGCCACGTCCTGGAAGCCCGCCAGGGCCGCCTTGCCTGTGTCCCCGGAGGTGGCCACCAGGATCAGGGCCTCCTTCCCCGGCTGGGCCTTTTTCAGGGAGGCGGTGAGGAAGTGGGGCAAAATCTGCAGGGCCATGTCCTTAAAGGCGCAGGTGGGGCCGTGCCACAGCTCCAGCAAATACTTCTGCTCCCCGTTTTCCGTCAAGGGGGTGAGCCTTACAGGCTCCCCGCCCCCGAATTTCTCCGGGCGGTAGGCGTTCTCCACGCAGGCGGCGATCTCCTCCGGCGTGAAGTCCGTGAGAAAGCAGCCGAAGATCTCCTTGGCCAAGGTCCGGTAATCCAGCCGGGAGAGCTCCTCCAACCGGCCGCTCAGGTCGGGCAGGGCCTCGGGCACGAACAGCCCGCCCTCCGCCGAGATCCCCTGGGCGATGACCTGGGCGGAGCTGTACCGCAGCTGGGAGTCCCTGGTACTTTTATACTGCATCCATATCACCTGCAATTCCATGATTTCCCTTCGGGCCGGCCGCCGGGGCAGGCCCGCTATAGGGTACTATACCGTACTTTTCCCGTTCTGTCAAAGGGATTCTTTCCCCAGGCCCCACCGCCGGAAAAACCGGGCGGCGTTGCCGTAAAAGAGCTTCTCCACCAGGGCCTCGGGGTAGCCCCTGTCCAAAAACATCTGGTACAGGCCAGGGATGCCATCCACCCCCGGCAGGTCCGCCGGGAGCTTCGCCCCGTCGAAGTCGCTGCCCATGGCCAGGGTGTCCTCCCCACCCAGGGCCAGGAAATACTCGGCGTGGCGCAGCACATCCTCCCGGCTGGCCTCCTGGGGCCGGTCGTTCAGGAAGGACTGGAAGAAATTGAGCCCCACCAGGCCGCCCCTGTCCCGGATGGCCAGAAACTGCTCCTTCGTCAGGTTCCGGGGGTGGCCGCACACCGCCTTGGCGTTGGAGTGGGAGGCAACGATGGGCCTCTCCGCCAGCCCGGCCACGTCCCAGAACAGCTCCGGGCTGGCGTGGGACACATCCACCACGATACCCGCCCGCTCCAGGGCCTTCACCGCCTGCCTGCCAAAGGGGGTCAGGCCGGTGTCCCCCGGGGACAGCACGCCCCGGCCCAGCTCGTTCTCCCCGTTCCAGGTGAGGGTGAGCATGGCCACGCCCCGGTCCTTCAGGTCCTGGACGTGCTCCAGTCTCCCGCCCAGCACCGAGCCGTTCTCCACGGTGAGGACAGCCCCACGGCAGCCCCGGGCCTCCACCCGGTCCAGGTCCTTGGGGGTGCGGCAGCGCAGGAGCTCTCCCCCGCTGGCCGTCACTTCCCGGTCCAGCAGGCCGGCGGCGTCACAAAAATGGCGAAACGCCGCCTCGCCCCGCAGCTCGTCGGGGAGCCAGACAGCGTAACACTGTACATAGGGCGCCAGGCCGCCTGCCCGGTCCAGGTCCACCGCCAGGCCGTTCCCCCGCAGGGGGAGGCCCCGGCTCAGACACTCGCCGATGGTGTCGCAGTGCAAGTCAAAATACCGCATAGGACCCTCCGTTTCCAAGTATCAGGTGAGAAAGGCGTTCTCCACATACTCCCAGCCGGTCACCTGGTTTCCCTCCAGGGTGACGGCCGCCACGTCGAACCGGGGCTGCTTTTCACTGGGGCAGGCGGCCAGATAGGCCTGGGCGGTGAGGATGAGCCGCCGCTGCTTCTGGGGCGTCACCGCCTCCAAGGGGGAGGAGAGGCTCCCGGCTTTCCGGGCCTTGACTTCCACGAATACCAGGTACGCCCCGTTCTCGGCGATGATGTCGATCTCCCCGTAGCGGCTGTGGTAGTTCCGGGCCACAATGGCATAGCCCAGCTCCTCTAGTTTTTTGGCGGCGTAGTCCTCCCCCGCCCTGCCCGCCCAGGCCCGGGCGGTCATTTGGCCTCCAGGTTCTTCAAAAAGCTCCTGCGGTGCTCCGGCAGCAGCCCGTACTTCCGGATGGCCTCGTAGTGGGCCTTGGTGCCGTACCCCTTGTGCTTGGCGAAGCCGTACTCCGGGTGCTCCTCGTCCAGCCGGCGCAGCAGCCGGTCCCGGCTCACCTTGGCCAGAATGGAGGCCGCGGCGATGCTGGCGCTGGTGGCGTCCCCCTTCACGATGGTCTCCCCGGGGATGGGCAGGGGCGGCATGCGGTTGCCGTCCACCAGGGCGTAGTCCGCCGGGGCGGGCAGGGCCTCCACCGCCCGGGCCATGGCCAGAAAGGTGGCCTGGAGGATGTTCACCCGGTCGATCTCCTCCGCGGTGGCCCAGCCGATGCCGAAGGCCAGCGCCTTTTCCTGGATCACCGGGAACAGCGCCTCCCGCTTTTTCTCCGATAGCTTTTTCGAGTCGTTGAGCCCCGGGATGTCACAGTCCGGGGGCAGGATCACCGCGGCGGCGCACACAGGCCCGGCCAAGGGGCCCCGGCCCGCCTCGTCGATGCCGCACACCGCGGAGAAGCCCTGTTCCCCGGCCCGTTTTTCATAGGCGTACCAATCCATGGTCTCCCTCCTTACGGCTGCTCCAGGGTGATGCGGCCCAGCTTGCCGCCCCGGTACTCGTCCAGCACGGTGATGGCCGCCCGCTCGGTGTTGACCTCCCCGCCGGAGATGAGCATCCCCCGCTTGCGGCCGATGCGCTCCAATATCTCGTAGCCGGGCAGGCCCGCCGGGATCTCTGTCTTGTACCGCTGCTGGATGGCCTGGGGGTACAGCTCCAGCAGGAGCTCCAGCAGCCGGCAGGCCAGCCCCTCCTGGTCCAGGATCTCATCCCGCACCGCGCCGGTAAAGGCCAGGTGCTCCCCCACGATGGGGTCCTCGAATTTGGGCCACAGCACGCCGGGGGTGTCCAGAAGCTCGAACCCCTTGCCCACGGTAAACCACCGGTTCTGCCGGGTGACGCCGGGGCGGTCCTGCACCTCGGCCTTGCCGGCGCCGCCGCCCTTGATGAGCCGGTTGATAAAGGAGGATTTCCCCACGTTGGGCACCCCCAGCACCATCACCCGGATGGGCCGGCCTACCATGCCCTTGCTCTCCCAGGCGGCGATCTGCTCCTTCAGGGCCTCCCGCACGGCGCTGTAAAAGGCGGGGATGCCCTTCCCCGTCTTGCTCTCGACGGGCACGGCCAGAAGGCCCTGGGCCCTGTACCAGTCCACCCACCGGGCGGTCTGGGCCGGGTCGGCCATGTCGCTTTTATTGAGGAGCACCACCCGGGGCTTCTGCCGCACAATCTGCCGCAATACCGGGTTGGCGCTGCTCTTGGGGACGCGGGCGTCCAACAGCTCCGCGGCGATGTCCACCAGCTTCAGGTCCTCAGTGATCTTCCGCCGGGTCTTGGCCATGTGCCCGGGGAACCACTGGACCGACTGTACTTCACTCATAGGTTCACCCCACAAATCCCAGTTTGGAGAAGGGATAGAGATTGAATACCACTTTTCCCAAAATGTTCCGGCAGTCCACCATGCCCACCTCGGCAAAGCGGCTGTCCTTGGAGTTCTGCCGGTTGTCCCCCAGCACGAACACGCAGCCCTCGGGCACGGTCTGGGGGAATTCCAGCACCTCCCCCGGCCGGTCGGGCACATAGGTGATGCCGTTGGCGATGTGGAAGGCCTCTCCGGTCAGGGGCTGGCCGTCCACCACAAGCTCGCCCATGTCCTCGTCGAAGTCCACGGTCTGGCCCGCGGTGGCCACCACCCGCTTGATGATGGGCTCCTCCAGCACGTTCACCAGGATGACCACGTCCCCCTGGCCCGCGGGTCCCGCCAGGGAGGTGGCCAGCACCCGGTCCCCGTTCTCATAGGTGGGGCTCATGGAGCTGCCGTCCACGGTGATGATCCGGGCCACAAAGGTGAGGAGGATGGTGACGAACACCACCGAGCCCACAATCACCTCCACCCATTCCAGCAGGGACTGGCGGAAGCTCCCGGGCTTTCCCTGGTCCTCCGGCGTATATGTCCTCTCTTCCATGGCGCGTCCTCCCTTCCGCGGACTTCTTTACTGGGCCAGGCCGATGCGGTCCAAGGGGAAAATGCGCACCAGGGCCTTGCCCAAAATGTTCCGGGTGTCGATCATCCCCACCCGCTGGTACCGGCTGTCCTCAGACACCGAGCGGTTGTCCCCCAGCACGAACACACAGCCCTCGGGCACGGTCTGGGGGAACTCCAGCACCTCGAAGGAGCTGTAGGGCAGGTCGGTGATGCCGTTTTCCAGGCCGAATTGGGTCTCGTCCACCGGTTGGCCGTCCACCAGCACCGCCCGGGTGTCCGGGTCAAAGTCCACCACCTGTCCCTCGGTGGCGATGACCCGCTTGATGATGGGCTCCTCCAGCACGTTCACCACCACGACCACGTCCCCCTGCTCCACGCCGAGGGCCGCCCCAGTGACCAGCACCCGGTCGCCGTCGCTGTAGTTGGGGGCCATGGAGTTGCCCGTCACGGTGATGATGCGGAAGAAGAAGGTGAACACCACCCCGATGATGACCACGGCGATGACCAGCTCCTCCACCCAATCCAGGACGTTCTTTTTCCGCTGCCCAGGCGTTTTCTTCTCGGATACCGGCGTTTCCATAGGCCCTCCTGCCGTTAAAATGATAGGAAGGGAGCTGTTGCAAAATGAAACATTTTACAACAGCCCCCTCTGTTGGTTCGTTCGGTATGGCGTCTCTTATTTGACCTGGCCCTTGACCTTGGCGGCCTTGCCCACCCGGTCGCGCAGGTAATACAGCTTGGCCCGGCGCACACGGCCCTGGCGCACCACCTGTACCGCCTTCACGTTGGGAGAATGGACGGGGAACACGCGCTCCACGCCCACGCCGTAAGAGACACGGCGTACGGTAAAGGTCTCGCTTACGCCGCTGCCCTTGCGGGCGATGACAGTGCCCTCGAACTGCTGGATACGCTCCCGCTCGCCCTCACGGATGTTCACGTCCACCCGGACCGTGTCGCCGATGTTGAACTGGGGGACCTCCGCCTTGAGGGAGTCCTGAGAGATCATCTTCATTGCGTCCATTTGATATTCCTCCAATTTCCTTTGGTTTCAGACATTCATGCCGGCTGGCAGCGGACTGTCCGCTTCTGTTCCGGAAGAGCCGGGAAGCGCCGTTTCGCCCCCCCGTCCCCGGTTCGATCCCCACGGGCAAGCCTTTGAGGAAGACCCGCGGTACTCAAATGCTTAAATATTTTAGCACAGTCTCGGCCGGAATGCAAGAAAATTTTACCGGATCTCGGAAAAATCTTCGAGGAGCAGCCGCAGCCGGGTGATCTGGGCCGCAGGCTCCCGGTTTTCGTAGGCTTTCAGGGCCTCCAACAGCAGGCTGGGGTTCACGCTGCCCGAGGGGCTGCAGGGCAGCCGCATGGTCAGGAGCAGCCCGCCGGGCCGGGGGGCCACCTCTGTCCCGGCGAACACCGGCTTGATGTCGATCTCCCGCTCCCCTTTTTTCGTGTGCTTTTTCACCAGGAGGGCCTCCCGCCCCAGCAGGCGGGTCACGGCCTCCCGCAGGCCCTGGCTGTCCCCGTCCTCCAAGGCGATCTCGTAGTCCGCCCAGGCGGTCTCCTCCAGCTTGTGCTCCGGGGCGGCGGCCCCCAGCACCTCCAGGCCCTGGGGCAGGTGGCGCCCCAGCCGGTCCGCCACCTCCCCGTAAGGCACCGGCTGGGTCAGGCGGATGTCCATGCACTCCCGCTCCCCGGCCACCCCCAGGGAAAGGGGCATGGCATAGGTCATGTAGATGCGGGGGTTAAAGCCCTCGGTGTACCACACCGGCAGCCGGGACAGCTTCAGGGCCCGCCCCATGCAGTGGGTCAGGTCCAGGTGGGAGATATATTTCGCGGCCCCTGCTTTCCGGAACCACACCCGCACAGTCTCAACGCTTTGCAACACAGATCCCTCCCTTGTAGCAGGCCGCCCCGCAGTGGGAACAGGCCTCCCGGCAGTTGGGGGTGGTTTGGGCGTTCTGGGCCCGCTCCCACTCCTCCCACAAGAACTCCTTGCGGATGCCGTAATCCAGATGGTCCCAGGGGAACACCTCGTCCTTTTCCCGGGTGCGGTTGGCGTAGAAGGCCGGATCCAGGCCGCAGGCCGCAAAGGCCTCCATCCACTTGTCAAAGTCGAAGCAGTCGGCCCAGCCGTCGAAGTGGAAGCCCATCTCCACCCCCTTCTCCAACACCACGCCCAAGCGCCGGTCCCCCCGGGCAAAGACGGCTTCCAAAAAGCTGGTCTGGGCGTCGTGGTAATTCACGGTGAGCCTCCGGCTGGGGATGTTCCCCTTCAGCGCCCGCTGCTTTTGCCGCAGCTGCTCCATGGTGTCCTGGCCGAACCACTGGAAGGGGGTAAAGGGCTTGGGCACAAAGGCCGCGGCGGAGAGAGCCACCTCCACCCCCTTGCCCTTGGGCTTCTCCTTGTTCTGGTAGAAGGTGTCCACCACCTTTTTCCCCAGGTTCAGAATGGCCAGCACGTCCTCCTCTGTCTCGGTGGGCAGGCCGATCATAAAGTAGAGCTTCACCCGGTTCCAGCCCTCGGTGAAGGCCACATCTACAGTGTGGAGGAGCTCGGCCTCCTCCACATTCTTGTTGATCACGTCCCGCATCCGCTGGGAGCCCGCCTCCGGGGCGAAGGTGAGGCCGCTTTTCCGCACGGAGTTGATCCGCTCCATCAGCGCCGGGGAGAAATTGTCCACCCGCAGGCTGGGCAGGGAGAGGCTGACTTTCTCCCCCTCCGTCCACTGGTGCAGGGTGTCGATGAGCTGGTTCAAGTTGCTGTAGTCGCTGGTGGAAAGGGAGGACAGGGAGATCTCGTCATATCCGGTGGAGGCGCACAGGTCCCGGCACTGCCGGTCGATGGCGGCGATGCCCTTCTCCCGGAAAGGCCGGTACAAAAAGCCCGCCTGGCAGAACCGGCACCCCCGGATGCAGCCCCGCAGCACCTCCTCGGCGATGCGGTCGTGGACCACCTCGATCATGGGCACCGGGAAGCTCTTGGGATAGTAGGCCTTGTCCAGGTCCAGCACCACCCGCTTCTCCACCCTGGCGGGGGCGCCCTCTTTGGGGGTGTAGCTCTTCACCGTGCCGTCATCGTGGTATTCCACCTCATACAGGGAGGGCACGTACACCCCGGGGACCTGTGCCGCCCGGCGCAGGAACTCCGCTTTGGTGGTCCCTTCCTTCTTGCACTGGCGGTAGAGCTCCATCACTTCCAGGTCCACCTCTTCCCCGTCCCCCAAAAAGAACAGGTCGAAGAAGTCGGCCAAAGGCTCGGGGTTGCAGGCGCAGGGGCCGCCCCCCGCCACGATGTGGAACAGGTCGTGCCGGTCCGCCGCCCGCAGGGGGATGCCCGCCAGCTGCAGCATGTTCAGCACGTTGGTGTAGCTCAGCTCATACTGGAGGGTGAACCCGATGAAGTCGAAGTCCGCCACAGGGTCGCCGCTCTCCAGGGCATAGAGGGGCACGCCCTCCTCCCGCATGCGCTGCTCCATGTCCACCCAGGGGGCGAACACCCGCTCGCACCAAAAGTACGGGACCTGGTTCATGGCCCCGTACAGGATCTTGATGCCCAGATGGGACATGCCGATCTCATAGGTGTCCGGGAAGCAGAAGGCGAACCGGACCTCCACATCGCTCTTGTCTTTTACCACCGAATTGATCTCGCCGCCCACATAGCGGCCGGGCTTCTGCACGTTCAGCAGAATCTTCTCTAACTCCTTGGGATACATCTTTTCCCTTTCCTCTCTCTGGCGTCGTTTTGCCTATTATACCGGGTTTTCCCGATTTTTGCAACTCTCAGGGCGCAGGCACCTCCCCTTTCAGCACCAGGTAGAGCATCAGGTACACGCTCAGCGCCAGCAGGGAGAAGTTGTACCGGGTGCGCAGCAGCACCAAAAACCCCACCGCCGCCAGCGGGAACAGGAAGAGGGCGGCCAGCGCGGCGCCCCACCGGCCGGCCCGTTCTTCCCCCAGCCGCCAGCGCAGCAGGGAGCCCAGGGCCAGCCCGCCGTCCAGGGGCGGGATGGGCAGGCTGTGGAGCAGCCCCAGCCCCACATTGGCCAGGGCGAAGGCATGCCCGCCCAGTCCCCCCAGGGACAGCAGCCCAAAGGCCAGCAAATTTGCCCCCGGCCCCGCCAAGGACACCGCCGCCCCCTGCCCCCATCCCAGGGGCTTCCGGGGGTCCAGTTCCATCCGGCAGCCCAGGGCGGAAAGGGCCACCTGCCGGGGCGGCGCGCGGAAAACGCCCAGCGCCAGCAGGTGGCCCCCTTCGTGGAGGAACATGGCCAGCAGCAGCCAGCCCCCGTTCTCCAGCCCGGCGAACAGGCAGCAGGCCGTCCCCAGGGCCAGACAGGAAAACCCTATGGTGAACCGGCAGCCCCCCAGGGAAAACCCTAGGCTCACACCAGCCGGAGGGATTCTGCCTCCCCCTCCTCCCCGCTGTCCTGGGGCTCCCCGCCCCAGTCGGGGAGCTGGATCTCCTGGGCCAGCTCCTGCCGGTACCACTGGACCGCCGCCTGGTACCAGCCGCTGCCCGCCGTCCGGGCCAGCAGCAGCCCCAAGAGCACCAGGGCGCACACCAGCCCCTGGAACAGGGCTGCCGTCCCCAGGCCGGTTTTCTTTTCCGGGGGCGGCGGCAGCTCCTCCCCGCCCTCCCCCAGATTCAAAATCTCCCGCAGCTTCTCCTGCTCCTGCATCTCACAGAATGATGCACAGCAGGCCGCTGCAGCCCTCGTTGATGATGCGCTCGATGGTCTCCCGCACCTTCTCCCTGGCGTCCACCGGCATGCGGTACAGCTTGTTGTGCATGCCCTCGCTGACCAGGGAGTGCAGGGACTTGCCAAAGATGTTGGACTCCCAGATCTTCACCGGGTCCTCCTCGAACTCCTTTAAGAGGTACAGCACCAGCTCTTCCGATTGCTGTTCCGACCCCACGATGGGAGTGATCTCCGTGTAGATCTGGGTGCGCATCATGTGGATGGAGGGGGCGGTGGCCTTCAGCCGGATGCCGTACTTGCCGTTCTGCTTCAGGATCTGGGGCTCCTCCAGGGTGAGCTCCTCCACCTCGGGCATGACGATGCCGTAGCCCGTCTCCAGCACGTCGTCGTAGGCCTGCTGCAGCTTCTGGAATTTCTTCTTCACCTCGGTCATCTCCACCAGCTGGCGCAGCAGCTCCGCCTCGTCCTGGATGGTGAGCCCGGTCTGCTCCCCCAGCACCCGGTAAAACAATCCCTGGTCAAAGGTGAGCTCCGCCTGGCCCCGGCCGCTGCCCAGGTCGATCTGCCGCACCCCCACCGACCGGATGTAGGGGCAGCCCTCCACCGCCTCCAGCATGGGCTTTACCTGGCACATTTTCGTAATGTCCCCCACCTGCCGCAGGGTGTCCAGCACCGCGGAGAGCAGCCAGTGGTCCGCCGGCAGGGCGGTGACCCACCCGGGCAGGTCCAGCTCCACCTCCCGCACCGGGAACTGGTACAACAGGCTGGCGATAATCCCCTTGATGTCCCCCTCGGTGATGTCCACGCAGCTTACCGGCAGCACGGGCACGGCGTATTTCTCCCCCAGCCGCTGGGCCAGGGCGGCGGCCTGGGCGCTCTGGGGCTCCACGCAGTTGAGGAGCATGACGAAGGGCCGCCCGGTCTCCCGCAGCTCCGCGATCACCCGCTCCTCGGCCTCCTCGTACTCCTCCCGGGGGATGTCGCTGATGCTGCCGTCGGTGGTGACCACCAATCCGATGGTGGAGTGCTCGGTGATAACCTTCCGGGTGCCGATCTCCGCCGCCATATTGAAGGGGATAGGTTCCTCATACCAAGGGGTGCGCACCATCCGGGGCTGCTCCCCCTCGATGTAACCGATGGCGCTGGGCACGATGTACCCCACGCAGTCGATCATCCGCACCTGGAACATGGCGTCCTCGTCCACCTGGACGGACACGGCCTGCTCCGGGATGAATTTGGGCTCGGTGGTCATAATGGTGCGCCCGGCGGCGGACTGGGGCAGCTCGTCGATGGCCCGCTCCCGCTCCAACCCCTCGGGGATGTGGGGGATGACGATGGTGTCCATGAATTTCTTGATGAAGGTGGACTTCCCGGTGCGCACCGGCCCCACCACCCCGATATAGATCTCGCCGCCGGTGCGGTCCTGGATGTCCTTGTAGACGTTGTATGCTTCCATAGTCTTACCTCTCTCCTATAGGGTGTGCCGTCACCGGTTGCAGATGATCAGGGGCCGGGCCTGGGGCACCGTGTCCTCGTACAGGTCGTTCTGGGCCTGCAGGTCCGAGAGCAGCGCCCGGTGGCTCTTGGCGATGTCCCACAGGGACTCCCCCGCCCCGGCGTAGTACAGCAGTAGCCGGGAGGGCCGTTCATAGGGGGAGGCGCCCTCGCTGGCCCCGGCCGCGGCGATGTACTTCACGCTTGCCCGGCTGTACAGCATGGCAGTCACGGTAGTCTCGGCAGAGACCTCCACCGTATTCTTGTCGGTGATGCGGTACTCCCACAGCTCCGTGCGGCCCGCGGCGGAGCACCGCTGGGCCTGCTGGTCCTCCAAAGCGGCGGAAAAGCTGTGGTCAAAGGCCTTCTCCTGGTAGAGGGGCCGGCCCTGGGCATCTGCGTACAGCAGGCACAAGGTGTAGCGCACCCGGCAGCTGAGCTTCCCCTCCCCGCAGGAGGCCTGCACGCTGTCCTGCTCGCACCACAGGTCCAGCACCTTCTGAATCTCCGCCCCCTGCACCGCCAGGCTGCACTTCTTTTTCAGCACCTCGGTGCGCCGCCCGGCCAGCTGCAGGAAGGCCCCCTGCTGCCACTGGAGCTCCAGCGGCTCCCGCACGGAGTAGGCGTCATCTAAGAGGGTCACCTCACAGGGGCGGTACAGGCAGGCCATCAGGAACACCCGCACCGTCACCCCCACGCTGGTGTGCTCTCCCATGTCGTCCTCCCGGGGCTGGACGCTGCTCTCCCCGGCCACGGCCCGCAGGCTGCACAGGCAGCCCTCCTCCGCCCCGGGGCAGTCGATGGCCTGGGTGAAATCGATGGACGCGGACATCTTCTCCACAGCGGCCCCGTCCAGGGCGGAGAGGTACAAGAAGCGCACCTCCGCCACGCCGCTCACCGTCACCCGGCCCTGCTCCAGGCGGGTCTCCGTCACCCGGCAGCACACCTCCTGGCGCAGGATACTCTCGATAGGCGGCTTGCCGTTTTTCAGGGGCAGCTGGTCCTCGATGGTGAACTGGTGGCTCACGCCGTTTACCGCCTGGTGGGACTGCAGGGTCCTGGCCCGCTTTTCGATGCCTTCCCCCTCCAGGCCGCAGGTGAGCTGCTCTTGCTTCTGCACCAAAGCCAAAACCGACACGGCCACCGCCGCGTGCAGGTCGATGCGCCGGGCGCTGACGGCCCGGCAGGTCAGGTGCTCCACCCGGGCGGACAGGGAAGCCACCGCCTGCTCCCCCGGGCCCTTCAGCTTCGCTGTGGCGGTAAACTCCTGGGTAAAGGCGCAGCACCGCACCCGGTCGCCCTTGGCGTCCAGGTACAGCACCCGGATGTCGCACACCCCCTGGCAGGTCAGGCTGTCCCCGGCGATGGTGTAAGAGCTCACCTGGGGGGTCACCAGGCACTTCAGCAGCTTCTGGATGTCGGCGCAGTAGTCGGGCAGGTCATATCCGGTGTCTACGGGGGCCTCGCAGGTCCCGTCGAAGATGGGGTCAAAATACTCGTAGGGCTGGGTCTCGGTTTTCGCCTGCATACAGTTTCTTCTCCTTTCCCGTTCTATCCCCATGTGTATGCGGGGACAACGGATTTATGCGGCCCGCCGCCCGCTGGACAAGAAAAAGCCCCGCCGGTCTCCCGGCAGGGCAAGAGGGTAAGTATGGGAAGCTACGCAAGCTCCGTTTCCTTTTTGATGCCGTACAGGCTCCGCAGCAAAAAGCCGAAGAACCCGGTCCGCTTCTCTACGACCACCACTTTCATCGGGATGCCTCCTATCCATGGCGTAGTAGCGAGAAGCCCAGGGCCGTCAGAATCACCGCGGCCAAAAACAGGGTGAGCCCATAGGGGCAGAAGGAGGCAAGGCACATGCCCAGCCCAAAAGCCACCACGCAGGCGTAGCGGCCCCGGCGGTCTTTCAGGCAGCAGTTTCCCCGGTCCCCTTTGGCCATGGCGCTCATCCCCCTTACTGTTTCTCGCTGGGGCGGCTGCCCGCCGCCCTTGTTACCAGTATATACGGGGGCGAAAAAAGTGTTACGGCTGGTAGACCGCCACCAGGGCCGTGCCGCTGTGGACCTTGATCTCCGCGTCGTCGGACACGATGCTGTTGCTCACCCCCATAAGCAGGCCGCCGACGGTCAGGCTGCCCCGGGTGAGGGGGTACTGCAGGCCGGTGTAGCTCACCGTGCAGGTGGGGCAGCCGTAGGGGAACACCGACACCGTGGCCCCCTTCAGCTTGGTGATGCGCAGCTTCTCCTCCCGCAGGAGGAACACCTTGGTGCGCTCGTCGGCCAAAAAGCCCCAGGCCCCGTGGTCCCGCAGGTACAAAAGCGTCTCAATGCTGGCCAGGGAGTGGTCGAACCTAGGCCCGCCCAGGCACCCCAGCAGCACGAAATCCCGCAGGCCCTTGGCCAGGCCCTTCAGGGCGGCGAACATGGTGTCGGTCACATCCTTCTCCACCGGCAGCACCAGGGTGCGCAGGGAGGCGGGCGGCCGCTTCTGGGCCGAGTCGAAATCCCCCACCACCAGGTCGGGGACCAGGCCCAGCTTCAGGGCGGTCTCATAGCCCCCGTCGGCGCAGATGACGAAGTAGTCCTTGGGGTCAAACTCCTGGAACACCCGGCCGTCCAAAATGGGGGACGCCCCGATGATCATACATTTTTGTTTTTCAGCTGCCATTGTTTGACATCCTTTATCTCTTGATACATGGCCACATAGCTGCGGTGGCGGGACAGGGCGATCTTCCCCTCCTCCACGGCCCTGAGCACGGCGCAGCCCTTTTCGCAGGTGTGGGAGCAGGAGGAGAACTGGCACTGCCCCAGGTAGGGGGCAAACTCCCGGAAGCCGTGGGGCAGCTCCTCCTTGTCGGTGAGCTGGTAGCGCTCGATGTCGAAGGTGGAGAACCCCGGGGTGTCCGCCACGTAGCTGTCCTCCCCGATTTTGTAGAGCTCTACCTCCCGGGTGGTGTGCCGGCCCCGGCCCAGCTTCTGGCTGACCTCCCCGGTCTTGAGCTGGAACTGGGGGAACAGGGCGTTCAAGAGGGTGGACTTCCCCACCCCGGAGTTGCCGGTAAAGGCGGAAATCTTCCCCTCCAGCAGGGCCCGGACCTCCTCCACGCCCTGCCCCGTCACCGAGGAGACCACGCAGCAGCGCAGCCCCGCCAGGCGGTAGGTGCGCTCCAGCTCCCCGGCCTCCTCCAAATCGGTCTTGGTGAACACCAGCACCGGCTCGATGCCCCGCAGCTCCGCCACGGCGATGGTCTTGTCCAGAATCAGGGGCTCCGGGGCCGGGTCCCGCATGGAAGTCACCAGGAAGAGCCGGTCCAGGTTGGCCACCGGGGGCCGCACCAGAAAATTCTTCCGGGGCAAAATCTCCTGGATGGCGCCGGTCATGTCCTCCTCCGCCGTGATGCGCACCCGGTCCCCGGCATAGGGAGAGATCCGCTCCTTCCGGAATTTTCCCCGGGCCGTGCACTGGTACAGGCCCTGGGCGGTCTCCACGTAGTAGAAGCCCCCGATGCCCTTCCTCACATAGCCGGTAAGCTCCACGGGCCCGGTCACTGGGCCTCCCCGCCGGTCTCGCCGGTGTCCCCCGTGTCGCCGCCGTCCCCGGTGTCACCGGTGTCGCCGGTATCCCCGCCGTCGCTGGAGGAGCTGTCCTCCGAGGAAGAGCTGTCCTCATCCCCAGAGCCGGAGGGGGTGAAGGGGATGGTGTTGGTCACGGTCACGGCCTGGTTGTCGTAGTCAAAGCTCAGGTACATATACTCCTGCTCGTTCAGGGTGACCACCACCGTATCCGAGCCGCTGGTGCCCGTAAAACTAAGGCTGTAGGTGCCGGAGTAGCTGGGGTTCACCGTGTCCTGGATCTCCAGGGTTCCGTTGCGGTAGACCTTCAGGGTCACGTCCTCGCTCACGCCGCTGGGCAGGGCGATGCTGTAGCTCAGGGTCTTGGTGCTGCCCTTGCCGGAGCTCACCACGATGTCCACGGTAGCCCCCTCGGACACCTCGGTGCCGGAGGCGGGGCTCACGCTTATCACCGTGTCCTTCGCCTCGGTGCTGGCGTCATCATAGGTGATGTTCCCCACCACGAAGCCGGCGTCCTCCAACTGGCCGGTGACGTTATAGATCAGGTCGCCCACCAGGTTGTCGGGGACCTTCACCTTCTTGGTGGCTGGGCCCTTGCTCACCTTCAGGGTGACCACCGTGCCCGCATCCACCATCTCCCCGCTCTGGGGGTCGGTGGTCACCACGCGGCCCACCTCGATCTCGTCGTCGGCCACCTGCTCGGACTTGTAGCCCAGGTCGTACTCCTTCAATAGGGCGATGGCGTCGGCCTCGGTGTAGTTGGTCACGTCGGGCACCTGGACCTGCTCCACTGCGCCGTTGACGGTGAGCTCCACCTCACGGCCTTTCTTCACCATGATGCCGGGCTGGGGGTTCTGGTTCAAAATCTCCCCGGGCTGCTTCTCCGGGTCGTTGCCCTCGATGGTGCGGAAGGTGAAGTCCTCGGTCAGGGCCTCATCCGCCAGCACGTCGGTGTAGAGCCTCCCCCGCAGGTCGGGCATCTCGATCTCCTCGGCCACATTGGGGGTGGTGATGTTGTCCCAGTTGTTCAGCAGCCACACGGCGCCCACGGCCACCAGCACGATGATCACCGCGGCCACCACGCCCTTGACCGCCATGGCGCCCTTGGCCTGCTTCCGGGAGCGCACCAGCTCCTCCTCATACTCGTAGTCGTCCTGGTAGGAGGGGGTGAACCGGGAGGAGTCGTAGGCCTCCATGCTCCGGGCGGCGTCGTACTGGCCGCCGCCCATGGCGGGCCCGTACTGGAACACAATGTTGGGGTTCCGGCGGAACCGGTCGATGTCGTCCAGCATCTCCCCCGCGGACTGGAACCGGTCCACCGGGTTCTTCTCCATGGCCTTCATGGTGATCTGCTCCAGCCCCCTGGGGATGGAGGGGTTCAGCTCCCGGGGCATGACGGGCTTGGCCTGCAGCTGCATCAGCGCCACAGACACGGCGTTGTCCGCCATAAAGGGCAGCTTGCCGGTGAGCATCTCGTAGAGCATCACGCCCACGGAGTAGATGTCCGCCTTGTCGGTGATGTAGTCCCCCCTGGCCTGCTCCGGGGCGATGTAGTGCACCGAGCCGATGGCCTTGTCGGTCATGGTCTGGGTCTCGCTCTGCAAAAACCGGGCGATGCCGAAGTCGGCCACCTTGATGGTGCCGTCCCGCAGGAGCATGATGTTCTGGGGCTTGATGTCCCGGTGGATGATGCCCTTGCTGTGGGCGTGCTCCAGGGCCAGCAGGATCTGGGTGGTAAAGTGGAGCGCCTCCTGCCAGCGGATGGTGCCCTCCTGCTCGATATACTGTTTTAAGGTGATGCCGTCGATGTACTCCATCACGATGTACTGCAGCTGGTCGCCGAAGCTCACGTCGTACACCCCTACGATGTTGGGGTGGGACAAAAGGGTGATGGCCTTCGCCTCGTTGCGGAAGCGGCGGAGGAAATCGCTATTGTTCGCCAGCTCCTCCTTCAGGATCTTGATGGCCACCCAGCGGTCCTCCACCCGGTCGTAGGCCTTGTAGACATAGGCCATGCCGCCCACGCCCAGCAGCTCGTGGATCTCGTACTTTCCGTCCAGGCGCTTGCCGATGAATCTATCCATAACCGTTTACCAAACCTTTCTCTGTGATGCCGGAAGCTCAGCCGTTGCGGACTACCGCCACCGTGATATTGTCAGAGCCGCCCTTTTCCACGGCGAACTGGATCAGCTTCTTGGCCAGCGCGGAACCGTTCTGGCCGTAGTACTCCAGGTACTCGTCCAAAAGCCCGTCCTCCATATAGCCGGTCAGGCCATCGGTGCAGGCCAGGGCCGTGTCCCCGGGGGAGAAGTCGTAGCTGTCGTAGTCGCACTCCACCTGGGGGTGTACCCCCAGCACCCGGGTGATGATGTTCCGGCGCGGGTGTACCCGGGCCTCTTCCTTGGTGATCTGCCCGAAATTCACCAGGTCCTGGACATAGGAGTGGTCCATGGTGATCTGGGAAAGGCCCTGGCTGTTCTTCAGGTAGGCCCGGCTGTCCCCCACGTGGGCCACATGGAGGGTGCCCTTCGAGGCCACCAGCACCACCGCCGTGGTGCCCATGCCCCGCAGCTCCTGCTCCTCCTGGGACCGGCGGTACACCACCCCGTTGGCCTCGGTCACGGCCTCCAGCAGCAGGCTGCGGACGCCCTCCCGGGTGATGTCCTGGTGGAACCCTTCCAGCAGCCGCCTGCGGATGCTCTCCACCGCCATGGCGCTGGCCACGTTGCCGCCGTTGGCGCCGCCCATGCCGTCGC
The DNA here is from genome assembly GCA_019112625.1 of Candidatus Acutalibacter stercorigallinarum. Classification (GTDB taxonomy): domain Bacteria; phylum Bacillota; class Clostridia; order Oscillospirales; family Acutalibacteraceae; genus Acutalibacter; species Acutalibacter stercorigallinarum. The sequence goes on along the minus strand of DXIW01000008.1, from coordinate 23,102 downwards.
ACACCACGGCCCAGGCGCTGTCCTTACTGAACAGCCCGCCGTCGCAGGCGTCCTGGTTGGAGGAACGCACCGCGCCCACGTCCGTCTCAAAATCGACTTTCATCGCCATCCCCTCTTTCTTCGTACTTCCTCCGCAGCTGCCCGCAGGAGGCCTCGATATCCGATCCCAGGGTCCGCCGCACCGTGGCGGTGACCCCCTGGGCCTCTAACAGCGACACAAACCGCTTCACCCGCTGGCTGTCGCTTTTTTTGTAGCCTGTGCCTGTCACGTCGTTGACCGGGATCAGGTTCACGTGGGCCAAAATGCCCTTCAGCCGCCCGGCCAGCTCTTTCGCGCACCAGTCCATGTCGTTCACCCCGGCGATCATGGCGTACTCGAAGGAGATGCGCCGCCCCGTGGTCCTGCTGTAGTAGCGGCAGGCCTTCAGCAGCTCCTCCACGTTCCAGCGCTTGTTCACCGGCATGGTGCGGCTGCGGATCTCGTCGTTGGGGGCGTGAAGGGAGATGGACAGTGTCAGCTGCAGCTTCCGGTCCGCCAGGTCGTAGATCTTATCCACGATGCCGCAGGTGGACAGGCTGATGTGCCGCATCCCGATGTTCATTCCCTCCGGGGAGGTGACCAGCTCCAAAAACCGGAGCACGTTCTGGTAGTTGTCCAGGGGCTCCCCCATGCCCATCAGCACGATGTGGGAGATGCGCTCCCCCAGGTCGAGAGAGGCCTCCTGCACCTGGGAGAGGATCTCCGAGGGGGCCAGGTCCCGGGAAAAGCCGCTTTTCCCCGTAGCGCAAAAGCTACAGTTCATTTTACACCCAACCTGGGTGGAAATGCAAATGGAAGTTCCGTAGTGGTAGCGCATGGCCACCGACTCCACGTGTTCCCCGTCCCACAGGCGGAACAGGTACTTCACCGTGCCGTCTTTGGACACCCGCTTGCCGGCGATCTCCGCAGACTTGATCTGGTACTGCCCTGCCAGCTGCTCCCGCAGGCCCTTTCCCAGGTCGGACATCTGGGAGAAGCTCTTTACCCCCCGGTGCAGCCAGCGGTAGACCTGGCCCGCCCGGTAGCCGGGCAGCCCCGCGGCCTGAAACTCCCTCTGTATCTCCTGTAAAGTCATGGACTTGATATCTATCTTTTCCAAAGGCGGTATCTCCCAGTCATCCTTCCTTTCTCCGGAAGCAGGCGGCGAAAAAGCCGTCGGAAGCCCCGGAGAAGGGCGTCATGGTCAGCATGTGTTCCGGCTCGTCCAGACAGCGCTCCACCCCGGCCAGGCGGATGGCCTCCGGGGCAAATTCCGGGTGGGCGGCCAAAAACCGCTGTGCCACCCCGCTGTTCTCCGCCGGGTGCAGGGTGCAGGTGGAGTACACCAAAAGCCCGCCCGGCCGCACCAGCCCGGCGGCGTTCTCCAGCAGGGAGAGCTGAAGCTCTGGCAGCTCCTTCGCGCTCTCCAGGGACTTGTAGCGGATCTCCGGCTTCCGCCGCAGCACCCCGTAGCCGGAGCAGGGGGCGTCGCAGAGGACCCGGTCCATCCGGGGCAGGTCCTCGTAGGGCTTCGTGCCGTCCCGGCGCTGGGCCAGGATGCAGGAGAGCCCCAGCCGCTCTGCCCCCTGCTGGATGAGCCCCACCCGGCCCTTGTACAGGTCGAAGGCGTACAGCTCCCCGGTGTTCTCCATGTCCTCCGCCAGGGTGAAGCTCTTGCCCCCGGGGGCGGCGCAGCAGTCGCACACCCGCTCCCCGGGCTTTGCCCCCACCAACTGGCAGGCCAGTTGGGCGGACAGGTCCTGGACGTGGAACAGCCCCTCCTGGAATTGGGGCAGCGCCACCGGGGAGCCGGAGCCCTCCAGCGCCGCCCCCCAGGGCAGGCCGCCCAAGGGCTTTATACGGCAGCCCTGGCCCTCCAAAGCGGCGGCCAGGTCGTCTTTTGTGGTGCGCAGGGGGTTCAGCCGCAGGTACAGCGCCGGCCGCTTCTGGAAGGACTCCAGCAGCCGGGCGGTAAAGGACTTCCCATAGGACTTCCGCCACAGGAGGATGAGCTCCTCCGGCACGGAATACCTTACACTCAGGGCCTTGGGGCTGTCCCCTTCCGGCAGGGTGAGGCTCCCCTTTCGCCGGGAGAGGCTGCGCAGCACCCCGTTGACCAGCCCGGCGGCGGACAGCTTTTTCCCGGCCTTCACCAGGGCCACGGTCTCGTTCACCGCCGCGGAGTCCGGCACCCGGTCCAGGTATAAGATCTGGTAGGCCCCGCACCGCAGCGCCGCCTGGACCAGGGGGTCCAGCTTCTTCCCCGGGCTTTTCAGGCACTGGGCCAGGTAGTAGTCCAGGGTGAGGCGGCGCTCCAGCACCCCGTAGAAAATAGAGGAAGCCAGCGCCCCGTCCCGGGCGTCCAGCCCGGCGGCCCGCAGCGCCTTGTCGATGACGATATTGGAATAGCCCTCGTTCTCCTCCACCTGGAGCAGGGCCTGTAGGGCAACGGACCTGGCGGTCTCTCTCATAGCAGTCCCATCCTTATGTCTCAGGTTCTTCCACCGGCAGCTCGTCTGCCAGGGGTTTTCCGTCCCGGTCCAGCAGCGGGAGGAAACTAGAGGACTCCATTCCCACAAAGGCCAGGTAGTTCACTCCGGTCTGCCGGTCCACGATCACCGACAGGTCCCCCATACGGAACCCCTCCGTGCTCTTGACAACAAAGCGTTTTTCCTTCTTCTCAAACACTTCCGTTTCCTCCGAACCGGGCGCCCTCCTGCAGGGGATGTCCCAGCAGATAGCTCTTGCCGTCCATGCGCTTGCCGTTTTCCGTCTGGACCTCCGTGAGCTCCAAAGCCCCCTCCCCGCAGTAGACGAACAGGCCGCCGTCCCTGGCAAAGGCTTTTCCAGGCTCCCCGCTGCCCTCCCGCACCCGGGAGGCGTGGAGCTTCAGCTTCTTCCCGTCCAAATAGGCGTAGGCGGAGGGCCAGGGGTTCAGGCCCCGGATCAGGTCGTGGACCTGCCGGGCAGGCCGGGCAAAGTCGATCTGGGACAGCTCCTTCTTCAGCATGGGGGCCAGGGTGGCCTCCTCCTCCTTCTGGGGGATGGGGGTGATCTCCTCCAGCTTTTCCAACGTCTCCTGAAGCAGATTCGCCCCCAGCAGCTTCAGCCGGTCGAAGAGCTCCCCGGCGGTCTCCTCGGGCTCCACCGGGGTGGCGGCCTGCAGGAGGATGTCCCCGGTGTCCATGCCCTCGGCCATGCGCATGGTGGTGACGCCGGCCAGCGCCTCCCCGTGGATCACCGTCCACTGGATGGGCGCGGCCCCCCGGTACTTGGGCAGCAGGGACCCGTGGACGTTGACGCACCCCAGCGGGGGCACGTCCAGCACCGCCTTGGGCAAAATCTTCCCATAGGCCACCACCACGATGAGCTCCGGGGCCAGCTCTGCGATCTGCGCCTGCACCGCCGCATCCCGCAGGGTGGCGGGCTGGTACACAGGCAGGCCGTGGGCCAGGGCCAGCTCCTTCACCGGGGGCGGCTGGAGCTTGTGGCCCCGGCCCTTGGGCTTGTCCGGCTGGGTGAACACCCCGCAGACCTCATGGCCGCAGTCGATGAGCTTTTGCAGGGAGGGCACGGCGAAATCCGGGGTGCCCATAAAGATCAAGCGCATACCATCAGTCCTCCTGCTCCTCTTTGGCGGTGAGCTCCTCCAGCTCCTCAGGGGTCAGCATCCGGCTGGCCCGGGAGGTGAACAGCTTCCCGTGAAGATGGTCGATCTCGTGGCAGAAGGCCCGTGCGCACAGGTCCTCGCCGGTGGCCTCGAACCAGTCGCCGTTGCGGTCCTGGGCCCGCACCGTCACCTTCTGGGGCCGGGTGACGATGCCCCACTCCCCGGGGTTGGAGAGGCACCCCTCCAGGCCGGTCTGCTCCCCATCGGTGGCGATGATCTCAGGGTTGATGAGCTCGATGGGCCCCTCCCCCACGTCCACCACGCAGAGTTTCCGCAGCACCCCCACCTGGGGCGCTGCCAGGCCCGCGCCGTTGGCGTCGGCCAGGGTCTCCTTCATGTCGTCCAGCAGCTGGTGGAGCCGCCGGTCGAATTTCACCACGTCCCGGCACTCCTTTTCCAGTACCTCGTCGCCAAATTTTACGATGTTACGGATCGCCATAGTCTCTCATCCTTTCTTATAGCACCCGGTCCGGGTTGGGGTCCGCGTAGGCGGTGACCTTCTGGAACTCCCGCAGTCCCGCGAACTCCACCAGCAGCCGCCGGGCCAGCTCCCGCAGCTGCGGGGAGTTGCGGCACTTAATCAGCAGCTTGTACCGGTATTTGTTGTTCATTTTGGCCACTGCCGCCGGCGAGGGCCGCAGCACCCGCAGAGGCAGCCCGGGGTACTCCCCCCCGGCCAATTCCCCCAGCCTGTGGAGGAACGCCTCCGCCGCCTTTCTCACCAGCTCCTCCCGCTCCCCCACAAAGCCGATGACCAACAGGTCCACAAAGGGCGGGTAGAGCAGGGCTTTCCGGTAGGCCATCTCCTCCTGGTAAAACCGGAAGTAGTCCTGCCGGGCCGCCAGGTGGAGCACCGGGTTCTCCGGGGCGAAGGTCTGGATCACCGCCCGGCCCGGGTACTTGCCCCGGCCCGCCCGGCCCACCACCTGGGTGAGCAGGTCGAAGGTCCGCTCGTTGCTGCGGAAGTCGTCGCTGTACAACGACTGGTCCGCGGAGAGCACCCCCACCAGGGTGACGTTCTCAAAATCCAGCCCCTTGGCCACCATCTGGGTGCCCACCATGATGTCGTAGGCGCCCTTGGCGAAATCCTCCAGCTTCCGCTCCAGGGAGAACTTCTCCGTCACCGCGTCGGTGTCCACCCGCAGGACCTTGGCCTCGGGCAGCAGCTCCTGGAGCTGCTCCTCCGCCCGCTGGGTGCCCAGCCCCCGGAAGGAGAGGCTGTGGCTGCCGCAGGAGGGGCAGGCGTCCATCAGGGGCACGGAATACCCGCAGTAGTGGCACATCAGCCGGCGGTTGGCACTGTGGTAGGTCAGGGAGATGGAGCAGTTGGGGCAGCTCACCACCTCGTGGCAGGAGGAGCAGGACACAAAGGTGTGGTACCCCCGGCGGTTGAGGAGCACGATGGACTGCCGCCCCGCCTGGAAATTCTCCACCAAAGCCCGGGCCAGGGTGGGGCCGATGGCCCGCCCGCTGCCGGGGACATCCTCCAGATTCATGTCCACCAGCTCCACCTGGGGAATCTGGGCCTGGCCGAAGCGCTCCTCCAGCTTGTGGAAGTGGAACTTCCCCTCCTGGGCCATGCGGAAGGACTCCATGGAGGGGGTGGCGGAGGACAGCAGGCAGAAGGCCCCGGTCTTCCCGCAGCGGAACCGGGCCACCTCCCTGGCGTCGTACCGGGGGCTGGACTCGGACTTGTAGGTGTGCTCCTGCTCCTCGTCCATGACGATGAGCCCCAGGTCCTTCACCGGGGCGAACACCGCCGACCGGGTGCCGATAACGATTTTGGCCTGGCCTCTGCGCACCCGTTTCCACTCGTCCATGCGCTCCCCCAGGGAGAGGCCGCTGTGGAACAGGGCCACCTGGTCCCCAAAGCGCTGCTGGAAGGGCCGGATGGTCTGGGCGGTCAGGGAGATCTCCGGCACCATGAGGATGACGCCTTTGCCCTCCTCCACCACCGCCTCGATGAGCTTGAAAAACACAGAGCTCTTGCCGCTGCCCGTCACCCCGTAGAGCAGAGCGCAGCGGCTGCCGGGGACCTGCCGGTGGCGGTACTCCTCCAAAAGCCCGGCCAGCGCCTGGGCCTGGGCCGGGGAGAGCACCAGCTCCTCCCGCTCCCGGGGCGGGGCGGCGCCCCACTCCGGCCGGCGGTACACCTCATACTCGAAGATCTCCGCCGCCCCCTTGTCCCGCAAAGCGTGGAGAACGGAAAGGGAAGCCCCCGTAAAATAGCACAGCTCCTTTTCCGAGGCTTCCCCAACATCCAGTAAGGTCTGATATACGTCTTTCTGGCGCGGCGTGAGCTTCCCGGAAAAGCCGGAAATGGGGCGCACCATTTTGGACACGGCGTCCTTCCCCTTGCTGGCGGCCATATTCACCCGGCACACGATGCCCCTGCGCAGCAGGTCTTGAAACTCCGGGCACTCCTTGGTGATGCCCAGCTCCTTGGCGATCTTCTCAAAGGGCAGGGCCTTCCCCGCCTTCTGCAGCAGCAGGATGACCTGCCAGGCCACCGGGGCATAGGCCTCCCGGTCAAAGTCCTGGAAGCCCGCCTGCAGCACGTAGCTGTCCTTCACCCGGAACTGCAGCCCCGCGGGGATCATGGTCTTTACCGCCTCGAACAGGGTGCAGAAGTACCGGTCCTGCATCCACAGGGCCAGCTCCAGCAGCTCCGGGGGGAGGGCAGGCTCCCGGTCCAGGACCTCCCGCAGGGGCTTCAAGCCCTCCGGGTCCCCTTCGCCCACGGCGAACACCATGGCCACCCGCTCCCGGTTGCCGGCGCCGAAGGGCGCCATCACCCGCACGCCCGGGCGGACTTTCTCCGCCAGGCTTTGGGGCACCTGGTAGGTGAACAGCTTGTCGAAGTGGTAGACAGCACCCTCCACCGCCACCTGGGCCAGCAGGCTCATTCCTCGTCCTGGAAGTGGTCTGGCTCTTCGATGACGTACTTGCCCTGTACGAAATCCTGCACCGCCATGTCCACGGGCTTGTCCACCAGGACTACGCCCTCCGCCTCTGCCTTCTCGGCGATCTGCCTTGCCCGCTTGGCCACGGCAATCACCAGGGAGTAATGGCTGTTATGGGGGGTACGGATCATGTTAGCCGACGGTTTCAACATCTTGCAACACCCTTTCTGCACAATCTTCATTTCTAATATATTTCAACTTCTCCGCCCGCAGGATGGCCCGCAGGTCGTCCACTGCGTCCTCCAGGCGGCCGTTGTAGACCACATAGTCGTAATCCTTGGCGTGGGGGATCTCCTCCCTGGCCTGGGCCAGGCGCTTCTGCACCGTGGCCTCGTCCTCGGTGCCCCGGCCCCGCAGGCGCTTTTCCAGCACCGCCATAGAGGGGGGCAGGATAAACACGGACACGCAGTCGGGCATCAGCCGCTTGATCTGCGCGCCCCCCTGGACCTCGATCTCCAGCACCACGTCCCGGCCCTGGCTGGTCCACTGCTCCACCGGCTCTTTGGGGGTGCCGTAGTAATTGCCCACGTACTCGGCGTGCTCCAGCATCTTCCCCTGGGCGATGAGGCTTTCGAACTCCTCCCGGCTGATGAAGTAATACTGCTTCCCGTCCTCCTCCCCGGGCCTGGGCTTCCGCGTTGTGGCCGAGACCGAGAGGACCAGGTTCTCGTCCTGGGCAAACAATTCCTTTAAGATGGTCCCCTTCCCCCCGCCGGAGGGGGCGGAGATCACTACCAGCAAACCCTTACGCATCTTCTTCCTCCTGCATGTCGTCTTTCTCCTGGAACCGCCCGGCCACCCGCTCTGTGGGCAGGGCGGAGAGCACCACGCTGCCCCGGTCCATAATGAGCACCGCCTTGGTGCGCCGGCCGTAGGTGGCGTCGATAAGGCCGCCCTTCTCCTTGGCCTCCTGGACGATCCGCTTGATGGGGGCGGATTCCGGGCTGACCACGGCCAGCACCTTGTCCGCGTTGACCATGTTGCCGAACCCGATATTGATGAGCTTCAACGCACGCACCTCTTATTCCACGTTTTGTACCTGCTCCCGGATCTTCTCGATCTCCGATTTGATGTCCACCACCAGGTAGGCAATCCTGGAGTTGACGGACTTGGAGCCGATGGTATTGGCCTCCCGGTTCATCTCCTGCACCAGAAAGTCGATCTTCCGGCCTACCGGCTCCTGGGAGTCGATGAGCTTTTCCAGCTGCTGGAAGTGGCTGCGCAGCCGGACGGTCTCCTCGTCCACCGCCACCTTATCGGCGAACACCGCCACCTCGGTGAGCACCCGCTGCTCGTCGAAATGGGCGTCCCCCAGCAGCTCCTGGATCTTCGCCTCTAGCCGCTCCTGGTACTCCTTCACGGTCTGGGGGGTCTCCTGCTCCACCTGGCCCACCAGCTCCAGAATGCGCTGGGCCTTGGAGAGGATGTCCTCCCGCAGCCGGGTGCCCTCGGCCTCCCGCATACGCAGGAAGGACTCCACCGCGGGCTCCGCCGCCTGCTGCACCGCCTGCCAGATCTCCTCCTCGTTCTCCGGGGCCCGGTGGACGGAGAAGATGTCCCCATACCGGGTGAGCAGGGCCAGGGTGGGCTCGTCCGGCAGGCTGTACCGCTCCCGCAGCTCCCGCAGGGCGGCGTAGTACCCGGCCGCCAGGGAGTGGTTCACCTGCACCTGCGCGTCCGCGTCCTCCAGGGTCTCAATCTGGAGGAACACGTCCACCTTCCCCCGGGAGAGCTTCCCCTGGAGGTAGGCCTTCAGCTTGTCCTCCAAAAACAAGTATCCCCGGGAGATGCGGGAATTGAACTCGAAGTATTTGTGATTGACCGACTTTATCTCAAAAATGATGTGCCGGCCGCCCACTGTCATCTCGCTGCGGCCGTAACCCGTCATACTCTTCAGCATCTGTCACCTCTCCCCTCTGCGGGGCGCGATCTTCTTTGCTAAGTAATGATTGTACCATATCCCGGCGGTCTCTTGCAACCGCTTTCCGCCGATTTCATAGAATCTTAAGAAAAACCGGGAAAACACGCAAAAATACGGGCCGTTCCCACGGCCCGCAGGGTCACTCGTAGCGCACGATGGTGCTCATGGGGGTAAAGGCGTGGGAATCGTCCGACGCAAAGCCCCGCGCCTTGAAGAAATCGAAGAAATCCGGGAAGGCGGTGACGATCTCCCCCGCCCCGAAATTCTCCCCCCAGGAGGCCGCCGAGCGCAGCAGCGTATCCAAAATAAAGGCCTCCTCCCCCTGGGGCTTGCGGGAGAAGTCGTACTCCCCCGCCCGCATCTGCAAAATGTGGAGGGTGCCGTCCCGCAGCTCCACCGCCACGGTGCCCAGCTCCTCCCCCCGGTCCGTCATGGCCAGGACGCGGGCCTCAGGGCCGGCGCCCTCCACGGCGGCCAACAGCTCTTTTTCCCGTTCCCGGTCTGCCATGGGCAGTATCTCGATCATTTCCCTGTTCCCCCTTTTTCGATTCCGCCAGGAGCCCCCTCACTTCCTCTTTGGTCAGCTCCCGGTACTTTCCCTGGGCCAGCATGCCCAGCCTCACCGGGCCGATGGCCACCCGCTTCAGGCGGGCCACCTCCAGCCCCAAGGCCTCGCACATCTTCCGGATCTCCCGGTTCCTGCCCTCGTACAGCACGATCTCCAGCACCACCCGGCCGGGCTGCTGTTCCAGCACCCGCACCTTGGCCGGGGCGGTCTTCCTGCCGTCGATGACCATGCCTGTGCTCATCCGGGTCAGCTGCTCCTCGGTGACCTGGGGCCGCACCGTCACCCGGTAGGTCTTGGCCACGTGGCTCTTGGGGTGGGCGACCCGGTTGGCGAAGTCCCCGTCGTTGGTCATGAGCAGCAGCCCCTCCGAGTCCTTATCCAGCCGGCCCACGGGGTACACCCGCTCCCCCAGGTCCGCCACCAGCTGGGCCACGCATCTGCGGTCCCGCTCGTCGTGCATGGTGGTGACGAACCCCCGGGGCTTGTGGAGGGCCAGGTAGTACGTCCGCCCCGAAAAGGACACCGTCTCCCCGTCCACGGCCAGCACGTCCTTCCCCGGCACAGCGCTGTCCCCCAGGCCGGCGGGCCTGCCGTTCACCGTCACCCGCCCGGCCCGGAGGAGCTCCTCCGCCTGCCGCCGGGAGGCCACCCCACAGGCGGCCAGTATCTTCTGTATCCTGCTTTTCTCTGGCATGTCGTCTATCCTTTCCACAGCCGCTCCCAAAAGCCAGGCTGCTTTTCCTGTCGGGGCACCTCTGCCGCCGCCACCAGGGGGACCCGGGCCAGCTCTCTGCCGCCCAGGCAGTATTTCAGCTCCCCCACCTGCTCCCCCGCTTCCACCGGGGCGTAGAGGAACCGGGGCGCCATCACCCGGACAGTGATCCGCCCACTGTCCCCGGCAGGCAGCGTAAAGGTGTTCCCCTGTACACCGTGGACTTCCACCGCATCCGCCCCGCCGCCCACCACGGGAAGTGAGACCACACAGGCCGAACCGTCCAGCCGCGCCTGCTCCAGCTGGGAGAAGCCGTAGTCCAGCAGGGCCGTGTGGTCGTCCCAGTCGTCGGGGGCGTCCAACGTCACGGCGATGAGGGTCACCCCCTCCCGCTGTGCCGCGGACACCAGACACCGCCCGGCCTTTTTGGTGTAGCCGGTCTTTACCCCGACGCACCCCTCGTAGAGCCCCAGCAGCTTGTTGTGGTTCTCATAGGTGGCGGTATGGGCCGGCTCTAAAAAGGTCACTTCACGGCGGGGGCTGGCGACCAATTTCGCGAAGGCCTCGTTCTCCAGGGCCTCCCGGGCCAGCAGGGCCAGGTCATAGGCCGTGGAAAAGTGGTCCTCCGCGTCCAGCCCCGAGGGTGTGACGAAATGGGTGTCCTCCATCCCGATCTCTTCCGCCCGGCTGTTCATCCGCCGGGCAAACCCCTCCTGGGAGCCGTCCAAAAACAGCGCCGCTGCATTAGCCGCGTCGTTCCCCGAGGCCAGCAGCATCCCCGCCGCTAAATTGGTGAGGGTCAGCCGGTCCCCGGCCCGCAGGCCCATGGAGGAGCCCTCCACCGCCACCATCTCCTCGGTGATCTCCACCGCCGGGTCCCCGGCCCGCTCCGCCTCTTCCAATGCGAGCAGCGCGGTCATGATTTTGGTGGTGCTGGCCATAGGCAGCCGCTCCCGGGGGTTTTTCTCCCACAGCACCGCCCCGGACTCCCCGGAGAGCAGCACAGCGCTCCGGGCGGAGACAGCAAGCTCCTCCCCCCGGGCGGACACCGGCAGGCACAGGCACAGCAGCGCCGCGGCCAGGCCGATGGCCATGCCCCGTTTCCCCTTGCGTTTCATCTGCACATCACCGCCTGGGGAAAGCCTATGCGGCGCGGGGCGGGCTTATTCCTGGGGAGCCTCCGGCCCGGGGACGTCCTCCTCCGGGGCAGGGGCGGGCTTTTCCTCCTTCTGGAACAGGGCGCCCAGCTTGTCCACCAGCTCCGGCAGCTTTTCCAGGGCCCGGTCCATGGGGCTGACATAGGGCTCGATCTGCAGCATGCGCACGCTGCCGTTCCGGATGGTCAAAAAGCCGATGGGGCTGATGGTGATCCCCGCGCCGCTGCCCCCGGCAAAAAGCCCGGCGGCCGGCTGGGCCTTGGAGGGGATGTCCGTGCCGCCGGAGGCAAAGCCGTAGCTCACCCGGGAAATGGGGATCACCGTGGTGCCGTCCGGGGTGGCGATGGGGTCGCCAATGACGGTGTTCACGTCCACCATCTCCTTGATCTTCTCCATGCTCACGCCCAAAAGGTTGTTTACCTGATTTTCACTCATGGGGGAAGTCCTCCCTTTCTCGTTTTTCGGTCTCGCTTGTATGTCCACTGCCGCCCCTCGCCTGGAGCTTTTTGAAAAGCGGCAGTCCCTTCCACAATAATACCACGGCCTCCCGGAGCAAGAACAGGGGAGCCGCTGTGAGCTTCCCGGAAAAGTCGATCCGGTGTTCTCTGGCGCCGTAGTCCAAATCCACGGCGACCCCCTTCTTCCTGCAGGGCAGCAGGCCGAACAGCGCCCCGCAGGCAGCGTACACCCCGGCAGACACCTTCCCGTAGAGGACGGCCCCCTGGGCCGCGTCCTCTTCCCCGGCCACACACAGGTAGAGGTCGAACCGCTTCAGCTTCACGTGCCGCAGCAGCCGCTGGGAGGAGTCCTTCACCGCCTGGGTAAAGTCCAGCAGCGATTGGAGAAAGCCCTCCAGCCCCTCCCGGCGGAGGATGGCCCGCAGCTTGTTCCAGCCCCGTTTCAACGCCCCCAGGCCGCCGGGGCCCTCCCCTTCTTCCGGGGCGGGGGACCCTGCCGGGACCTCCTCTTCCTCCCCGGGCAGCAGGGGGATGGTGAACCATAGGTATCGCAGCCGCAGGGTAAAGCCCTGCCGGTACTCCGCCTCCAGCCCCAGGGGAAGGAGGAGGAGCAAAAGCAGGAGCAGCAGCACCCCGGCTATCACAAGGAGAACGATCATGTCACACAGCCTCTCTCACAGGGTGATCTGCTGGGGCCCGTCCGGTTCCTCGGGGGGCGTGCCCTCCTCCCCCCGGGGCGGGGGCGGCAGCTCGCCGATGGAGGACAGCCCGAAGCACCGCAGAAAATTCTCGGTGGTGCCGTACAGCAGCGGCCTGCCAGGGAGCTCCATGCGGCCCCGCTCCTCCAACAAGCCTTTCTGCACCAGGCTGCCGATGACCCCGGAACAGTCCACCCCCCGCACCTGTTCCACAAAGGCCTTGGTCACCGGCTGGTTGTAAGCCACCACCGCCAGCACCTCCATGGCCGCCTGGGACAGGGGCGTGTTGCGCTTCAATTCCAGGGCGTCCCGCACCGGCTGGATGAACGCCGGGTTGGTGCAGAACTGGGCGCTGTTCTCCAGCAGCAGCAGGTGGATACCGCTTTGGGGGGTGTTGTACTTCTCCTGGAGCTCTGCCGCCAGCTCCTCGATCACATAGACCCGGGTACCCAGCACCTGGGCGATGCGCTCCAGGGCCACGGCGTCCCCTCCGGCAAAGAGGATGGCCTCCATCTTTCCTTTCAGCTCTTCCCGGTCCACGGGCGGTCCCCCCTTTCCAGCAATCTCACTTCTTCCCGGCCCGGGTCGCCCTCCACCCGGATGCGCCGGCTCTTCACCAGCTCCAGCACCGCCAGAAACGCCGCCACCCGCTCCGAGCGGTCGTGCTTCCCGGCAAACAATGCCTCATAGGAGACCCGCTTCCCTTTCCACAGCTGCCGCAGCACGAACACCACCTGGGAGGCCACGGACACGATCTTCCGGCTCACCAGGGCGGAGAAGCTCTCAGCCTTGGGGGGCAGCAGGCTCTTGCCCTTCCCCCAGGCGGAGACCAGCGCCTGCAGCAGCTCCCGGGGCTGGTGCTCCCGGCGGTAGGTGTGGTCCACGGGCAGGTCCTCCGGGCCACGGGTCAGGGCGTCGAAGTTGGCCCGCTCCTGCAGGGCCGCGGCGGCGGCCTTGCACTGCTGGTACTCCAGCAGCTGGCCGGTGAGCTCCAGCCGGGGGTCCTCGTCCTCCTGGTGCTTGGGCAGCAAAAACGCCGTCTTGATCTGCACCAGCCGGGCGGCCATCTCCAAGAACTCGCTGGCTATATCCAAATTTTCCTCCCGCATCAGGTCGATCTGCTCCATGTACTGGTCCAGCAGCTCCGCGATGGGGATGTCGGTGATCTCGATCTTATTCTTGGCGATGAGGGCCAGCAGCAGGTCCAAGGGCCCCTGGAAGGCCTCCAGCCGGTATTGCAGCTTCTCCATAGGTCACAGCACCCCAAACAGCCGGAACGGCGCGGCGGCGATGGTGAAGATCACATTGGCCAAAAAGCTCTGGGCCCGGTACAGGGGGCCGGACATGGCCCCGGAGAGCACCAACACGAACACCGCCATGGAGAAGATGTTCTGGTAGCGGTAGTAGCTGTACAGCATCCTGTCGCTGAGGAACGCCCCCACAATCCGGGAGCCGTCCAGGGGCGGGATGGGCAGCAGATTGAACACCGCCAGGGAGATATTCACCAGAACATAATAATAGAACACGCTGTAGAGGAACTGGGTCACCCCGTTGACCGGCACGAAGGCCTGCATCACCGCCATGACCAGCGCCCCCAGCAAGGCGGCCAGCAGGTTGGCGCCGGGCCCGGCCAGGGCCACCAGGGCCATGCCCTGTTTGGGCTTCTTAAAATAGCGGCTGTCCACAGGCACGGGCTTGGCCCAGCCAAAGCCAAACAGCAGGATGGCCGCGGCCCCCATGGGGTCCACGCTGGCCAGGGGATTCAGGGTCAGGCGGCCCGCCAGCTTGGCGGTGGGGTCCCCCAGCTTATAGGCCACCCAGCCGTGGGCGAACTCGTGCAGGGGCAGGATGCACAGGATGACGAACACCACCGAGAGCACCTGGGCCAGCACCTGCCATAGGTCTACTTGATAACCGGCGGACAGCTGCCGGATAACGTCAAATAACATGGCGTACCTCCTTATACGGTTAGGATTATACCCCATTTTCGAAAAAATGGCAATTCCTTTGAAAAAAAACTTGCATTTGGGCCGGACATCTGCTATAATTCTGTTTGCTGTAAATTCGAGCCCAGCTCTTATTAAGGAGGTGCAGATATGGCAAAATGTGATTTCTGCGGAAAGGGTGTTACCTTCGGCATCAAGGTGTCCCATTCCCACAGACGTTCCAACCGGACCTGGAAACCCAACATCAAGCGTGTCAAGGCGATCGTCAACGGCACGCCCAAGCGTGTGTACGCCTGCACCCGTTGCTTGCGTTCCGGCAAGGTCACCCGCGCGGTGTGATTTCGCCCCTTGCGCTGTGAGTGAGAAATAAGGAGCTGTCCTTTCGGGCAGCTCTTTTTTCTTTGCGTTTTTTCAGCCGAAGGGCCGCTCCCCGGTGAGGGCGGCGAAGTCGCAGGTGTCAAACCGGGTGATGAGCTGTTTCGCCAGCTCCGCCGCCTGGTCGAACAGGTCGAAAAAGCTCTGCTTCGAGGGCGGGTCCCCCCAGGGGCTGTGCTGGATGTTGGCAAAGTCCACCCCGTCCTCCTCGGTGATGGGCACGATGTGGGAGGTCACCAGGCTGGGCTTTCCCTTCTCCACCCGCTGGAACAGCTGGCGCTTCAGGCCCGTCCGGTCGTTGAGCAGGCTGAACACAAAGTGGGCGTCGTTGGTGGCCCGCAGCAGCTCCCCTTCGGGCACGTCCTCCCCGCAGGCGGAGAGGAGCACCGCCTGGTACAGCTTTGCGATGCGCCGCTGGGCGCTCTCGTTTTTGGGGAACATCTGCTTCACGTTCACCTGGGAGGGCAGCATCCCCGTCTCCCGCCGGAGGATGATGGCGTCCAAAGAGGCCTCTACCTCCCCGTGCATGGTGCTCACGGTCTCCCAGGGCCGCTGGGCGGCCAGCTCTGTTGCCAGGGCGTTCACATAGGGGTGGGCGGTGGAGTCCAGGGCGTAGTGGCACACAAAGCCCGTCACATAGGCCCGGTAGCCCGGGTCCCGGTGGCGGGACAAGAACTCCCGCATGGCGGAAAACGTCACCGAGGGCTTTACCTCGCTGTGCAGGCGACTGCCGTACTCCTTCAGGCTGCGGCCCTTCATCCAGGGGAAATACCGGTGGCAGAACAAAAAGTCCGGCCCCTGGGCGCCCCAGATGTACTCCGGCGTGTTCTCCAGCCCGGTCTCCCCCAGGGACTGGGCCACGGCTTTGGCAAAATAGGTGTGGGTCAGGCAGGCGGGCATAACTTCTCCTCCTTTGTGATGTCCTCCCAGTCCGGCAGCCAGGGGAAGGCTCGGCGCAGGTCCTGGGGCAGGTCGGCCTGGAACTCTCTCTCCATACCGAGGGCAGGGCAGCAGAGCAGCACCCTGCCGCAGTGCAGGGCCTGCCGGGGCAGCAGCGCCAGGCTGCCCCCGTACAGGTCGTCCCCGGCCAGGGGATGGCCGGTCCCCGCCAAATGGCAGCGGATCTGATGGGTGCGGCCGGTCTCCAGCTCCAGGGACAGCAGGGTGTGGCCCTGCCCAGCGGCCAGGGCTTTCCAGTGGGTCACAGCAGGCTGTCCCCGGCCGCATTCCCGCACGATCCTGCTCCCCTCCCCCAGGCCGATGGGCGCGTCGATGGTGCCGCAGCCGGAAAGCTCCCCCTGGCACACGGCATAGTAGCGCTTCTCCGCCCGGGAGCAGGAGGCCGCGGCCCGGTGCTTGGCCAGCACTTCCAGACCGGTAGTGTCCTTATCCAGGCGGTAGAGGGGCCGCACCCGGTGGGCCTGGCCCGTCTTTTCATAATAGTAGGCCACCCGGTTCAGCAGGCTGTCGGTGTCGTGCCCCGGGGAGGGGTGTACCGGCATGGCTGGGGGCTTATTTATGATCAGGTAGTCCCCGTCCTCGTACACCACCGCCAGCTCCCCCGCCGCCGGCGGGTAATCCACCGGTTCATCGGGGAAGGCCAGGGCGAGCCTGTCCCCCGCCGCCAGCCGGTCCACGGCCCGGCAGGGCTCCCCGTTGCGGGCGAGGCCCCCCTCCAAAAACTTCTGCTGGGTGAGCACCCGGGCGGAAAATCCCAGGCCCCGCCGCACAAAATCTTTTACCAGGGCCCCGTCCCACTCCGCTGGGACAGGGTACTGCAGCAGGCGGGTCACGTCTCCCGCTCCACCAGGGCGATGGCGTACTCCCGCAGGAAACCGGCGTCCCCGGGGAATTCCCGCAGGGCCTCCAGCGCCTCTTTGGTGTACTCGCCCACCAGGCGCTGGGCCTCCTCCACCCCCAGCAGCGTCACATAGTTGCGCTTTTCATGGGCGGAATCCATCCCCGTGTTTTTCCCCAGCTTCTGGGCGTCACCCAGCACGTCCAGCACGTCGTCCCGCAGCTGGAAGGCCATGCCCAGCCCCTGGGCAAAGCGCTTGGCGGCGGCCAGCTCCTTCTCCCCGGCCCCGGCGGCCACACAGCCCATGGCGCAGGCCGCGGCGATGAGGGCCACGGTCTTGCCCTGGTCCATCTCCCGCAGGGTGTCCAGGTCCACCTCCCGGCCGTTAGAGCTCAGGTCGATGCACTGGCCCCCTACCATGCCCCTGGCCCCGGCGTACTCCGCCAAAAGCCGCAGGGCCTTTACCGTGTCCTCCGGCCTGCCGTCAAAGGACAGGGCCGTCTCGAAGGCCAGGGTCAAAAGGCCGTCCCCGGCCAGCAGGGCCATGTCCTCCCCGAAGACCTTGTGGTTGGTGGGCCGGCCCCGGCGCAGGTCGTCGTCGTCCATGCAGGGCATGTCATCGTGGATGAGGGAATAGGTGTGCACCATCTCGATGGCGCAGGCAAAGGGCAGGGCCCGGTCCGGGTCCCCGCCGCACAGGGCGCAGAACGCCAGGGTGAGCACCGGCCGCACCCGCTTGCCCCCCGCCAGCAGGCTGTACCGCATGGCCTCTGTCACTTTCCCCGCCCGGTCCCCGGGGACGGGGGCGGGCAGCGCGGCCTCCAGGGCCGCCTCAATCTTCTTCCGGTAGGCTTCCGCCTGTTCAAGTTTCTTCATGGCATTCCTCGTCCGCCGCCAGGGGCGTCAGTTCGGTGATCTTCTGCTCGGCCTTGTCCAAGGTCTCGTAGCACAGGGCCGAGAGCTTGGCCCCCTCCTCAAAGAGCTTCATGGAGTCCTCCAAAGACTCCTCCCCGCTCTCCAGCTTCTCCACAATCTCCTGGAGCCGGGCCATGGCCTCCTCAAATTTCAGTTTGGGTTTTGCCGCCACTTCGCTCACTCCTTTCCACGACTTTTGCCCGGGCTTCGCCCTCTGCCGCCCGGATGGTGACCACTTCCCCCGGGGCCAGCCGGCCCGCGTCCCGGACGATGCCGCCCCTGCCGTCGTACACCACGGCATAGCCCCGGGCCAGCACCTTCAGGGGGCTCAGGGCGTCCAGCTTCCCGGCCAGCAGGGAGAGCTTCCCTCTCCCCTCCTCCAGCCGGCCCCGGCCCCGTTGGGCCAGCCGCCGGTCCAGGCCGTCCAGGCGCTCCCGGTAGGCCCGCAGGTAGCCCCCCGGCTCCCCCAGGGGGGAGTCCTGCACCAGCAGGTCCAGGCTCTGGCGCAGGTATTCCACAGTCTTGCGGGAGCCCTCCCAGAAATACCGGTGGAAGGCTGCCGCCCGGCTCTTCTCCTCCCCGATCTCCGGGGTGCAGAGCTCCGCGGCGGCGCTGGGGGTGGGGGCCCGCAGGTCCGCGGCGAAATCACAGATGGTAAAGTCCGTCTCATGGCCCACGGCGGACACCACGGGGATGGCGGAGGCCGCCACCGCCCGGGCCAGGCCCTCGTCGTTGAAGGCCCACAGGTCCTCCATGGAGCCTCCCCCCCGGCCCAGGATGATCACATCGCAGGCCCGGGCACGGTTTAAGGCCTTCACCGCGGCGATGAGCTGCCGGGGCGCCCCCTCCCCCTGGACCAGCACCGGGCACAGGACGATCCGGGCCACAGGCCACCGCCGACCGGTGATCTGCAAAATGTCCCGCACCGCCGCCCCTGTGGGGGAGGTGATGACCCCGATGCGCTCCGGGTAAGGGGGCAGGGGCCGCTTCCGCTCCCGGTCGAAGAGCCCCTCCGCGGCTAGGCGCTCCTTCAGCTGCTCGTAGGCCAGGCTCAAAGCGCCCATGCCGTCGGGCTGCATGTCCTCGGCGTAGAGCTGGTACTGCCCCGTGGGCTCGTAGACCGACACCCGCCCCCGGATGATGACCTTCATCCCGTCCGCCGGGCGGAACCGCAGCCGCCGGGCAGCGCTGGCGAACATCACCGCCTTCAGGACAGACTTCTCGTCCTTCAGGGAAAAGTACAGGTGCCCCGACCGGTAGTGGTCGGTAAAGTTGGAGATCTCCCCGGAGATGAGGATGTCACTGAGCCTGCCGTCCCCCTCGATAAGGGACTTGACAAAGAAATTCACCTGGGAGACGGTGAGCACTCCAGCACTCACGGCAAAAACCTCCTTCTCCAGGCCAGGATGGCAGCCCCGGCCCCGTTATCCGCGGAAAACTCCGGGGCGGCAAAGGCCCCGCCGTACTTTTCCGTCAGGCGTTCCCGCAAAATGGAGTTGGAACACACCCCGCCGGAAAACACCACCGGCAGGGGGCCAAAGTCCTCCAAAAGCCCCGCGCACATGGCGTCCAGGGCGGCCAGGACCATCTCCAGGCAGGTCCGGGCCACCTCCTCCCGGGGATGGCCTTCCTCCCAGAGCTTCCGGCACTGGTTCTCCACCCCGGAGAGGGAGCAGTCCCTGCCCTTCATGTAGGCCCTGGCCTTTACTGGCCCGTCCCAGGCCAGGGCGGCCCGCTCCAGCTCCGGCCCGCAGGGGAACCCCATGCCCAGCATGACCCCCACCCGGTCCACCGCCTGGCCGGCCTTCAGGTCCAGGGACTGGGCTGCCAGCTCCACCTCGGGCATGCCCTGGGAATCCGGCTGTACCAGCAGCGCCTCGGTGGTGCCCCCGGAGACATGGAAGGCCAGAAACTTCCGGTCCAGCAGCTCCAGCTTTCCCGCGGAGTACAGCGCCGCGGCGATGTGTCCCTGCTGGTGGGAGAAAAACTTCACCCCCACCCCCCAGGCCGCCCCCAGGGTGCAGGCAAAGCCCTTGCCCACCAGAAAGCAGGGCATGTAAGAGCCCATCTCGCTGCGGGGGGTGATGGACACCCCCACCACCCCCGCCGGGCCCATCTCCAAAATGGGCTCCAGCACCCGGGGCAGCTGCTTTACGTGGTGGAACACCGCGTCACTCTGCCGCAGGCCCTTTTCCCCGGGCTTTACCGGCAGCAAGAGCTTCCGGTTCTCCAGCACCCGCTCCCCGTCGTACCGGGCGGCGGAGGTGGTGTAGTTGCTGGTGTCGATGCCGACGCTGTGTTTATTCATGGCCGGGCTCGTTGGGACAGTGGGCCTTGGCCACCGAGGCCAGCACCCCGTTGATGTAGGGGGCGTCGTCCTTGCCGCCGTATGTTTTGGCCAGCTCCACCGCCTCGTTGATGGACACGCTGGCGGGGATGCTCTCGTCGAAGAGCATCTCGTACACCGCCAGCCGCAGCAGGGCCAAGGTCACTTTCGACAGCCGGGTAAAGCTCCAGCCCCGGATATTCCCCTGGATCACCTGGTCGATCTCCTCCCGGTGCTCCTCCACCCCAAAGGCCGCCGCCTCGGCATAGGAGTTGGGTACGAAATCCCTGGCCTCCGCCGCGTCGTGGAGGATGTCCTGGATGGCTTCCCCGCCCACCGCCTGCTCAAACACCAGGCAGAAGGCCTGTTCTCTGGCTTCCCGTCTCGTCATATCTCCCGCATTCCCCTTTCTCTCCGCCGCCCGGCGCGGCACGGCCCAAACAAAAAGGCCCGCCGCATCCTGCGGCGAGCCTGCACGTGTCCCTGGGTCCCTGCACTTTTCAAGCTCCGCCGCAGCCGCCGCCAGCGTCCCTGTGCTATCGCGTCTGCGCTATGAAGCTATTATACCACAAGATCTTCCAGAAACAACTACTTTGTTCCAATGATTTTGATTTTGTCGGCGGTCAGCCCCGTCTGCTCCACCACAATCTCCTGGACGATGAGCATATCGGCCTCCCCCAGGTCCCCGGCCACCACCACGCTGCACTCCTCCGGGGTGATGTAGGCCACGCTCTCCTCAAAGCCCTTGGCCTTCAAAAGGTTCTCCACGTTGGTCTCCTGCAGGATGTTCTGGGCCAGGGCCGAGGCCTCCTCCACCGCGGCCTGCTTGGCCTCGCTGTCCGCCTCCACGTCCTCCAGCACCCCGTCCAGCAGCTCCATCGCCTCGTCCCGGGAGTTCTGCCGGTTCAGCCGCGCCTCGGAGAAGGCGTCGGCGGCGCTGTCCCCCTGGCTGGAGGCGCTGCTCTCCAGGCTGTCGTTGACGGTCTCCACATAGGCGTTGTTCACCAGCTGGGCGGCCCCCAGCTGGCTCTGGGCCTGGCCCTCCTCTTCCACCGGCAGTTGGCCCGTGCCGGCAAACTGCCAGTTGAGATATACCGCCGCCCCCAGGGCCAGCACCAGGGATGCCAGGACCAGCTGCTTCTTTCCAACTTTCATTGTCCATACCTCCACGCTATATGTTTGATTTTTTACGGGGAATCCCGCCTACCCGCCGCCGGTGACCAGCACCCTGGCGGAGGAGATGTCCAACGCCGTCACCGCCGCCTGGGTCAGTTGTTCCCGGACTGTCGGGTCCCCGGCGCGGCTGCTCACAATGACCACCCCGCGGACTTCGGGCTGCCGCTGGGTGACAGGCAGGGCGCTCTGGCCGCCGTCCCGGTCCTTCAGGAGGATGTAGGTGCTCTCCTCCTCCCGGCTGTTCTGGGCGCCGCCCTCCTGGGCGTTCCAGGCCTGGTCGGCGGCGTAGACGTTCTCCCCGGTGTCCTCCAGGGTCACCAGCACCTCGGGGTCCTCTTCGCCGGTGATGGCCCGGACCACCCGGGCCAGGTCCTCCTCCAGCTGGCGGCGGGAGGTCTCCCCGTCCCACTCCGTCTCCTGCTGGGGCTGGGACGGCTCCTCCCGGCCCTCCAGCCAGCTGGAGAGGAACAGCAGAGCGATGCCGCACACCCCCAGCAGGCACACCAGCTTTATCAGCCGCTCCCTGCCCGCGAGCTTTCCCAGGGCCTCCCCCAGGCTTTTAAGCTCCATCCGTCATCACCTCGATCCTGATCTCCTCGCCCAGCACCCCCCGCAGCAGCGCCCAGGCCCGCTCCCCGTCGCTGGGGTACCGGAACCAGGCGCTTACCCCGGTACATACTATGCTGCCATCCTCCCCAATATCTGTGGCGGCCTGGATTTTTTCCGCCTCCAGCCCCGCCGCGGCCAGCAGCCGCTTCAGATAGGACGTAAGCTCCTCCTGGGCCGCCTGGAGGGCCCGGTCCTCCACATAGCTCACCAGCTCCTCCCCGGCGTCCTGGGCCGGGGCCAGGGAGAGCTCCAGCCCCCAGCCGGCGGACACCAGGGTCAGGAGCCCGGACAACAGGGCCGCCGTCACCACCAGCCCCCGGACAAAGCCCACCATAGGGCTGTCCCCGCACAGGCTGGCTGCCGCCTCCACCGCCACCAGCAGGACGCACAATGCCCCCACCGTGGCCAGGACCCCGCTCATGCGCTCCCCCTGGCGAACAGCACCACCGCCGCGCTGACCACCGACACCGTGCAGATACTGGCCAGCACTGCCAGGAGCATCCGGGCCACCTCGGCGCAGGAGCCTAAAAAAGCCCCCAGCTTCGGCGCCTGGAACAGCTCCCCGGCGATCTGGCCCGCGGTGCACACCCCCACCCACAGGGCGGTCCGGATGGCCGCCGGGGCAAAGATGCACAGGGCGGCCAGAATCCCAAAGGCACCCACCCCGGATTTCACCGCGTGGACGCTGTTCTGGATGGCGGCAATGGCGTCGCCGAAAGCGCTGCCCACAATGGGGATGGCCGAGGAGACCGCCAGCTTGGCCGCCTTGCTGGTGGCGGCGTCCACCTGGGCGTTTAGCGCCGTCTGGATGGAGAGAAAGCCGGAGAACACCGTCACCGCCAGCACCAGTGCCCATTTGGCGAAGCCGTACAGGCTCTTGGCCAGGCGGTCCAGGCCGGCGCCGGACACCGCCGACACCAGGGCCAGGGCCAGAAACAGGGACAGGAGGGGCAGCACCAGCCCCGACACCAGCAGGGGGATGGCGTTCCCGGCGGCCAGAGTCAACAGGCTGTAGGAGCTGCCGGTGACGGCGCTGCCCGAGGCCGCCAGCAGCCCGGCGTACACCGGCACGCTGGCCACCAGGAAGGCCGAGGCCGCCTGGGCGGCGGTCTGCACCCCGGCGATGAGCTCCGCCAGGGGGGCCGCCACGATACCCGCGCAGGCCAGGGCCCCCACCAGGGCCGCGGCTTTTCCCAGGCGGGCCTCCTCCAGGCAGGCGGCAAGGCGGCACAGCAAGATTACCGCCAGGAGGGAGGCCGCGGCCTTCAACGGGGCGGCGATTTCGTCCCGGATCAGCCGGGAAAGTGCCCCAAACAGCCCGTTTAAGCCCAGATCTGACCCGATTTGGCCCTCTTCCACCCCTGCTTGGGACAATAAGTCCCGGGTCTCCCCGTCCAGGCTGTCGTACAGCCCCGACGCGCCGCTTTTTTCATAGAGCTCTGCCTCCTCCACCTCCTGGGCGCGGGCGGCGGGGGTAGGGAGGAACAGGAGGCAGGCCATAGCCAGGCAGGCCGCCAGAGCCAGCCGGTGGTATCGCCTCATGGGGTCGCCTCCTTTCACCTGCGGGGAATTTTGCCTATCAAAGTGTCATTGGTTTCTATGACACCGCTTTTTTCATAGAGCTCTGCCTCCTCCACCCCTTGGGCGCGGGCGGCGGGGGCGGGGAGGAACAGGAGGCAGGCCGCTGCCAGGCAGGCTGCCAGGGCCAGCCGGTGGTATCGCCTCATGGGGTCGCCTCCTTTCACCTGCGGGGAATTTTGCCTATCAAAGTGTCATTGGTTTCTATGACAC
>DXIW01000069.1 GCA_019112625.1 Candidatus Acutalibacter stercorigallinarum | reverse complement strand
CATGGACTGGAGATTTGCATTTCTATCCCCACAAGGAATGTCTGAAAAGGGCGGGCGGCTTGCGAAGGGCCGCCCGCCCTTTGTTTGCCGTTCTCCCTGCCGCCTATTTACTCCGCCGCCACATCGTGCCGCCGGAGATGGTGGACGGCCAGGAGGGTGAACACCGCCGTGTAGACAAAAGCGGAGAGCAGGAAGGGCGTGAAGTCCAGCTCCATATTTGGGTTGTTGGCCCGCATCCCGATGCAGAGAAGGGAGTACGGGAAGGCATATCCGAAGCCCTGCGCCGTGACCATCAGCCCCGCGATGCCGCCAATCAGGCCGAAGGCCACGGTTGGGGCAAAGGCCCGGATGATCAGGCTGAAGTAGAGCTGCACCGCGCACACCGACACGCCGCCCACGGCTCCGCACGCCAGCCATCCGGGCAGCTCCGGCGGGATGGGGCCTGCGAGGCCCACCAGCTTCCCGCTGATAATGAACAGCGCCCCGATCCAGGCCTGGGAGAGCAGGGACATGACTGCCGCCCAAATCAGCTTGGCAAGGCACAGGTCCTTCACCGGCACCGGCGCGGTGAGAAAGCTGTTCCAGTTGTGGTCCGTGTGCTCCAGCCGCCACTGCCAAGCGCAGAACACCCCCAAGAGGGCCGGCAGGAAAAACATGGAGGAGAACAGGGTGTGCTGGCTCCACAGGCTGTACCACTCGCTTTGCAGCAGCCCCAGGTTCCCCAGGTAGTTCATGGTGCCCAGGATGGCCGGGAAAATGGGCAGCACCACAAAGGCCAGCCACACCGGCGACCGGCGGAACTTGATGAGCTCCGCCCTCAGACAACGCAGCAGCATCCCTCACACCTCCTTCCGCACGAACAGCGCCCTGCCCACCACCAGGAACAGCGCCGCCCACAGGCACAGCAACACCAGGTCGGTGGGCACCGGCCACTCCCAGTAGAACCAGGTGAACCGGGTGTCCGGGTCCCAGTTCATCCCCACCAGGGACAAAAGGCCATAGTAGCCCCAGGGGACGCACCGGGTCAGGGCCGGCGGGAACAGCAGGGACAAGATCCCGAGAAAGCTCCCGGAGATCCCACACACCAGGGCCACCGCCTGATTGGCAAAGCGCAGGGACAAGCCCTGCTGCAGGGCGTAGACCATCATAGACACCGCCCAGGAGATCAGGGTGAAGATCCCGAACCTCCCCCAAGGGACCTCCCCCGGGAACTGCCACAGGATGCCCACCCCCATGAAGAGCGCCCACCGGACCATGAGCAGGGCCGCCAGCACCAGGGCGCCCCAGGCCAGCTTGGCAGCATAGAGAGCTCCCGGCGCCGCCATAGTCTCCAGCAGTTTCAGGGTGGTCCCCTTGTGCTCCAGCTCGCAGTTTCGGCTGGCAATGGTGGCCACGCTGATGGGCATGATGATGGCGTCCACCATAGCCAGATTGTAAAGCAACAGCATCCAGCCCTGGCGGAGATCCTCGGCGTCCTGGCGGAGGAAGGTGGAGACGATCCACAGCAGCTCCGCCGCCAATACAGCGGCGCACACCAGCAGGATCTTCCGCCGGCGGCACTTGAAAAACTCCAGCTTCAGCAGTTTCACAGGCTCGCCGCCTTTCCCGTCAGCTCCAGGAAAATGTCCTCCAAACTCTTCTGCCGCTCCTCTAAGCGGATGACGCCCAGATTGCGCGCCCCCAGCAGGCGGGTGAGCTGGGCGGCGATCTCGTCAGAGAGGATGGGGAGGATGAGGTATCCCCCTTCCTCCTGGCAGGGCACGGACTTCTCCTGGAGGATGGCCCGGGCCACGGCGTTGTTGGTGGTGCGCAGGGCCAGGTGGTGGCGGCTGCGGCCGTGGAGGGCCTCCAGGGTGTCCTGGAACACCAGCTCCCCCTCCCGGATGATGGCCACATGGTCCGCCATCTGGTCGATCTCACTGAGCAGGTGGCTGGATACCACCACCGTCATGCCGAACCGCTCGGGCAGGGAGCAGATCAGCTCCCGCATCTCCTGGATGCCCGCCGGGTCCAGGCCGTTGGTGGGCTCGTCCAGGATCAGCAGCTTGGGATAGCCCAGCAGGGCCGCCGCCAGGCCCAGCCGCTGTTTCATGCCCAGGGAGTAGTGGGCCACCCTCTTGCCTCGCTGACCATCCAGCCGGACGATCTGCAGCACCTCCCGGATATTTTTCTCCGGCACCCCCCGGAGGGTCTGGACGATGCGCAGATTCTCCTCCCCGGTAAGGTGGCCGTAGTAGCTGGGGCTCTCGATGAGGCTCCCCACCTGCCGGAGCACGGCCAGGCGGCTCCCGCCGTCCATCTTCTTCCCCAGCACCCGGATGTCCCCCGCCGTGGGGCGCACCAGGCCCAGAATCATTTTCAGGGTGGTGGACTTCCCCGCCCCGTTGGGGCCGAGAAAGCCGTAGACGCTGCCCTCGGGCACATTCAGGTCCAGGTGGGCCACCCGCAGGGCGTTTCCATACTGCTTGCACAGGTCGTGTGTCTCAATGATGTTCATGGCAAGACCTCCTTATGTCCCCAAGGATAGCACCCCTGCCTTACGCCCCGATGAAGCCCACCTTACGTTTACCTTACTTCTTCGGCCGGGTCTGGACGGATGGACAGGATTTGGTATAATGAAAGGGAAAATGATAAAGGAGGCCGCAGTATGGCCTATCGCATTTTGATCGTGGACGACGAGGCCGCCCTGCAGAACATGGTGAAGGAGATCCTAACCCAGGCCGGCTATGAGACAACCTCCGCCCTCACCTGCGCCCAGACGCTGGAACAGTTCCGGGCCGCGGCGCCGGACGCGGTGCTGCTGGACGTGAACCTGCCGGACGGGGACGGCTTCTCCCTGTTAGGGAAACTCCGGGAAAACCGGGACGTGCCGGTACTGTTCCTCTCCGCCCGGGACGAGGACGCCGACCGGCTGCAGGGCTTGGGCCTGGGTGCGGACGACTACATCACCAAGCCTTTTCTCCCTCAGGAGCTGCTGCTCCGCCTGCACGCGGTGCTCCGGCGGGTGTACCGGGAGGAGGCCCAGACCGCCCGGCTGGGGGACGCGGAGATCGACTGGGGCAAGTGCGCAGTCCGCCGAAACGGGGCGGAGACCGCCCTCACCGCCAAGGAGTTTGCCCTGCTCCGCAAACTGTGGGACGCCCGGGGCAATATCGTCACCATCGACACCCTGTGCGCCGCATTGTGGGACGGGCCACTGGTGGGCTATGAGAACACCCTTATGGTCCACATCCGCCGCCTACGGGAGAAGATCGAGGCGGACCCCTCCCGCCCGAAGTATCTGCTGACGGTGCGGGGGCTGGGCTATCGCCTGAGCCGGGAGGGGACGAAATGAGTTTGCGAAGCATTTTCAAGGGGGCCATGCTGGTGACCGCCTCGGCGGCGCTCATCGCCGTTATCACCATAGCGGGCATCCTGGCCCTCGCCTTCTACTACTCCGACGGCGGCCGGAGCTGGAGCGTCTCTGTCACCCGTGTCTCCGACGCCCTGACCTATGATGGGACGGAGTATGACTTTTCTGGTGATGCGCTGCTGGGGGATGACCGCTGGGCCATCCTGATCGGCGAGGACGGGCAGGTGGTCTGGTCCCTCCGCAAGCCCTCCGACGTGCCGGAGCAGTATGCCCTCACGGACGTGGCCTCCTTCACCCGGTGGTATCTGGGCGACTATCCGGTGCAGTGCCGCATCCGGGACGACGGCCTGCTGGTGGTTGGCTCCCCCAAGGGGAGCGTGTGGAAGCATGACATCTCCATGCAGTCCCGTCTGCTCCACGACGCGCCCCTGTGGATCGGCGGCATCTTTCTGCTGGCCCTGGGGTGCGTGCTGCTTCTGGCCTACTTCGCGGTGCGCCGGTGGTTCCGGCAGGCCCAGCGGGTGCGGGACGCCGCCCGGTCCGACTGGATCAACGGGGTGTCCCACGACATCCGCACCCCGCTCTCCATGGTCATGGGCTACGCCGCCCAGCTGGAGGGGGCGGAGGATCTGCCGCCGGAGCGCCGGAAGCAGGCGGGGATCATCCGCCTCCAGAGCCAGGAGATCCGGGACCTGGTGAACGACCTGAATCTCACCATGCGGCTGGACTGTGCCATGCAGGCCCTGCGGAAGGAGTCCCTCCAGGTGGAAGCGTTCCTCCGCCAGACCGCCGCCGACTTCCTCAACGGCGGCATGGGAGAGAGCTTTACCTTCGAGATGGATCTGCCGTCGGAACCCCTGCCCCAAATCGAGGCAGACCCCTTCCTGCTCCGCCGGGCGGTGAACAACCTGCTCGCCAACTGCGTGCGGCACAACCCCCCGGGCGGCTCCATCCGCCTGGGGACCAGGGCCGAGGGGAAATCGGTGGTTCTCTTTGTGGCGGGCGGCGCGGCGGCGGGCATTCCGTCGGTGGCCGATCCCACCCGCCAGCTGGAGGCCGACGGCGGCGCCGCCCACGGCACGGGCCTCAAGCTGGTGCGGCAGATCGCCGAGGCCCACGGCGGGACGGTGCAATTTCGGAAGGGGGCATCCCACGGACTGGAGGTTTCCATTTCCCTGCCCACAAGCAATGCCTGAAAGAAGGCGGCCGGTTTTTTGGACCGTCCGCCT
>DXIW01000068.1 GCA_019112625.1 Candidatus Acutalibacter stercorigallinarum | reverse complement strand
AGCACGGCCTGGATGGCGGCGGCCCGGAAGCCCCGGTTCTCCAGCTCGGCCACCCCGGCGATGGTGGAGCCGCCGGGGGAGCACACCGCGTCCTTCAGGGCGCCGGGGTGCTGCCCGCTCTCCAGCACCAGCCGGGCGGAGCCCGCCACCATCTGGGCGGCGAACTCCAGAGCCTGGGCCCGGGGCAGGCCGCAGGCCACGCCGCCGTCCGCCAAGGCCTCGATGAAGAGATCCACGAAGGCCGGGCCGCAGCCCGCCACGGCGCTGCCCGCGTCCATCAGATGCTCCGGCAGGGGGGAGAACCGCCCCGCCCCGGCCATGGCGTCCAGAAACGTCTGGACCTCCGCCTCCGTAACGTCCGCGCCGGGGGCGTAGAGCACCATGCCCTCCCCGACGGCGGCGGGGGTGTTGGGCATGATCCGGATCACGGGGTAGTCCCCGCCGGCCAGCTCCCGGATCCGGGCGATGGTCAGCCCCGCCGCCATGGTCACCAGCACGAAGCGGTCCCGCCGGGATGAGAGCGCCGGGGCGATGGAGGAGAGCATCTCCGCCATCATCTGGGGCTTCACTCCCAGGAAGAGGTAGTCCGCCTCTTTTGCCGCCGTCTCGTTGTCCACGGCCCGGCACTGGAGCTCCGCCGCCAGGGCCTCCGCCTTGGCGGCGGTCCGGTTAGAAAGGAGGATCTGATTCCCTGAGAGAACCTTTCGGGCCGCCCGGGCCAGGGCTCCGCCCATGTTCCCGGTGCCGATGAAGCCAAAGGTCACGTGATTGTCCATGCCGCCCTCCTCACCGCACCTGGCCCTCGCCGTAGATCACATACTTGCAGCTGGTCAGCTCCTCCAGACCCATGGGGCCCCGGGCGTGCATCTTCTGGGTGGAGATGCCGATCTCCGCCCCCAGGCCGAACTCCCCGCCGTCGGTAAACCGGGTGGAGGCGTTCACGTACACGGCGGCACTGTCCACCTCCTCCAAAAACCGCTGGGCCGCGCTGTAGTCCTCGGTGACGATAACCTCGCTGTGCCCGCTGGAATACCTCGCGATGTGCCCCAGCGCCTCCTCCAGAGAGCCCACCACCTTCACCGCCAGAATGTAGTCGTTGTACTCGGTGGCCCAGTCCTCCTCCGCGGCGGCGGCAATCCCCGGCAGAATGGCCCTCGCCTTTTGGCAGCCCCGCAGCTCCACCTGCTTTTCGTCCAGGCGCGATTTGATCCGCGGCAGCGCCTCCCCCGCGATCTTCTCATGCACCAGCAATGTCTCGATGGCGTTGCACACCGAGGGCCGGGAGCACTTGGCGTTGTACACGATGTCCGCGGCCATGTCAAGGTCCGCGGCGGCGTCCACATAGGCGTGGCAGTTGCCCACCCCGGTCTCAATCACCGGCACCCGGGAATTCTCCTTCACCGCCCGGATGAGCCCCGCCCCGCCCCGGGGGATGAGCACGTCCAGATACCCGGTCAGACCCATCAGCTCCTGGGCCGACTGGCGGCTGGTGTCCTCCACCAGCTGCACGCAGTCGGCGGGCAGGCCGCTCTCCTCCAGGGCGTCCCGCAGCACCTGGGCCACCGCCAGGTTCGACCGAAAGGCCTCCTTCCCACCCCGCAAAATCACCGCGTTCCCCGCCTTCAGGCACAGCCCGGCGGCGTCGCTGGTCACGTTGGGCCGGGCCTCGTAGATGATGCCAATGACCCCCAGCGGCACTGTGATTTTCTGGATCTGCAGCCCGTTGGGCCGCACCTCCCCCGAGAGCACCCGGCCCACCGGGTCCGGGGCCTCGGCCACCTCCCGCAGCGCCTGGGCCATCCCGGCGATGCGGCTTTCCGTCAGCCGCAGCCTGTCCAGCAGGGAGTCCCGCATCCCCCCGGCCTCCCCGGCCTCCACGTCCGCCCGGTTGGCGGCCAGCAGCTCCTCCTGCCGGGCCAGCAGGGCCCGGGCCGCGGCCTGCAGGGCCGCCGTCTTTTCCTGCCCCGCCCTGGCTAAGGCCCGTGCCGCCTCCTTGGCTTTTTTCCCCATAGCTTCCATGGTGGTCATACTGTCTCGCTCCTTTCCCCGCCCGGCTCCGGCGGCAGGAACAGCGTCCCCACCGCTTCCCCGGCCATCAGGCGGTACAGGTTCTCTCTGTCGTCCCCGGCGATCACCGCGCAGGGGATACCCAAATCCCCGCAAAGCCTGGCCGCCTTCAGCTTGGTGGCCATGCCCCCGGTGCCCCGGTCGGACCCCGCGCCCCCGGCCAAGGCCTCGATCTCCGGCGTCACCCCCACCACCCGGTGGATGAGCTTGGCCCCCGGCTCCTTCCGGGGGTCTTTGTCGTACAGCCCGTCGATGTCCGTCAGGATCACCAGCCCCTGGGCCCCGCACAGCCCCGCCACCACGGCGGAGAGTGTGTCGTTGTCCCCGAAGTTGTGCCCTTCCAGCTCCTGGGTCTCCACCGTGTCGTTCTCGTTGACGATGGGGATGACCCCCATGGCCAGCAGCTCCCGGAAGGTGTTCTGCACGTTCTCCCGGCCCCGGTCGTAGTTCACCACGTCCGCGGTGAGGAGCACCTGGGCCACGGTCTGGCCGTACTCCCCAAAAAACTTGTCGTATAAAAACATCAGCTCACACTGGCCCACCGCGGCCAGCGCCTGCTTTTTCTCCGTCTCCTCAGGGCGGCGGGCCAGCCCCAGCTTGCCCACCCCCACGCCAATGGCGCCAGAGCTCACCAGCACCAGCTTTTTCCCGCTGTTCTGCAGGTCCGAGAGGGTACGGCACAGCTCCTCCAGCCGCCGCAGGTTCACCTTCCCGCTGTCATAGGTGAGGGTGGACGTGCCCACCTTCACCACCACGATCTCTGCATTTTTCCACTCCATAGGCTCTCCCTTTCTACTCCCCCATCTCTCCGATGGTGCCGCCCCCCACCACGGTGTCCCCCTGGTAGAGGACCACCGCCTGTCCCTTGGTGATGGCCCGCTGGGGCTCGTCGAACACCACCCGCAGCCTGTCCGGGCCCACCTGCTCCACGGTGGCGGGCTGCTCCTCCTGGCGGTAGCGCACCTTGGCCTTCACCCGCAGGGGCTTCCCGATTTTTTCCACCGCGATGAGGTTGCACCCCACCGCCTCCAACTCCCGGGAAAAGAGCTCTCTGTGCTCCCCCAGTACCACCTGGTTCCTCCCCGGGTCAATCTTACACACGTACATGGGCTGGGGAAAGGACAGCCCCAGCCCCTTGCGCTGGCCCACGGTGTAGTGGATGATGCCCTTGTGCTCCCCGTAGACCTGCCCGGCCGTGCCCACAAACGCCCCGGGGGGAAAGCTCCTCCCCGCGTACCGCTGGATGAACCCGGCGTAGTCCCCGTCGGGGATAAAGCAGATGTCCTGGCTCTCCTGCTTCCCGGCGTTCGCGAAACCCCGGTCCTGGGCCAGCTGCCGCACCTGGGCCTTGGTCAGGCCCCCCAGGGGCAGCAGCAGCATAGAGAGCTCCTCCTGGGTCAACGCGTAGAGCACATAGCTCTGGTCCTTCCGGGGGTCCAGGCCTTTTTTCAGCAGCCACCGGCCGGTCTCCGCGTCCTGCTCCACCCTGGCGTAGTGGCCGCTGGCCACCTTGGCAAAGCCCCGCTCCCTGGCCCAGGCCATCAGCCTGCCGAACTTCACATACCGGTTGCAGTCGATGCAGGGGTTGGGCGTCTCCCCTCGCTGGTAGGCGGCCACGAACCGCTCCACCACCTGCTCCCGAAAGCTCTCCGAAAAGTCCAGCACCTGAAAGTCCAGCCCCAGCCGGGCCGCGGCGGCCCTGGCGTCCTCCGCCGGGTCGGGGCCCTGCCCCTCCCCGTGCAGCCGCAGGGTGACGCCCACGGCCTCATACCCGGCCTGTTGTACCAGCAGGGCGGCCACGCTGGAATCCACCCCGCCGCTCATGGCGACGATGGCTCTCTTGTCCACAGGCCGCCCTCCTCTCTCTTTTTATTTATTTGATCAGCTTCTTCAGCTCCAGCGCCTTCCCCAGGTCCCCCTGGGCCTTCAGCTTCCCAAAGGTGAACGCCACCACCGGGTCCAGCTTCTTCTCCACAATCTTCCAAAAATCCTTGTCCGAGATGGTCAGCAGCACATCCCTGTCGTGGTACTCATAGGGCTCCACCGCCAGCTTCCCGTCCTTGATCTCCACATAGAAGGTGCCTGCCGCCTCCCCGGTAATGTCGATCTGGATGCGGGTGGGGCTGGCCACCCCGCTCACATCCGCCCCGGCGAACCGGTCCTTCACCTGCTGAAAATACTCCTGAAACGTCATATCCAGCGCCCCTTTCCGCGCGAAAATTTACCTGTCTCCATGTTACCATACCCCGGCCCGGATTACAATTTTTTTCTTCCCCTTTTTTCGCCCTCCTTGACAAAGCCCCCGCCCCCCGCTACACTAAATCCAAAAGGAGGCGGCAACATGACAGAAAAACCCACCCTCTATCTCATGGTCGGCCTGCCCGGCTCCGGCAAGACCACCCGGGCCAAAGAGCTGGAGCAGGAAACCCGCGCCGTGCGCTTCACCCCCGACGAGTGGCACATCTTCCTCTTCGGCGACGACTTCGGCGACAACAGCCCCGCGGCCCGGGCCCTCCACGACCAGCGCCACGACCGGGTGGAGCAGCTCATGTGGACCGTAGGCCAGGACTTGCTGCGAAAGGGCGTCAGCGTCATCCTGGACTTTGGCTTCTGGGCCAAAGAGCAGCGGGAGGAAAAGCGCCGGGAGGCCCGGGCCCTGGGGGCAAACTTCGCCATCGAATACCTGGACACCCCCCTCCCCGAGCTGAAACGCCGCGTCGCCCAGCGCAACCAGGCAAACCCGGGCGACGTGTTCGCCGCCATCACCGACGCGGACCTGGAGGCGTGGCACGCCCTCTTCCAGCCCCCCACCCCCGAAGAACTTACGAGCCAAGTCTCGCGCTGCTCGACTTGCTCGGCCAAGAACCGCTTGGGAGTTTGAAAAACTCCCATTTCGCTCACGCGAAACCGCGCTTCTTGCAGCCCTCATCGACCTTCCCGGTAACCCCCTAGCCCCCGGGCCCACGCTGCCCCGCCCTTCGGGCGTGGCGCTCCCCCTCCGGGGGAGCCGCCGCTTCGCGCCGCCGCGCGGGCCCTCACTCTTCACTTTTCACTCTTCACTCTTCCCTTTTCTCTGCCCTCCCCACCCCCCAAAAAACCAAAAACCCGGGAAGCAGGTATCACTGCCTCCCGGGCCTTTTGCTTTTCTTTATGCCGCGGTAAAACCGCCCTTAAAATCCCGGCGGGCGAAGCCCAGAGGGATTTTCCTGTCAAACACAGTCATGTGTTTACCGCCGGTCATGGTCCCGTCTGGGGCGGCGGTCCCGGTCGCCGTGGTCCCGGCGGCGGGGGCGCTCCTCGCTGATGTCGTTCTCCGGCACCACCCCGTCCAGGTCGATGAGGGCGTCCCGGCGGGAGAGGTTCAGCCTCCCCTTGTCGTCGATCTCCAGCACCTTCACCTTCACAATATCCCCCACGTTCACCACATCGGTGACGTGCTCGGTGCGCTTGGTGTCCAGGCGGGAGATGTGCACCAGCCCCTCCTTGCCCGGGGCGATCTCCACAAAGGCGCCGAAGTCCATCAGCCGGGTCACCCGGCCATTGTAATAAGAGCCCGGCTCCGGGTCGTTGACGATGGTGTCCACAATGTCCAAAGCCCGCTGGCACTTCTGCAGATCCAGGCCAGAGATGAACACATGCCCGTCCTCTTCCACGTCCATCTTGACCTCGCACTCGGCGCAGATCTTCTGGATGACCTTGCCGCCGCTGCCGATGACCTCCCGGATCTTGTCCACCGGGATCTGGGTGGACAGCATCTTGGGGGCGTAGGGAGACAGCTCCGGCCGCACCTCGGGAATGGCCTTCAGAATAATCTCGTCGATGATATAGTTTCTCGCCTTGTGGGTCTTTTCCAGGGCCTCCTTCACCATCTCGGGGGTCAGGCCAGAGATCTTCAGGTCCATCTGGATGGCGGTGATGCCCTTCTTGGTGCCGCCCACCTTAAAGTCCATGTCCCCGAAGAAGTCCTCGATGCCCTGGATGTCCACCATGGTCATCCATCGGTCCCCCTCGGTGATCAGGCCGCAGGAGATACCGGCCACCGGGGCCTTGATGGGCACGCCCGCGTCCATCAGCGCCAGAGTGGAGCCGCAGATGGAGGCCTGGCTGGTAGAGCCATTGGAGGACAGCACCTCGCTCACCAGGCGCAGGGTGTAGGGGAACTCGTCCACGCTGGGGATGACAGGCAGCAGCGCCCGCTCGGCCAACGCGCCGTGGCCAATCTCCCGGCGGCCGGGGCCCCGACTGGGCTTGGTCTCGCCCACGGAGTAAGAGGGGAAGTTGTAGTGGTGGATGTACCGCTTGGTCTCCTCCTCGTCAATGCCGTCCAACAGCTGGTTGTCCCGGATGGACCCCAGGGTGGCCACGGTCAGCACCTGGGTCTGTCCCCGGGTGAACATGCCAGAGCCGTGTACCCGGGGCAGCAGGGCCACCTCGGCAGCCAGGGGCCGCATGTCGTCCATGCCCCGGCCATCCACACGCTTCTGCTCGTCCAGCAGCCAGCGGCGCACCACATATTTCTGGGTCAGGTACAGGCACTCGTCGATCTTGGCCTCGCTGTCGGGGTAAATTTCCGCGAAGTGCTCCTGCACGTCCTCGTAAACGGGCTTCAGGCGCTCGTCCCGCACGTTCTTGTCGTCGGTGTCCAGCGCGGCCCGCACCGCGTCCTCGGCGTAGTCCCGAATGGCCTCGAACATGCCGGGCTCCGGCTTGTTGGAGGGATAGGAGAACTTCTCCTTGCCGATGTCCGCCTGGATGCCCTTGATAAACTCGATGATCTTCTGGTTGGCCTCATGGCCGGCCATAATGCCGTTGTACATGTCCTCGTCAGACACCTCGTTGGCCCCGGCCTCGATCATGGCGATGCGCTCCGCGGTGGAGGCCACGGTCACCGCCATCTGGGAGCGCTTGCGCTGCTCCGCGTTGGGGTTGATGACGAACTCCCCGTCAATCAGGCCCACAGAGACCCCGGAGATGGGCCCGTTCCAGGGGATGTCGGAGATGGACAGGGCGATGGAGGTGCCCACCAGGGCGGCGATCTCCGGCGAGTTGTCCTGGTCCACCGACATGACCGTGGCCACAATGGACACGTCGTTGCGCATGTCCTTGGGGAACAGGGGGCGGATGGGCCGGTCGATCATCCGGCAGGTGAGAATGGCCTTCTCCGAGGGACGGCCCTCCCGGCGGAGGAACGCCCCGGGGATCTTGCCCACAGAGTACAGCTTCTCCTCAAAGTCCACCGAAAGGGGGAAGAAGTCAATGCCGTCCCGGGGCTTGGCCGAGGCGGTAGCCGCCACGTGGACCACCGTGTCCCCATAGCGCACCAGGCACTCGCCGTTGGCCAGCTGGGCCATCTTCCCGGTCTCCACCACCAGGGGGCGGCCGGCGAATTCGGTCTCGTAAACCTTAAAATTCTCGAACATAGTCTGTTTCCTTTCTCCCCGCTCCCACACGGGGCTGTTTTGCGCACAGGCGGCCCCTGTTTTCCAAGGAAACAAGCCGGTTCCACGCCCAAAGGCACGCGGCTGGTTTGCTTGTAAAACAGGGAAGACCCGCCAAAAAAGGCGAAAGGCTGTGCCTGCCGGCCGGATAGCCCGCAACCACAGCCGTTTCCCTTTTGCCTTGCTGTCTTATCTCCGGCGGGCCCTTACTTACGGATGCCCAGCTCGGCGATGATGGAACGGTACCGCTCGATGTCGATCTTGGTCAGATAGTTCAGCAAGCTCCGTCTCTGGCCTACCATCTTCAGCAGGCCCCGGCGGGAGTGATGGTCCTTCTTGTTCACCCGCAGGTGCTCGGTCAGGTCGTTGATGCGCTTGGTCAGCACAGCGATCTGCACCTCAGGAGACCCGGTGTCCCCCTCGTGGCGGGCGTACTTCTGGATGATCTCGGTCTTTTCAGCTTTGGTCATACAAATCACCTTTTCTGCGGCAAAACCGCGTAAATTCACCCGTGTTCCCAGGCAGGGCCGGTGTTTCCCATACCCGAGGATAGGGCAGCTTGCTTATTTTAACACAGCGCCGTGGTTTTGTAAAGCGTTTTTCCCGATTTCCCCCGGGAAACTCCCCCATTTTCCCCTCCGGAAAAACCCGCTGCCCCCGGCGCTTTGCTCCAGCTGGGGGAGTCGCCCTTCTCTCCCCACCCCCTGCCCCCTCCCGTTGTTACAGTTTGCATGGGAGGTAACCTCGCCGCAACGGGAGGGGGAGACTATTCTATACATCTCATTTCAAAGGGGGGCGATGGTCGCCAGTGGCGACCGTCTATCGCCGACCGAGGCGGCAGCCGAGACCGAAGCCCCCCTTTGTATCTCCCCCCCGCAAGGGGAAGGGTCCCCTTGCAACCCCTCTACGAGGTGGGGCTCCGGTCTCGGCTCCCGCCTCGGTCGGTCCTGGACGGTGCCCACCGGGCACCAGGACCCCCCTCGCACCCCCCGTAAGGGCCCGCTCATCCCTGGCCTACTGTAAAAAGGGGTTCCAAAGGGGGATGAAATCCCCCTTTGAAAAAACTTTATATTATTTTGAAATTAGAAATCCCCTTCCCGCGCCATCACGGCTCCCTCCTCAAAAGAGCTATATGCGCGGGAGGGGGCAGGGGGGTGGGGCCCGTGACCGCGCGGGACAGGAAAATTCCTCTGGGCTACCGCCCGCCGGAATTTTGTCGCCCCCAC
Source organism: Candidatus Acutalibacter stercorigallinarum (assembly GCA_019112625.1). GTDB lineage: Bacteria > Bacillota > Clostridia > Oscillospirales > Acutalibacteraceae > Acutalibacter > Acutalibacter stercorigallinarum. The sequence goes on along the minus strand of DXIW01000068.1, from coordinate 2,244 downwards.
GCAACCCTCCCGGCAACACCCCTTCCGTCATCGCTCCGCGATGACACCTCCCCCAAAGGGGGAGGCAAGTCTCGGCTCCCCCTATGGGGGAGCTGTCACGCCATCGGCGTGACTGAGGGGGTTCCCTATTCCCTATTCCCTATTCCCTATTCCCTATTCCCTCTTCCCTCTTACTTCTTCCCTCGCTCCGGCCCTTCCCCCGCCAGCGCCTTGGCCTGCCGGGCGTTCCTGCCAATCTCCTCCTTCAGCTCCTCCAGCGAGCCGAACTTCCGCTCCGGCCGGATGAACGCCACCAGAAACACCCGCACCCGCTTGCCGTACAGGTCCCCGGAAAACTCCGGCATCCAGGTCTCCGCCAGCACCCGGTCCGAGCCCACCGTGGGCTTCACCCCGATGTTGGTCACCCCGTAGTAGTACCGCCCGTCGATGCGCACCCAGGAGGCATACACCCCGAACCGGGGCAGCACAAAGCCCTCAGGCAGCGCCTGGTTGATGGTGGGCGTGCCCAGCCCGGTGCCGATGTGGTTGCCGTGGATGACTTCCAGGGAGAAGCCGAAGGGCCGCCCCAGCAGCCGGTTGGCCAGGGGGATGTCCCCGGCCTCCACCGCCGCCCGGATGCGGGTGGAGCTCACCTTCTCGCCCCCCTCCAGCACCGGGGGCACCACCCGCAGCTCCAGCCCCAGCTCCCCGCACAGCCGGGTGAGAAGGGCCACGTCCCCGGCGGCCCCCCGGCCAAACCGGAAATCCTCCCCGCAGCACAAGGCCTTGGCCTGGCATTTGCCGACCAATATCCGGCGCACGAAGTCCTCGGCCTCTATGTCCCGCACCTGGGCAAAGGGGATGCTGTACACCCGCTTCAGGCCAGCGGCCTCCAGCAGCCTCCGCTTGTCTCGGGGGGTGACCACCCCGCTGCCCCCCGCCGGGCTGCTGGGGAAGGTAAACGCCCCGGCCTCCCAGGGCCACTGGCGCGCCGCCCGGATCACCGCCATGTGCCCCCGGTGCAGCCCGTCAAAGGAGCCCAGCGCCAAGGCGCAGGGCCTCTCCTCCCGGATGTCCTCCAATGTCTCAATCCATCTCATACTGTTCCTCATACCGTTCCCTCCGCCCCTTGAAAGAGCTTCACAAATTTCAGCTGGCCCTGGTCCGGGTCCGCGGCGGCCAGCCCCAAAAACCGCTGCCCCGGGCCGAACACCCGCAGCCGCTGCCCCTGGGGCAGCGCGATCCGCGGCAGCCGCAGCCGGGCCATGTCCAGGCTGCCCCCGTTGGAAAACCGCACCGCCTGGGCGGGGCTCACCGCCACCGCCGGGTACTCGGTAAACAGCGCCTCCACCGGCCGCAGCACAGTTTCCAGCTCCCCGGCCCCGGCCAGCTCCTTCAGCCGGTCCAAAGGCAGCGCCTCCTCCTCCGAGAAGCCGCAGGCCCGCACCCGCCGCAGGGCGGTCATGGTCCCGCAGGACCCGGCGGCCTTCGCCATGTCCTCGATGAGGGTGCGGATGTACGTCCCCTTGGAACACTCCACCCGCAGGGCCCCTTCTCCCGCCGCCGGGTCGTACTCCGCCAGCTCCAGCCGGGAGACGACCACCCGCCGGGCGGGCCGCTCCACCTCGATCCCCTGCCGGGCCAGTTGGTACAGCCGCTGCCCGTTTACCGACACCGCCGAGTACATGGGCGGCACCTGCCAGATCTCCCCCACAAACCCGGCCAAGGCCTGTTCCAGAGCCTCCCGGCTCACCAGGCCCTCTTTTTTCTCTACGATTTTCCCGGTCACGTCCCCGGTGTCCCGCCGCTCCCCCAGCCGGAACCGGGCCGCGTACTCCTTGTCCGTGTCCGGCAGCAGGTCCGCGGCCTTGGCGGCCCGCCCCAGCAGCAGGGGGAGCACCCCGGTGGCCATGGGGTCCAGGGTGCCGGTGTGCCCGACCTTCCGCTCCTTCGCCAGCCCCCGCAGCACCGCCACCGCGTCAAACGAGGTGAACCCCTGGGGCTTGTCCAAAATAATAACGCCGTCCATCCCGGCCTCCTTTCCGCCAGCGGTTCATCCGCCGTCCCTGACAACACATGTAAAGTGAGATTCCCAAAAGGCCCCAATCCCCTTGGGAAAAAACTTCCCACCCCCGTCTCGCCTGCCGGCTCGGGTCCTGCGCCCCGGTGGGGCGCGTCCAGGACCGACGGTCGTGGCAACGGAGACCGGTTCGCGGCAGAGCGCCGCTGGCGCTCGCTCACCCCCCTCCCGTAAGGCTGGTAGGA
>DXIW01000067.1 GCA_019112625.1 Candidatus Acutalibacter stercorigallinarum | reverse complement strand
CACTCTTCACTCTTCACTCTTCACTCTTCACTGCCCCTTTCCCCTTCCTGCCGCGAAACGGGATTTACAAGCGGGCGGGGTGGTGGTATCATGTTCTCAAGTCGAAAAAGGGGGATCTGCTATGTTATCTGCGTTACTGTGCGACATGGGGAACGTGCTCATCCGGTACGACCCGCCACACTTCCTGGACCGGCTGGGCATCGCCGACCCGGCGGACCGGGAGCTTTTGCTGGGGGAGATCTTCGCCTCTCCCCTGTGGCCGAAGCTGGACTCCGGCGAGCTGGACGAACCCGATCTGGAGGCCCACGCCCTGCCCCGGCTGCCCGGGCGGCTCCACAGCGCGGCACGGCAGCTGCTGTACCACTGGGACGACCCCATCGAGCCGGTGCCCGGCATGGCGCCGCTGCTAGAGCAGTGCCATGCAGTGGGGCTGGGGCTCTACCTGGTGTCCAACGCCAGCCGCCGGCAGCCGGAATACTGGCCCCGGGTCCCCGGCAGCCAGCTGTTCGGGGGCACGGTGATCTCGGCCTGCCACCGGTGCGTCAAGCCCCAGGCGGCCATCTACCGCATCGCGCTGGAGCAGTTCCGGCTCCGTCCTGAGGAGTGCCTGTTCATCGACGACATGGAGCAGAACATCCAGGGAGCCCGGGCCGTGGGCATCCCCGGGTTCCTGTTCACCGGCGACGCGGCCGCCCTGGGCCGCTGCCTGCGGGAACAGGGCGTGGCCCTGCCCTGAACCGCCCAGAAACAACACACGCCCGCCCCCAAAGCAAGGGGCGGGCGGTTTTGTTAGTTTTGGGATGATGTGGGTGGGAAGACAGGGCCAAGCTCACTTTGATGGATAGAAAACACCACTTCTGTCCCCTTTCCGGTTTCACTGGAGATATGCAGCCCCGTACAAGAACTATAGAATAGGCGTAGTCGGTCGTTGACATTTTTCAATCCAATACTCCCATATATGGTTCGCTCATTGTCATCCAGATAGTCCTGTATCTCCCTTTTTCTGGCGTCGGAGATGCCGATACCGTTATCCTTGACAGTAAAAGTCACTTTTCCTGTTGGAGTCTCTACCGCATTCACCTGCACCACTCCCGCCTGTTCAGAAGGCGCCACACCGTGAAACAACGCATTTTCCACCAGCGGGTATAGGATCATGGGCTGGATCTGCATTTCTTCGAGTCGGGACGAGATATTCAGCTCCAAGGTCACCCCTGGATACCGGTATTTCATAATGGAAAAGTAGTTTTCAAGGTATTCTTTTTCCTCTTTTAAGCTGATCCGCGCATCGCTGACAGCAATATTGTAGCGAAGGATAGAGATCAGGCTTTTTGTAAAGGGGATGATCTCCTCATACTGTTTTTGTCGGGTCAGGTAGATTACACAATTCAGCGAATTATAGAGGAAATGGGGGTTGATTTTAGACATATAATATTTCAGCTGAAGCGTTCTTTCCTTCTGATCAATTTCCTGATTCTTCTGAATAAGAGCGCAGATATCCCGCTGCATTGTGTTGAACAGGCGAGTAAGCTCCGCAAGTTCATCCCTCCCCAAGGGAACGAGCTGGGTCTGGAACCCACTCTCTACCGCATGCTTCATCCCCTTAGTCAACGCTAACAGCGGCCGGGTGATGGTTTTGGAGAGGATGATAGCCGCGGCAACAGCGATACAGATCCCGCAAACCAAGCTCACTACCATAAAGTGGATACTGCCAACCATGGCTTCCCATATCTCACTTTGCGGTACCACCCCTACGATATATTTCTCCAGATTTGGCATGTATACGCTGAGGTAGTAGTATCCATCTGCAGATCTCACCGCCGGCTGACTTGCCTCTGTGAAATCCAATTGAGGAATTTTCTCCAACTCGGATGGGTAAAAAAGCCCTTGGTCGTCTATGATAAAATGCGTGATCCCATCGTCGGAAGCACCACTGGAAAACAACTCCTCCAGGGAGAGGTCGATTACCAGATATCCCAAAAGCTGGAAAGAGGAATCCAAAGCCACCAACGGTCGGATATAGCTCACCGCATCCACCCTGACGTGGGTCCGGCTGTTCTCCACTGTTTTATGGAGATCCGTCAAACCCGTCTGTGAGGGAGTTTCTGCCAAAAAATCTTGGAACCACCCCTCGCTGAGGACATCATCATACTTGCCATAGGAACTCAGACTATAGGAAGCATCCTTTTGAACGATATAGATGTCATAGATCACATTTTCGGCTAAAAGCGCATAGTCCGTTACATCCCGGTATATTCGGCGCTGCTGCGAATACTTAGAAAAACCATCTGCTTCGTAAAAAGCCGCTAGAGCCTTCAAAAATGTCTCATTGTAGGCGATTGTACCACCGTACTCGGTAACGTATTCATAATCGTTGTCAATACGCTGGGCCAGCTGCCTGGTAAACTGATAGCTGTCATTCAGAGCTTGCTGCGTCATCCTATCTTGAAAATAGAAGAACAAGATAAACCAGCACAGCAGCAGGCTGGTCAAAGTGGCAAAAACAATGGAAAACGCAATGCGGCTGCGCACGTGACGAAACTTCATCTCCTTCTTCCTCCTTTTTGCCCTTCGGTCTTTCATTACTGGTTCTGGACATATTCCGCCGGGCTCACTCCTGTCACTTTTTTGAATACTGTGCTGAAATACTGTGTGGTCTGGTATCCTACCATCCCGCTGACTTGGTAAACTTTATACTCGCCCGAACATAAAAGCTCTTTGGCTTTTTCAATTCGGATCTCAGTCAAATACTGCTTGAAAGGGATGAGCATCTCCTTTTTGAAGAGCTGACCCAAATACACAGCGTTCATATTCAGCTGGTCAGCTACGTCATCCAGGGTAATATTCTCTGCATAATGTGTTTCAACATAAGCCACTGCTTTCCGCATGCTGCGGCTAAAAGACTTACCGCTTGCTTGAGAGAGCGACCTCATTAAATGCTCCAGTTTCTCCAAAAAGAGGAAAACAGTATCGCTCTCCTCCTTTAAGCTGTCCGTCATCCCCACACGAAAATCGTTCTCCCGGGTGATGTGATCTTCCAACATTCCAACCACGAAGGTACGCCAGAGGCGAAATTGATCTACCCGCTTTTGGGGCACGCATTCCTCCAAAACATACTTTTCACAATCGCGAAAAGCAGCATCGTAGTCTTTCTTGACCAGCCGTGATTTTAAGAGCAGCAAAAACTCATATACCCCAGCATGATCGATCTCTCGGGAGGTCTTCCCGCCCCCACGGATGATCCGTCCATGCTCTTTATGAAAAATCGCTGTCTCCAGGGAGCTTCTGGCCTGGCGGAAGGCCTCCTGGAGGGAAGCCGGATCTTTCAGCCTGCCGCTGACTGCCACATCCATGGGATACTTCTGGCTCTCCAAATCGGTCATCAGCTGATTGATATACAGGGAAACGCTGTGATAATAGGCCAGCTCACTGGGAACGGAAAAACAAAACAAGACCACGATAGTCTTATCCATCTCCAACAGCAAATCGGCGGTCACCACTTTTTTGCGGCATGCGGCGATGGCTTGCAGCTCTTGAAGTGAAGCAGGCCTCCCGCCCCGGAACAGAAGGAACGCCACCATAGATTTTTGCAGCAGTTCTTCCAAAAAGCGCTTTCCAACGTCATCTCCCGGCAGCCCGCCAAGCACTGCTTCCCTGGCATACAGAGCTGCGCTACGCCACTTGCTTTCCAGATGACTTTGGGTTTGAAGTGCGATCTCTTCCAGCAATGCCCCCAGGCTTTCCGCATCTATCTCGTGCTTGAGCAGGTAATGGCTGATCCCCATACGCATGGCAGTGCGGGCGAAGTCGAACTCATCGTAGGCAGTAAGCAAAATAAAGGTCGTCCGCGGTTCGATCTCTAAGATCTTCTTAGCCATCTCCAGTCCGTCCATGACGGGCATCTTTATATCGGTGATAACTAGATCTGGTCTACGCTTTTGGAACATCTCCAATCCCTGGCGGCCATTACTTGCCTCCCCTACCAAATGAAAGCCTCTCGATTCCCAATCCACTATGGATTTGATGTCCTCCCGGACGATATATTCATCATCCACAATCATTACACCGATCTTCTCTTCCATGCCGCCTTCCTCCGCTTGTCGAGCCGTCACCTTCTCAGAAAAGAAAGAGAAAGCTACTGTCTCCCAGTGAGGGCACAAAGTAGCTTTCCCTCCTATCACTCTGCCAAACTTCTAGCGATCTCCACCCACCGGTGGAAGCGTTCCGGATGTCCTTCCACGGTGTGAGTATCCTTCAGTATAATCTCCACCTGGAGCTCGGAGGCCATAGAAAGCGTTTCCTGCAGATCCTGCCGGATAGCATCTTCGGCAAAGCCGCTGCATATATACGAAGGATTCGGCTTTCTGCTAAAGATATAATTCTTTCCCAACAGGTCCTTCATAATACGCTGGTTGCTCCAAGGAGAAACAGACAATCGTCGAAGCCTGGGAATGGTCTTGATCCATTTCCATCTTCCCTCTACTGGCTCGCAGCAGCCATAGCAGTTCAGGCCAAACCGTTCCAGCATAGGTAGCTGGTAGGGAAACACAAACTCACCAAACATCTGGGGGGAAATACCCACTGTCTCCTGGCTCTCAGCAAAACCCCAAAGATCACGGTACCCTACCGTTTCACCTGTCTGGGAGAGCTGGTCAGTATAGCCGATACCACCAGAGGCGATAAGATCATCCTCGTTATTCAGGGTGATCAGACCCAGTTTTTCGTACTGGTCCATCAGATTCATATGCTCGTCCCGGAACCAAGCCATCAGCTTGTGGATACCCTCCGGGTCGTCCATCATGTCCACCATCATATCTTCCAGACCGATGAGCTTGATAACCTCAGCGGTAATTCCCATCGTCCACCAGAATATACCTCTGTGCCGTACCTGCAAGATGTCGCCGAAAGCCTCTTGGGCAGCGGCCAAATTTCGAGCGCTCTGCTCGGCGTCGTAGCTGACCCGGCGGAATTTCAGCTTTCCCAGTCCCTCTTCCAGGTCGTCGATGAGCTTTTCGTAATGAAAGCTGCCTCGGGCTTCCACCCGGGTCTCGTTGTTGTCTACGCCATCCAGGTAAAAAGATTGGGTAGTCACATAGGGAACATTGAAATATGAGGAGACCGGGGTGTCGTCCTGGATCTCGTTAGCCCAAAACAGCTTTTGACGTAGCCGGTATTCAAAGGACCGTAGCAGGGGGTCTTGGCATTCCAGGTCTTTTTCGTTCAAGATCTCCACCCAACTGCCCTCGGGGGAGACACAGATCATGGGACGGGGGCTTTGCAGGGCGTTGTGGAGCTTCCACTCGGCCTGTAATTTCTGCATCCGATCCGAGGCTGCAATATCTGCCACCTGTCCGGCCAAATTTCGCAAGACTTCCCTATCATGATTTGTCATTTTCAATCATCCTTTCACACTTCCTGCCACCATGCCTTTGATCAAATATTTGGACCCAAAAGCAAAAATCACAATGATTGGCAGGGTAGCCAGAGTAAGCGCCAGAATGCTGGCGGCGTAGTCGTTACGATAAGTGGTACTGAACAGGGTTACGGCCATAGGGATGGTGTACAGCTCCTCTTTATTTAGCACCACCAGCGGGGTAAGGTAGTTGTTCCAGGAAGCCAAGAAGGCCAACAAGAAAACTGTGATGACCGCGGGTCGGATAATGGGGACCACGATACGGAAAAACGCTCGGAAGTCATTGCAGCCATCGATCCTGGCGCTTTCCAGGATCTCGGTAGGGACAGAGCCCTTCATATACTGGGTCATCCAAAAGACATTAAAAGCATTGGCCATAGGCGGGACAATAAGGGCAAAATGGGTGTTCATCAGGCCCATGTTCCGCAGCTGCATCACCAAGCCCACCAGACCCAACTGGGTGGGGATCATCAAGGTAGCCAGCACAATGCCGAACAGGACTTTCCTGCCCTTAAACCTGTACTTGGCGAAGGCAAATCCGGCCATGGCGCTTACCAGTACACACCCCACAGTAGAGATGACCGCTACGTAGGCACTGTTCCAGTAAAACCGAAGGAAATCCGTGGCAAACACTGTTTTCAGGTTCTCCAGGAGATAATCGCCCGGAAGCAGTTTTAAGGAGACCATAATGTCCTCGGACACATAGGTGCTCATGATGATCATGATATAGAAGGGAAACAAGGTGATGGCGGAAATCAAGATCACACCAACCCAAACCAATACTTTAGAAGGGGAAACCTTGTTCATGCTCAGTCCTCCTCCTTCACGATATTTTTAATGGAGCCCGCGGACAAGATAAGAATGATGAGGAATAAGCCGTATGCGACAGCCGCTCCATAGCCATAATCGAAGCGAGTAAAAGCGGTATCGTACATGTACCAGATCACCGTCAGGCAGCTCTTCTCCGGGCCGCCGACCAATCCGCCTGCTCGGGAAAACAGTAGCTGGGGCTCGGCAAACAGCTGCAGCCCGCTGATCAAGCTGGTGGTGATGAGGAAGACAAACGTGTTCTTCAACATGGGGATGGTGATGTTGATAAATTTCTTCCACCAGGTGGCGCCGTCGATGGAAGCCGCCTCATACAGCTCCTCGGGGATGCCGGAGAGGCCCGCCAAGAACATGACCATCATATAGCCGAAATATTTCCAGACCAGCAGCAGAATGACTACCGCCATAGCGGTAACGGGCTGCCCCAGCCAATCAATATAATCTGTGGCGATGCCTAACCCCCGCAGGATGTTGTTGATGGTACCGACCCGGGTGTCGAACAGGATGGCAAATACCAGGCCTACGGCTACCGGTGTGGTGATGTTGGGCGTGTAATTGATAAACTGAAACGCGCCCCGGGACTTGTGAAAAAAGTCCTTGAGCAGGACGGCCATCATCAGTCCCATCAATACCTGAAGGGGAATGGCGATGACGATCAAAATAACGGTGTTCAGGATACTCTGCCAGAAGAGCGGGTCCGATGTGAACAGCCGCACATAATTGCTAAACCCCACAAAAGCACTTTCGCTTACACCGTTCCACTTCGTAAGGCTGATAGAGAACGAGTAGAGGACCGGGAACAGACTGAACGCAATGTAGATGAGAAAAAAAGGAGCGATAAACAGGTATGGATACAGCTTATTGAGCCTGATTTTTTTCATGATGTGGAACTCACTTCCTTTCAACAGCCGCATGGTCCTGGCTTGGAAGAAAAGCGGGGCCGCTATGCGGTACGCACAGCAAGCCCCACCTTTATCGTCACTCCGCTTCCAGCTCGGGGACCAAGTTTTGGATTTCCGTGGTCATGTCCGCGAAAATTTGATCTACGGTAACGTCCCCGCCGCTGTTCTCAATGGTATCCAGGGCAATTTGAATGGCCTCATTCACTTCCATGTCATTTTCATGGACAGGCCGGGGCACAGATGTATTGGGGATAATGGTCTGGGCATAGGTCTGCAGAACGTTCTGGCCGCCAAAGAAGTCGTCCTCTACGCTGTAGAACTCCTCATCCTCGTACACTGGTTTGTAACAGGACATATAATCCAAATTATCCCGGTTGGAGACAGCGCCTTCGATGGTGTAGTAACACCAGTTGATATACTCGAAGGCTGCTTCCTTATCCTCTGCCGCCGAGGGAATGAGTACCACAGTGCCGCCGTTCATGTAGCCGCCACCGGGAGGAAGCATCAGGCCCCAGTCGCCGCTGCCGTCCGGGTCTTTCGCCTTATACATCCAGGTAGGCGCCCAGGTTGGGCAGTCGAAGAAGATATGGTTGTTACCATCAATGGCAGCATCTTCGGCAGGAGTATCATTTTCGATGGTATCCACGATACCTGCCTGCATCATAGCAATGACATACTCAAACGCCTCGGTAAGGGAAGCTGACAAATTCAACTTATTTTCGATAACATAGGGCTCTTGGTTCTGGCCTTTGATAATGTTGAAAGGATCATCAGGATTCGTGAACAGTCTTATTTCGCCATTGGATTTTTCCACCACTTCCGTGCCGATCTCGATTACATCATCCCAAGTCTGGAACATCTCCGAAAGCTCATCGGGGTCATCGGTACCCAGATATTCTTTGGCGAGACCCCGCTTATAGGCCAAGCCAGCCACCGGAGTGGATACCTCGATGCCCACCAGCTTTCCGCTGGGGGTCTCCGAAAGAGGAATCTGATAATCCAACATCAGGCTCTCATCCAGGTTGTACGGCTCTGCAGTAAGCTCCTCCCAGCAGTCCAAAGCCAGAAGCTTGCCACGGTTAGATATCTCGGACCACACTACATCGGGAACATCGGAACCCGAGGCCAAAGCAGTCTGGATCTTCATAGGCATATCGGCCGAGCTTACCGTTGTAAATTCGATGGTGATATTCGGATAGATCTCGTTAAAATCGTCGATCACTGCCTGTTGGTTTTCCTGGGGCTCCCAGGTCCACACATTCACTGTGGCGGTGATGTCCCCCAGGTTTGTCTCCGTAGTCTCACTGGTTGCCGCCTGGCCCACACCAGTCTGGCTACTCTCCTCTGTAGAACTGCTGCCAGCGGTGGAGCTGCTTTCTGTACTCTCCGAGCAGCCTGCCGTTGTACCGACTAACAGCAAAGCTGCCAGTAATGCCGCAAAAATTCGCTTTCCTCGCTTCATGTTTTTCATCCCTTCCATAAAAAATTGGATTCGGTTTGGACCCTTGCGGGTTCTCTGGAGATAGTGTAGCAGAGGAAAGCCGGGATATGAAATACAAAAAAGTATAGATTTGTTATAATTTCCATATAAAAATCTATTTTTATGTCCAAACGCAAAACAGGAAGTGTTCTTCTGTGCAAGCACAGAAGAACAACGGCATGCCGTTGTTCAAAAAATTCATATGGAAAAAGCAAAAAAGCGCTGCGTGGGCAGCACCTTTTTTGCTTTACCTCACTCCCCCTCCGCGCTGTCCTTCTCCGCGGCGGACTTTTTCTTCTTCCAGCGGACGAAGTAAAACACGGCGGCGGCCACCACCACCAGGGCGATGACAATCACCGCGATGTGGGTGTACTGGTCAAAGTAGGGCATGGCCTTCTCCCAGGCGGTGCCCAGGGCGGCCCCCACGCACACCAGCACGGTGTTCCACACGGCGCTGCCCAGGGCGGTGAGCAGCAAAAACTTGGGCAGCTTCATTTTGGCAAAGCCAGCGGGCACGGAGATGAGGCTGCGCACGATGGGCACGCACCGGCAGATGAGCACGGCCTTCCCCTCGTAGCGCAAAAACCACTGCTCCGCCTTCTCCACGTGCTCGGGCTTTAGATGGGTGACTTTGCCGAATTTCCCGGCGAACAGCCGCTTCAGCCGCTCCGCCTGGAAGATGTACCCCAGGGCGTAGAGGACGATGGCCCCGATGAGGGACCCCAAAGTGGCGGCCACGATGGTCCCCGGGATGTTCATCTCCGTGGAGACGGTGAGGGCCCCGCCGAAGAGCAGCACCGCCTCGGAGGGGATGGGCGGGAACACATTCTCGATGAAGATGAGGAAAAAGATCCCGAAATAGCCGAACTGGTCTACAAACGACAACATCCATTCCTGCATGGCATGATCTCCTTTTCTGTCACGTCTCGCGTTACTGGGCCCGGCGCTGCTTGCGCAGGCGGGTGCGCTCCCGGCCGGCCTCCCACTCCCGCTGTTCCTCGGGGGTGCGGGGGATGAGGGGCGGCACCGGGGTGGGGTGCTCGTGCTCATCCAGGGCCACCATCACCAGGTAGGCCACGTTGATGAGCCGCTTTTCCCCGGAGAGCTCCTCCACATAGGTCTCCACGCAGATCTCCATGGAGGTACGGCCGGTGTAGGTCACCCTGCCGCAGAGGACGATGGTCTCGTTGGCGTAGGCCGGCCCTTCAAAACGCAGGTTGTCCACCGCCGCCGTGGTCACGTTGCGGTTGGAGTGCCGCCGGGCGACCACCGCCGCCAGCACGTCGATCCACTGCATCAGCCGGCCGCCGAACAGCCGGTTGTAGCCGTTTAGTGTGGACTGGGATAAGATCTGCACCTGCTCGGTGTAGGAATCGCTTACATATTTGCCGGTCATGCTCTGTCTCCTTTCGGGAAAGCCCTCTGCCCATGATACCAGAGCCGCCGGGTTCTGTCAACCGGCGGCGGGCTTCTCCCCTGTATTTTTCCCGGGAAAACGGCATATACTGCCAGCAGTACACCTGGAAAGGATGACGCCTATGCGAAACGGGAAAGCCCTGCTCTTCGACCTGCTCCTCCCACTGGGGGTGGGAGGCCTGGCGGCCCTGCTCACCGGGGGCGCCATGGAGGAATACGGCAGCCTGCGCCAGCCGCCCCTCTCCCCGCCGGGGTGGGTGTTCCCGGTGGTGTGGACGGTCCTCTACCTGCTCATGGGCCTGGCGGCCCACCTGGTGCGGTTTTCGGGGGACCCCCGCCGCGGGGGCTTTCTGTGGCTGTACGGCCTGCAGCTGGCCCTCAACTTCGGCTGGACGGTGATCTTCTTCCTCTTCCAGGGCTACCTGTTCGCCCTGGTGTGGCTGGGAGTGCTGTGGTGCGCGGTGCTGTGCACCATGGTGGGTTTCTTCCAGGTCCGCCCCGCCGCCGGGTGGCTGCTGCTGCCCTACCTTATCTGGGTGGGCTTTGCCGGGTATCTCAACGCGGGGGTGTGGCTCCTGAATCCCTAAAAAAGAAAGCTGGCGGCGCTCCCGTCAGCTTTCTCTCTGTTACGGCTGGCCGTTTTGCCCCTCCTGCCCGGCGGGCCGGGCGATGCGCCCGGTCTGGCGGTCCAGCATCTCCAGCACCTTGCGCAGGGGGTGGTACAACAGCAGGGTGAGGACGAAATTCCCCCCGGCGTGGGTGAAGTCGAAGGGCAGGCCGCTGATGATCCAGGCCAGCATCATAGAGGGGCCGCCCACCGGCAGGTACACCAGGGAGCACAGGGTCCCGAAGGCCAGGCCGTACAGCCCGGCGAAGATGGCCCACTGCCAGCCCCGCTTCATCCAGCGGAACAGCCAGGTGAGCAGCGCCAGCAGCGGCCAGATGTACAGGTACATCACCCACCAGCTGCCAAAGCCGTAGAGCAGCCCCTCCAACAGGAGGAACACCCCCAGGGCCCCCAGCACCCGCCGGCGGAACACCAGGGTGAACAGGATGGTAAAGAGGCTCACCAGCTCGATGTTGGGCAGAAAGGCCAGGGCCTCCTTAGAGGCCAGCATCACCACGCCCAGCATGGCCATCAGGCACACATCCCACAGCCGCCGCTTCGCCATCTCAGTAACCCACGGTCAGGGTGAATTCGTACACGTCCCCGTCGGCGATCTCCGTGTCGTCCACGCCGTAATTCCACATCTCGCCGCCCTTGGTGAGGCACCACCACTCCTGCTGGCCGTCGTCGGCGGTCTCGCCGTCCACGGTCTGGACGAACATGCCGTAGGGGCTGTCCTCCCCGGCGATGATGCCCTCGGCCTCCAGGGCGTCCCGCAGGTTCTCCGCGTCGGTGGACACGGTGATGTCGTTGCTGGTGCCGTCGCCGTGGACCACGGTGAGGGTGATGGTCTTGCTGCCGGTGGTCTCCTCCTCCCCGGCGGCGCTCTCCTCCGGGGCGGCCTCGCTGGAAGCCGCTTCGCTGGAGACAGCCTCGCTGCTCGCTTCAGAGGAAGCGGCGCTGGAGGCGGTCTCGCTGCTGGAGCTCTCCCCGTTGCCGCAGGCGGTCATGCCCAGGGCCAGCACCAAGGCCAGCACCAGGGCAAAGCTCTTTTTCACAGTTGCAGTCACGTGTTTCATGTTCTCGACCTCGCAAAATCGGATTTGGAGACCCCGCTGGCCGCCGGGCGCAAAAAAGGCCGGGGAAATCCCCGGCCGTACCGCTCCTGTCCCAGGCCAGGGGGCAGAAACGGGCATACTTCCCCCTTGGCCCTGTACAGCGCGCCAAGCACCCGTGGCATGTACAGCCGATCCAGGCAAGTCTTCCGGCTTAGGCGTCAGGCAGGCCCTCCCCCCTTCCCACAGCCCCTTGGGGCCGCAGTGGCAAAAAGCGAAAACACGGTTCCGCTCCGGGAGGGCCCTTCGCCATCACGGCGGCGGGTCCGCTGGGGATTTTCACCCCGATTCCTGTGTTCGGCCGCGGCGCCGCCGCGGTCACCTGGGATCTCACGGAGAAAGATACTACAATTTCCCCGGTTTGTCAACAGGAAAAGGCCCGCCAGCCGCCGGTTTGGGCAGACTGCGGGCCTTTTATCATCCGCTGTTGTTATTTCTCCACAAAGGGGCGGGCCACAGCCTCCACCCCCTGGGGGTCCTTTTCATACCAGGCGGCAAAGTCCTGGCCGCTCTCCGCCGCGGCCTTGCCCAGGGCTACCAGGAACTGGGGCACCTCGCTCTCCAGGATGGAGCCCACCTCCCGGGCCATGGTCTCCCGGCCCTGGCGGCTGTCACCGCCCGCGAAGAGGGTGAAGGCGGGCTGGGGCTTGCCGTCCACCGGCTTGGCGCCCCCCCGGAAGCTGAGCACGCCGGTCTGGTGGGTGGCGCAGGAGGAGTTGCACCCGGAAATGTGCATCTGGGGCAGGGCGCCGTCGGGGAGGCCGGCCTCCCGCACGGCCCGCACACAGGCCTGCAGCAGGCCCTGGGAGTCCCGCATGCCCACCTGGCAGGTGGCCCCGCCAATGCAGCTGACTGAGGTCTCGAACAGGCTGTGGGCAGTATCGTCCTCCGTGGCCGCCAACAGCTGCTGGGCCTCCGCGCCGGTGAGGTTCACCAGGTAGGCCGTCTCGTCGGGGGACAGGCGCATCTCCGCGCCCTCCATGGCGCAAAGTAAATCGGCGACCTCGCAGAAGGTGGCCGGGTCCGCCTGGCCGCCGATGGGGTGCCAGGCCACGGTGAACAGCCCCGGCTGCTTCTGGGGGATGACCCGGGGCCCGGAGGCCACCGTGCCGTCCCCGGCTTTTGTGACCTCCAACGGCTCCACCGCCAGGTCCAGGTCCTCGCCGGAATCCACCACCTCCTGGAGCTTCTCCAGGTAGGCTTTCTTATAGCCCTCGGGACCGCCGCAGACCTCCTGCATATAGCGGGTGCGGGCCTTGCCCCGGTTTTCAAAGTTGCCATAGGCCCGGAAGGTGAGCCACATGGCCTTGAGGTAGTAGCAGATCTTCCGGGGCTCCACGGCCTGGGCCACCAGCACGCCGAAGCGGGGGTTGTTTCCCAGGCCCCCGGCGCTGTACACGTCGAAGGTGCCGTCGGGCCGGGCCACGAAGCCCAGGTCCTTGTAGGTGGCGTGGGAGGCGTTCTCCTGGGTGTTGGAGAAGGCCACCTTCAGCTTGCGGGGCATCTTCTCCGCCTTGATGAAGTGCATCAGGTACTCCGCCGCGGCCTGGGCCCAGGGCAGCACGTCGAAGTACTCCCCGGCCGTCAGGCCGCTTAAGGGGGAGCAGGTCACGTTCCGGGGGAAGTCGCCGCCGCCCCCCATAAAGACGATGCCCGCGTCCAGGGCGCCGTCCATAATGGCGCACAGCTCCTCCTGGTGCAGGTCGTGGAACTGGATGGTCTGGCCGGTGGTGAAGTGCACCCGGGGCACCTGGTAGTCGCGGATGGCCTTGGCCACAAAGGCCAGCTTCTCCTGGGTGACCCGCCCGGCGGTCATGCGCAGGCGGAGCATACTGGCCTGGCCGCCCTTCTGGGCGTAGCTGCCATATAGGCCAGAGAAGCCCTTGTAGGCGTTCTTGTCCAGCTCGCCGGCGTAGAAGGCCGCGGTCTTTTCCCGGAATGCGGGCATATCCTGTTTCCAGCTTTGGGGATCGATGGGTCTCATACAAAGCCCTCGCTTTCCTGTGTTGTTGCCTTTATTGTACCAGTATTCCGCAGGAAGCGCAAGGGACCGGCTGGGAAGTTTTTCCTTTTCCCCAAAAAGAAAAGGCCAGCCCGCGGCCGGCCTTTTCGATTTCAGCTAAGACTCCCTCCGTCACGCCGTTGGCGTGACGGAGGGAGTTTACCTTCTTCCCTCTTCCCCCTCACTCCTTCCTCGCCACAATGCGGTTGGCCAGGGCGGCGGCCTCCTCCCGGGTGAGGTAGGAGCGGGGCCGGAAGCTGCCGCCGCTGTCCCCCAACAGCAGGCCCTGCTCCTGGGCCCTGTGCACGGCCTCTTTCGCCCAATCGCTGGTCTCCTCCCGGGCCAGGGCCGCGAAATACCCGGCGATCTCCTCCCGGGCCAAGGCCCGCACAGTCTCCTCGTCCATAGTCTTCTCCTGTTCCGCCCCGCCGGTGAGGGCGGGGTAATCCTTGTAGGCGTAGTTGCCGTCAAAATTCTTCCCGCCGATGGACCACCGGTCGGTGAACTGCCATATGCCGTAGGGTTTCTGGTAGTCGCAGGTGCTGTTCCACTGGGCCACCCACTTGTCGTACCGGTCCAGGCGGGAGCTGTTCAGCTTCCCGTTGAGCCAGGACAGCATGGAGTAGATCCCCACATACAGCCCGGCCGCTTCCACAGCGCCGCAGTAGGCCTCGCAGATCCCCACCAGGTCCGCCCCCGCCTGGGAGGGGTCCTCCACGTCGTACCACACGCCGTAGGGGGGCTTCCGGCCACCCAGCAGCCGCAGGGTGTGGGCGGCCTCGCTCCGGGCCATGTCCCGGTCTACGGCGTAAGAGTAGAGATAGCACCCCCAGGGCAGCCCGGCGGCCTGGGCCTTCGCCACGTTCTCCCCAAAGCGCTTGTCGTCCTGATGGGTAAAATCGCTGCCATATCCGCAGCGGAGGATGACGAACTGTACCCCCGCGTTTTTCAGCGCCTGAAAGTCCACGGCGCCGTTCATCTCGGAAAGGTCCACCCCCTTTACCGCCACGGTCACTCCCCCTTCCCTTTGGGCACATCATAGGTCATGGCCTGGCCGCTGTCGGAAAGCCCCTGGGTGGTGGGGTCGTTGACCACCCCCAGAATGGCCAGCACGGCGAACAGGGCGTTGACCACCCCCAGCAGCTGGTCCCCCAGGGCGCTCAGCTCCAGGGCAAGGCCAAAGACCTGCCCCACCGCCTGCACCAGCAGCAGTGCCGCCGGGATCAGCGCCAGCCAGAATCCCTTGTTTTTCACACGCACCTTCCAGTTGAGTTTCATTTGCCTGCCTCCTCTCTTGTCTCCAGTGTGATCAGCCTGCTCTCGTGGTCCTGCAGCCTGTCCCCCGCCCGGTCGATGCGGCTGTGCAGCCGCTCGTGGGACTCTTTCGCGCTGCGGCGCAGCTCCTCGTCCCGCTCTTTCAGGGCTTCCATGTCCCGCAGGGCCCGGTCGATCAAAGTGGACAGCCTGGTGATGGCGCTGTTGAGCCGGAGCACCGGGGCCGCCACCGCGGCCACCAGCCCGGCCAGGGCTGCCAGCGCCGTCACCAAGGTTACCGCGTCCAAAAGCATCACCTCCTGCTCCTCCGGAAAAAAGAAAAAAAGTTGCCCACTCTCCGGCAACTTTTCTCCCTGTGATTTTAGTGCTCCACCCGCAGCACCGGCAGGTTGGCGGCGCCCAGTCACTTTCCCAAAAAGAAAAAAGCCGCCTACTTCCAGCAGCTTTTCTCTCTGTGATTTCAGCGACGCATCTGCCCCGCCAGCCAGGCGACGTTCTCTGTCGGGGGTCTGGTCCCATCCACCCGCAGCACCGGCAGACCGGCGGCGTCCAGTCACTTTCCCAAAAAGAAAAAAGCCGCCCGCTTCCGGCAGCTTTTCTCCTCTGTGATTTCAGCCCTGCATCTGCCTTGCCAGCCAGGCGGCGTTCTCCGCCGGGGGCCTGGTCCCGTCTACCCGCACCACCGGCAGGTTGGCGGCTCGCAGCCACTCCTCCACCAGGGTCTCCGGCCGCTCCTCCACCATGCGGAAGAAGGCCTCCTCCCCCTGGTGCAGGTCCCCGCCGGGGCGCATCCGCTCCCCGAACCGCCGGTAGGAGCGCTCCCGCACCCGCTCCAGCCGGAGCTGCCGAGGGGCCTCCACCAGCACGGCCCAGCGGAAGCAGTCCAGCACCTCCGGCCCGAAATCGCAGCGCACGGCGGCAAACACCAGGTCCGGGCTGCGGGAGATCTCCCGAAGCAGCAGTTTTTGCGCTTCCTGGGGCGAACGCGGGCTGTCCCAGGGCTTTTCCGGGTCGTTTTTGGGGAAAAACAGGTCCTCGCTGTCCAAAAAGGGGACGCCAAGCCGCTCCGCCAGGGCCCGGCCCAGGGTGCTTTTCCCCGCGCCGTTGAGCCCGCAGACCAGGACGGCGCCCCTCACAGCCGCACCGGCACCCCCCGCCCCTGGAGGTACTCCTTCAGGTCGGGGATGGCGATCTCCCGGAAGTGGAACAGGGACGCCGCCAGCACGGCGTCGGCCTTGCCCGCGGTAAAGGCGTCGTAGAAGTGCTCCAGCTTCCCCGCCCCGCCGGAGGCGATCACCGGGATGGACACCGCTTCCGAAATAGCCCGGGTCAGCTCTAAATCGTAGCCCGCCTTGGTGCCGTCGCAGTCCATGCTGGTGAGGAGGATTTCCCCGGCGCCCAGGGACTCCGCCTCTCTGGCCCACTCCACCGCGTCCTTGCCCGTGTCCACCCGGCCGCCGTTGAGGTACAGGGTCCAGCCCCCTTCCGGGCGGCGCTTGGCGTCCATGGCCACCACCACGCACTGGCTGCCGAATTTCTCCGCCGCCTCCCGGATGATGGCCGGGTTCTTCAGGGCCGCGGAATTGACGGACACCTTGTCCGCCCCGGCCCGGAGGATCTGGGTGAAATCCTCCACGGTGCGGATGCCGCCCCCCACGGTAAAGGGGATGAAGATGCTGTCCGCCACCCGGGAGACGATGTCCACCATGATGTTCCTGGCGTCGGAGGAGGCAGTGATGTCCAGGAGGACCAGCTCGTCGGCCCCCTGCTTGTCGTATTCCACTGCGCACTCCACCGGGTCCCCGGCGTCCCGCAGCCCCACGAAGTTGGTGCCCTTTACCACCCTGCCGTTTTTCAGGTCCAGGCAGGGGATGATGCGCTTTGCGTACATGTCAGTTGCCCCCTTCCGCCATGGCTTTGAAGTTGCGCAGCAGCTTGAGGCCTACCTCCCCGCTCTTTTCCGGGTGGAACTGGCAGGCCAGCAGGTTGTCCTTCTGCACCGCGGCGTGGATGGTAGCCCCGTACTCGGCGGTGGCAGCCACCACGTCCTCCTCCGCCTGGAGGTAGTAGGAGTGGACGAAGTACACGTAGGGCTCCCCCTCCACCCCGGCGAACAGCCCGCCGGGCTTGCGGATGGTGAGGGAATTCCACCCGATGTGGGGGATCTTCAGGCCGCTTTCGGCGGGGAGCCGGAGGATCTTCCCCTTCAGCAGGCCCAGGCCGGCCACCCCGGGGGACTCCTCGCTGCTCTCGAACAGCAGCTGCAGCCCCAGGCAGATGCCCAAAAAGGGCTTGCCGGAGGCGATAAACGCCCGGATGGGCTCCTCCAGGCCCCGGGCCCGCAGGCTCTTCATGGCATCGCCAAAGGCCCCTACCCCGGGCAGCACCGCCGCCCGGGCCTGCCGCAGCTCCGCCGGGTCGGCGGTGACAAAGCAGCCGCAGCCGATGTGGCGCAACGCCTTTTCCACGCTTTGCAGGTTCCCCGCGCCGTAGTCGATGATGGCGGTCATGTGCTTCACCTCGCTAATAGAATAAAGTAATCATACCAGAAAACCGACGGGCCGTCAAGGGGATATGCCCTGGGATTTTAGAAAAACCAGGGCCGGACTTCTCTGAGAAAGGAAAGGCCCGCCAAAGGCGGGCCCGGGAAGCAGCTGCGCATAGCGCGCTGGCTGCCCCGCCCTCTCCGACACGGCGAAGCCGGGTCGCGCCCGCCCGAGAGGGCTGGGCGGGCGCGCTTTCGCCCCTGGCGAAAGCGGAGAGGGCGGGGCGCCGCAGACTTGCGGAAGCCCCCGAATTTACTGTCTTTTCGCCCAGCCCATGCTGCGCTGGACGCCCTCGTGCCAACGGGCCAGGTCCTGCTCCCGGCGGGCGGGGTCGTAATCGGGCTGGAACACGGCGTTCTCCTTCCAGATGGAGGCGAGCTCTTCCAGGCTGTCCCACACCCCCACGGTCAGGCCCGCCATCATGGCGGAGCCCAGGGCGGTAGTCTCCAAACACTGGGGGCGGCAGACTTTCGAATCCAGGATGTCCGCCTGGTACTGCATCAAGAACCGGCTGCGGGAGGCGCCGCCGTCCACCCGCAGCTCGGGGATGGGGGTACCGGACTCCTGCTCCATGGTCTTGACCAGGTCGTAGCTCTCCAGGGCGATGCTCTCCAGCACCGCCCGGCACAGGTGGGCTTTCGTGGTGCCCCGGGTCACCCCCAGCAGGGCGCCCCGGGCGTACATATCCCAGTAGGGCGCGCCCAGGCCGGTAAAGGCGGGCACAAAGCTGACGCCCCCGGCGTCGTCCACGGTCTCCGCCAGCAGGTCCGCCTCCTGGGGTGTCTTGATGAGCCCCAGCTCGTCCCGGAGCCACTGGATGGCGGAGCCCGCGTTGAAGGCGCTGCCCTCCAGGGCGTAGGTGGTGCGGCCTTCCAGCTTCCAGGCGATGGTGGTGAGAAGGCCGTTCTCCGACTTCACCGGCTTATTCCCGGTGTTCATCAGCACGAAGCAGCCGGTGCCGTAGGTGTTCTTCGCCATGCCCGGGGCAAAGCAGCACTGGCCGAAGAGGGCGGCGTGCTGGTCCCCGGCCATGCCGGCGATGGGGATCTCCGCCCCCAGCACGTCGGGGCTGCACATGCCCACAATCTCCCCGCTCTCCGCCACCCGGGGCAGGGCCTCCCGGGGGATGCCGAACTCCGTGAGGAGCTTGTCGTCCCAGCGGAGCCTGTGGATGTCGAACAACATGGTGCGGGAGGCATTGGACACGTCGGTGACAAAGGACTCCCCGTCGGTGAGGGAGTACACCAGCCAGGCGTCGATGGTGCCGAACCGCAGCCTGCCCTTGGCCGCCAGGTCCCGGGCGGCGGGGACGTTCTCCAGAATCCACTTCATTTTGGTGCCGGAGAAGTAGGGGTCGATGATCAGGCCCGTGGTGTCCCGGATGTAGTCCTCCCAACCCTCCCGGCGCAGGCGCTCGCACTCGGCGGCGGTGCGGCGGCACTGCCACACGATGGCGTTGCACACCGGGATGCCCGTCACTGCGTCCCAGGCCACGGTGGTCTCCCGCTGGTTGGTGATGGAGATGGCGGCGATGTCCGCCGCCGTCACCCCGGCCTGGGCCACGGCCTGGCGCATGGCGAACAGCGTGGTCTGCAAAATCTGCACCGCGTCGTGCTCCACGAAGCCGGGCTGGGGGTAGATCTGCCGGAATTCCTTCTGCCCCATGCCGGCCACGCCGCCGAAGGAATCGAACAGCACCGCCCGGGAACTGGTGGTCCCCTGGTCGATGGAAAGGATGTACTTGCCCACCATCATAACAAACTCACTCCCTTTTGTAGCATGACGGGCCGCTACTTGCGGCGGCCCGTGAATTTCTCGAAACGCCGGCGGAGGATGAAAGTCACAGCCACAGCGGCGATGGCGGAGATCACGATGGCCATGGCCTCACCTCCTGCCCAGCTTTTTCAGGATCGTGTCCCCCAGCTGGGTAAAAATGGTATCCTTGGGGATCTTGACCTCCTTGAGCCAGGCGGGGTCGATCTTCTCCAGCACCGCCTGGGGGCAGTGGTATTTGGAGAGGGGCCGCTGGCTGCGCAAGTCGGTGAGGATCTCGTTGTAGCGCCGGAAGGTGATCTCCACGCAATCGGCCCGCAGGGCACGGTAATTCCCCGGCTTGGTGTATTTGTAGGCGTACAGGAAATCCGCCCACACGCCGTACTCGGTGAGGTGCACCTGGTCGTCGGGCACCTCCAGGGTGAGGCGCACCGAGCCGGACACCCGGCCCCCGGTGTTCTGCCGCCTGCCCTTTACCACGGCGAACACAGGGCACTCGCAGTGCAGGCCCAGCAGGTCGATGAGGGCCTCGTACTCCCCCTGCAGCTTCAGGTTGGGCTTGGCCCGGTAGGTCTTGCCGGACTTCAGGGTCCGCAGCACCAGCTGGGACTGATACGTCTGTAAGGTCATGCGCTCCCTCCTTTCCCGTCCTCCAGGTCCTGGGGCCGTTTGGTGGCCCACTGGTATAAAAAGGTGTCGAATACCCCCTGCTCGTTGGGCTTGATGAGGTACCGCCGGAGCAGGGCGTCCTCGTCAAAGCCGGTGCCGCCGTAAAAGGCTTCGGCGATGCCCCCGGCGATGCAGGCCACGGTGTCGGTGTCGCACACCACGCTGAACACGTTGCGGATGCAGCTCTCCCAGTCCTCGGACTCCAAAAAGCACCGGATGGCCAGGGGCATGGTGCCCTTGGCGGTGACATCAAACTTGCCGAAGGGCCGGTAGAGGGCCAGGGGCTTTTTCACCGGGTAGCCGTACTCCTTGTGCAGGTATTGGGCGATGTCTTTCTTGCCGGCCCCGGTGCGGGCCAGGAACACCGCCGCCGCCGTGGCCTGGGCCGCCAGGATGCCCTCGGGGTGGTCGTGGGTGCAGATGGAGCTGAGTCGGGCCTGCTCCTCCACTTCCTCTAGGGTGGAGAAGTGCCAGCCAATGTAGCTCACCCGCATGGCGGACCCGTTGCCGTAGCTCTGGTAGCCCTTCTGGGAGCGGTTGTTCAGCCAGTTGAGGAACATGTTCCCATAGCCCACCTTGGCGTAGCGGCGGCCAAAGTCGCCGTAGGCCTTGGCGTAGGGCAGGCCGGTGAGCACCGCGTACTTGGTGGCCACGGTGAGCACCGTGTCGTCGGTGAAGGTGCAGGGCCCGCTGAACAGCTCCACGGTGCGCCAGTCAAACTCTTCCGGCCGGGTAAATTCGTACAGGGACCCGGCAATATCCCCTAAGATGGCGCCGTACATCCGGCTCCCCCTCTCTTCTCTGTTTTTGCCGGGGCATCAGCCCCGGGCCACCACCATGCTGCCCGAGGTGGTGGCGAATTCCAGCTTGCACCGACCGTCGCCGTACAGAGCACGGCCGCTGGGGCCCCGGTCCCCGCTGACGGGGAAGTCCGACCGGAACTCCCCGGACATGCTGGAAAAGGCCGCCTCGAACCCGGCGTCCTCCGGCAGGGCCAGGGTGAGGCCCCCGGACACCGAGGTCATCCGGGCCTGCTGGGGGCAGGCCGCCAGGGCGGCCTCCACCGCGCCGGAGATGGTGCCCGCGGAGAGCTCGTCCGCCTGCCCCTGGTACCACAGCCCGCCGGAGACGGAGGAGAGCTCCGCCCGACCGGCGGCCACGTCCCGCAGCTCCAGGGTGCCGGAGCCGGTGTCGGCCCGCAGCTCCCCGGCGATCTGGGCGTTCTGGAGCAGGAGGGCCCCGGAACCGGCCTGGAAACTGGCCTCCTCCCCCCGCAGGTCATAGAGCTCCAAAGACCCGGAATCGGAGGCGAACTCCAGCTCCTCGGCGGAAAAGCCCCGGGCGGTGACCGTCCCCGACACGGTGGTGCAGCGCAGCTCCTTCAGCTGGGCCGCCACCTGGGCGGGCACCTGCACCGCCAGGGCCTTGCTGCGGGTGTCCAGCAGGTCCAGGGCCAGCAGCTGGCTGTTCCACTTGATGGTGAGCACCCCGCCGGAGCTGGACAGCTCCAGCTGCTCCCCCTCCTCCAGCTCCCCGGAGGAGCGCTCGGTGACGTAGATCACGTTCCCGTCCCCCACCTTCAGCTCCACCGGGCCGTGGAACCAGGAGATGTCAAGGCCCGTCACCGGGTCCTCGTCCACGTTCCAGGAATAGCGGTAGTCCTGGTCGAAGGCCTCCTCCTGGGGCTGGGAGAGCTCCCCCAGGCCGAAGCCGCCGGTGGCGAACCCCACGGCGGCCACCGCCCCCAAAAACAGGGCCCCGATGGCCCACGCCGCAACAGTAAAGATCCTCGAACGCTCCATCCCTCTCATCCTTTCCCGGGCAGCCCGGCATCCTCTCCCTTATACTATAGCTTTTGGCCTCCCTTCTGTCAACGCGCTGGGGCGAAAAGATAGGGGCAAATTTGTGCGTTCCCGCCCCCGGGGCAAAAAACAGATTGTTTCCTGCCGGTTGTTGTGCTATAATGGCGGTAATAATAGGGGTAAGGAGCGTTTGGGGAGTATGGTCTACTTTTCTGTCACATTTCTCTGCACGGCCGGGCTGTTCTTAGCGCTGCTGGAGGACCGCTACCGCCTATGGACCACTGTGGCCGCCACGGTGGTGGTGTACGGCCTGGCCCTGGGGCTGGCCTATCCCATCCGGCAGCTCATCACGGACCCTGTCTGGGGGGACCAGGTGGCCTGCGGGGCAGGGGCGCTGCTGTTTTTCGTCACGTCCCTGTTCCTCTACACCGACAACATCCTGCAAAAGCTGTTCGTGGCGCTGCTCTCCCTGTGCGATTTCGCCTTTCTCAGCTTTTTCGTGCCCCTGTTTCTGGGGGTGCTGCCCTTCCCGGTGGCCGGAGGCCTGGCGGGGGCGCTGTCCATCGCGGCGGCGCTGCTGTTCACCCTGCTGCTGGGCCTGTGCCTGTACCGCCCCCTGCACCACTACAGCGACCGCGGTGTCTCCGGGTTTTTGGTGGGCATGTGCCTGCTGCTGTGCTTTGTGTACCTGCTGTGCCTGGGGCAGTTCGATTTCCTCTTCCGGGCCCGGGTGCTGGCCGGGCGGCTGCTGCTGGCGGTCCTGCTCTACGGCGCCATGATCTTCGCCTTCCGCTCCCTGTACCAGGCCGGGCGCTTCCGGGCCCGCACCGCCGCCGGGGCCGCCCAGGAGCGCATCCTGGCCATGGAGTCCGGGGACGTGGCGGACATGCTGGCCGCCCTGCGGGAGGTGCGCTCCGTCCAGAAGAGCGGGGAGTACGCCCTGGACACGGTGACCGTGATGCTGGCGGACGGGCTGGAGGCCCAGGTGCCGGGGTATATCGCCGCGGCCCAGGAGCAGCGGCAGCAGAACCCCATCCTGGCCCAGTACCACGAGAACCCCTATCTCAACGCGGTGATCGCCACCAAGGCCGCCTTCGCCGCCCAGAACCAGATCGATTTCCAGTGCAGCGCCGCCACGGGCAACGCCCCCTTAAAGACGGCGGAGCTGTGCGTCATCGTAAACGAGCTGCTCACCCGGGCCTGCCAGGAGGCCGCCGCCTACCAGGGCCCCCGGCGCCTGCGGTTCACCCTCATCCCCGGGGAGGACATCCTGCGCTTCGAGGTGTTTTACTCCGGCGAAGCCCCCCAGGAGAAGCCCTCCTTCCGGCTGAAGGGCGCCCGGTTCTCCGACCTGCTGGCCTGGCTGTTCGACGACGCCCCCCGGGGGGACGACACCCTGCGAGGCCTGGAGAACACCGCCGAGCTGGTGGAGCGCCACAGCGGCCGGCTGTCTGTCTCCGGCACGCCGGGGGAGGTCCTGCTCCAGGCGGCCCTCCGTTTTTGACCCTGCCCACCCATAAGGCTGCTGCTTTCGCAGCGGCCTTTTCCATGGCTATGCCTATGTAAAGTCCCAGTAAAAATCGCAAGCAGAAAGGAAACCTGACCAACATGGAACGAAATCTCACCGTGACCCCCGAGCTTCTGGCCGCCTTCGGCCTGCCCCAGGACGCGCAGGCCACCCAGGTGACCACCGGCCACATCAACGACACCTTCCTCCTCCAGGCCCCGGAGCGCCGGCTGGTCCTCCAGCGCATCAACCACTTCGTGTTCCCCTCCCCCCGGGACATTATGGAGAACATCCAGGGGGTCACGGAGTTTTTGCGGGAGAAGATCAAGAAGCAGGGGGGCGACCCGGAGCGGGAAACCCTCACCGTGGTGCCCACGGCCCAGGGGGAGAGCTTCTACCTGGACAAGGAGGGCAACTACTGGCGGTGCACCGTCCACATTGAGAACGCCTCCTCCCACGAGACGGTGGGCGATCCCGCCATGCTGGAGGAGGCCGGCCGGGCCTTCGGGCAGTTCCAGCGCCTGCTGTGCGACTACCCCGCCGGCACCCTCCACGAGATCATCCCCGACTTTCACAACACCCCGGTGCGCTACGCCCAGCTGCAGGAGGCGGCCCAGAAGGACGCCGCCGGCCGCCTGGCGGAAGTCCAGGGGGAGCTGGCCTTCGCCGCCCAGCGGGAGGAGGACTGCAGCCTGCTCATGGACCTGCTGGAGAAGGGGGAGCTGCCCCTGCGGGTGACCCACAACGACACCAAGATGAGCAACGTGCTCCTGGACGACGAGACCGGCAAAGCCGTGTGCGTCATCGACCTGGACACGGTGATGCCCGGGCTGTGTGCCTTCGACTTTGGCGACTCCATCCGGGCCGGTGCCAGCACCGCCGCCGAGGACGAGGCGGACCTGTCCAAGGTCCACTTTGACCTGGATCTGTTCGAGGCCTACACCAAGGGGTTCCTCTCCGCCGCGGGCCAGGCCCTGACGGAGAAGGAGCTTGCCACCCTCCCTGACGGGGCGAAGCTGATGACCCTGGAGGTGGGCATGCGCTTTTTGGCCGACTACCTCAACGGGGATGTGTACTTCCGTACCGCCTACCCCACCCACAATTTAGACCGGGCCCGGAACCAGTTCAAGCTGGTGGAAGAGATGGAGGAAAAGCGGGCGGACATGGACCGCATCGTGAAAAAATACTGCTGAGCGGCCCCGGCAAAAAATCCATGAGAAAAGAGATTTGCACCTTGCTTTTTCCATCGGGCTGGTGTAAGCTATAGTCGATCGTTACAGAATGTTGTAGCGGTGCAATAATCCGGGCCGAAAGGCCCTTGTTTCCGGGAGGAAAACACTATGAAGATCGCTGTTGTAGGCGCCTGGCACGTCCACACCATGGAGTATGCCACCGCCATCCAGAAGAACCCCAACGCCGAGCTGTGCTGCCTGTGGGACGACAACGAGGAGCGGGGCAAGGCCACCGCCGAGAAGCTGGGCGTGCCCTTCCAGCCCGACCTGCAGGCTATTTGGGATGACCCCACCATCGAGGGCATTTCCGTGACCACCGCCACCAACCAGCACACCGAGGTGCTCATCGCCGCCGCCAAGGCCAAGAAGAATATCTTCACCGAGAAAGTGCTCACCTTCACCAACGAGGAGGCCCAGGAGGTCGCCAAGGCCGTGAAGGAGAGCGGCGTGAAGTTCACCGTGTCCTTCCCCCACAAGACCTGGCCCACCCTGAAGGCTGCCAAGGAGCTGGTGGACAGCGGCAAGCTGGGGCAGATCACCTACATCCGGGTGCACAACTGCCACAACGGCAGCGTGGCTCCCCAGCCTGACGGCTCCCTGGGCTGGCTGCCCCCCCATTTCTACGACGCCTCCCAGACCGGCGGCGGCGCTATGATGGACCTGGGCGCCCACCCCATGTACACCCTGAACTGGTTTATGGGCGAGCCCAAGACGGTCACCTCCCAGTTTACCAACGTGACCCCCCGTGCCGTGGAGGATAACGCCGTGTCCGTGTTCGAATTCGCAAACGGCGCCATCGGCGTGTCCGAGACCGGCTTCGTCACCAGCGGCATCAACTACGTCATGGAGGCCTGCGGCACCAAGGGTTCTGTGATGATCCACAACGACATGGTGGAGTACTGCTGCGAGGAGACCGACAACAAGGTGGTCCAGCTCACCGAACTGCCCGAGAAGAGCACCATGCCCATCGACGCCTGGATTGACGCCTGCTGCGGCAAGGGCGAGGCCCCCAACGGCATCGACGACGCCGTGGCCCTCACCAAATTCATGGTGGGCGCTTACGAGTCCCACAATACCGGCAAGAAGTACGTGTTCTAAGTCCAACCGTAAAATGAACCCCGTCCCAAAAGGGACGGGGTTTATTTTATGCCTGGCTGCGCCAGGCTTCTCCTTCTTTCTTGAAAGAAAGAAGCAAAGAACTTTTACGTGGCAGCGGACGGACCCAGCCAAAATCCGCAAGGTTTCTTGCTCGTATCAGCTCCCCTAAAATAAGAGTAGCAAAGGCATTTCCCTGCGGGGCGCCGAAGGGCACAGGGCCGAGCTGAAAAGGATTCCTCTCTCCCCCCCAGGCCCGGCGGCAGAAAAATATATGGGCTCCAACCCCCCCCGCCGGCGGGCAAGGGAAAGGGCCGTCCTGCCGGACGGCCCTTTTTCTCTGCTCTGTTTGGTGTGCGCTTTACAGCTTCTTCACGCCGAAGGTGGTGGTCTCGCCGTTGATGTCCCACTGGGCGGTATAGCCGTCCAGCTGGCCGTGGTGGCAGGCCTCTCCCAGCACGTCGGAGAGGACGGAAGCCTCGTGGTCCTTCAGAACCTGGGCGATCTTTTCGCTGCCCTGGTGGTAGACCTCGATATGGTCGGTGACGTGGAAGCCCGCGTCCTTGCGCATGGACTGGAGCTTGCTGACGATCTCCCTCACGAAGCCCTCCTCCTCCAGCTCCGGGGTGAGGGTGGTGTCCAGCACCACGGTGAGGCCCCGGTCGGACACGGAGGTGAAGCCCTCCTTCTGGGCGGTGTCGATAAGCACTTCCTCGGCGGTGAGGCTCACCTCCCCGTCGGAGAGGGTGAGGGTCAGGCTGCCGGTTTCATCCAGCTGCTTCTTGGCGGCGGCGCCGTCCAGGTTCTGCAGGGCGGTGCGCACCTCCCCCAGCTTTTTGCCGAACTTCTGGCCCAGCAGCCGGAGCTGGGGCTTGAAGGTATAGGAGATGAACTGGGACATGTCGCTGAGGAACTGCAGGTCCTTTACGTTCAGCTCCTGCTTGATGATCTCCTGGTACAGCTCGCCCAGGCCGGCGCTGGCGTCGGTGTACAGGCAGCTTAAAGGCTGGCGGTTCTTCCGGTTGGCCAGGTTCCGGGCGGCGCGGCCCAGGGTGACCACCTTCAGCACCTCGTCCATGTCCTGCTCCAGCTGGGGGTCTACCCGGCCGGCGTCGTAGGCGGGCCACCTGCACAGGTGCACGCTCTCCGGGGCGTCCTTGTCCACGGAGCACACCAGGTTGCGGTAGATCTCCTCGGTCATGAAGGGGGCCATGGGGGCGGCGATCTTGGCGGTGGTCACCAGGGCGGTATACAGGGTCATGTAGGCGGCGACTTTGTCCTCCTCCATGCCCTGGGCCCAGAAGCGCTCCCGGCTGCGGCGGACGTACCAGTTGCTCAGCTCGTCCACAAAGTCCTGGAGCACCCGGGCGGCCTCGGGCACCTTATAGGCGGAGAGGTTCTCGTCCACGCCCTTTACCGCGGTGTTCAGCCGGGACAGGAGCCACCGGTCCATGGCGGTGAGGGCGCAGCGGTCCAGCTGGTACTTGGTGGGGTCGAAGCTGTCGATGTTGGCGTAGAGCACGTAGAAGGCGTAGGTGTTCCACAGGGTGGAGAAGAACTTCTTCTGGCCCTCGATGACGGCCTTCTCGTGGAAGCGGCTGGGCAGCCAGGGGGCGGAGTTGGTGTAGAAGTACCACCGCAGGGGGTCCGCGCCGAACTTCTGCAAAGCCTCCATGGGGTCCACGGCGTTGCCCTTGGATTTGGACATCTTCTGGCCGTTCTCGTCCTGCACCAGGCCCTGGACCAGCACGTTCTTGAAGGGGGCCTTGTCAAACAGCAGGGTGGAGATGGCCAACAGGCTGTAGAACCAGCCACGGGTCTGGTCCACGGCCTCGGAGATGAAGTCCGCGGGGAACTGGCTCTCGAAGAGCTCCTTGTTCTCGAAGGGGTAGTGGTGCTGGGCGAAGGGCATGGCGCCGGAGTCGAACCAGCAGTCGATGACCTCGGGCACCCGGTGCATCTCCTTCCCGCAGTGGGGGCAGGGGATGGTCACCTGGTCCACGTAGGGCCGGTGGAGCTCGATGTCATCGGGGCAGTTGTGGGAGAGCTCCTTGAGCTCGGCGATGCTGCCCACGGCGTGGCGGTGGCCGCACTCACACTCCCAGATGTTCAGGGGCGTGCCCCAGTAGCGGTTCCGGCTGACGGCCCAGTCCTGGACGTTCTCCAGCCAGTCGCCGAAGCGGCCCTTGCCGATGCTCTCGGGGTACCACTTCACCGTGTTGTTATTGGCGATGAGCTGGTCCTTCACATCGGTCATTTTGATGTACCAGGACTCCCGGGCGTAGTAGATGAGGGGGGTGTCGCAGCGCCAGCAGAAGGGGTAGCTGTGCTCGAATTTCGGGGCGGAGAACAGCAGGCCCCGCTCCTCCAGGTCCTGCAAAATTTTGGGGTCCGCATCCTTGCAGAACACCCCGGGCCACTTGGTCTCGGCGGTCATCTGGCCCTTGCCGTCCACCAGCTGTACCAGGGGCAGGCCGTACTTGCGGCCCACCTTGGCGTCGTCCTCGCCGAAGGCGGGGGCGATGTGGACGATGCCGGTACCGTCGGTGAGGGTGACGTAGTCGTCGCAGACCACGTACCAGCACTTCTCCTTGGGGCTGACGAAGTCGAACAGGGGCTCGTACTCCTTGCCCTCCAGGTCGGCGCCCTTATAGGTCTCCAGGACGGTGTACTCCCCCTCGCCCAGGACCGTGTCGCACAGGGCGGCGGCCAAGTAGTAGGTCTCCCCCTTGCTCTCCACCTTCACGTAGTCCTCGTTGGCGTTGACGCACAACGCCACGTTGGAGGGCAGGGTCCAGGGGGTGGTGGTCCAGGCCAGGATGAAGGCCTCCTCCCCCTTTACCTTGAATTTGGCGATGGCGGAGCGCTCCTTCACGTCCTTGTAGCCCTGGGCCACCTCGTGGGAGGACAGGGGCGTGCCGCAGCGGGGGCAGTAGGGCACGATCTTGAAGCCCTTATAGAGCAGGCCCTTGTCCCAGATTTGTTTCAGGGCCCACCACTCGCTCTCGATAAAGGAGTTGTCGTAGGTGACGTAGGGGTGCTCCA
>DXIW01000066.1 GCA_019112625.1 Candidatus Acutalibacter stercorigallinarum | reverse complement strand
CGAATTTTTCGCCGGCATGAGAGGAATGCAAGGAAAAAACCGGAGGAATCCTTTCCGGATTCTGAGGATTTTTGACGCCGCAGTCCTCCATGATTGGCGAAAAAGACGGTAGTGGCGATTTTTCAAACATGCCCTAAACCTACAAAGGAGGAGACCAATTATGAAAGCAGCTTATACAGGGTGGACCTGGATCAACGCCCAGGACCCCGAAACCGGCAAGCGCCAGCTGGAGCAGTCCTTTACGGAGTGCAAATTCCTGGGCTACGACACGGTGGAGAACTTCGCCTTCATCCGGGACTACTACGCCGGCAACCCCCAGGAGCTTGTGGACCTGACGAAAAAGTGCGGCGTAGAGCTGGTGAACCTCTACGGCCATTTCACCTTCGACGTGGAGGAGGCCATCCGCATCGCCAAGGCCCAGATCGACTTCTGCGCCGCCGTGGGCGTCAAGTGGTACAACTGCCAGAACGCCGGCTTCGGCGACGACGGCCCCAGCGAGCGCCCCACCAACCCGGAGATGCTGGATAAGATGTGCTATGTGGCCAATACCCTGGGCGCTTACGCCAAGGAGAGGGGCGTCACCCTGTGCTTCCACCCCCACTACGGCACCTGTGTGTTCTGGCAGAGCGACATCGACTACTTCGCCGGGCACACCGACCCCCAGTACGTGTCCTTCTGCTTCGACACCGCCCACACCACCCTGGCGGGCATGGACCCCGCCGCCCTCATCCGCCAGTACGGCAGCCGGGTTGCCTACATGCACTTAAAGGACGTGGACACCTACGCCCTCAAGACCGCCGAGGGTCCCGCCAAAATGGGCACCTTCCGGGCCCTGGGCCACGGCACCGTGGACTTCCCCGCCGTAAAGGCCGCCCTGGAAGAGGTGGGCTTCGACGGCGTCCTCTGCGTGGAGCTGGACCGCCCCGAGGTCTGCAACTTCCACTCCGCCGAGGTCTCCCGCATCTACCTGCGGGACGTGCTGAAGATCTGAACATAACCGAAAAACAAATCCCCAAGGCCGCCGCGTTTTTTCCCGGCGGCCCTTTTCTGTTTTTACTTGATTTGTCCCCCCACCCCGGGCTATAATAGTCTCACTATGTCCGGGCGGCGCTGCCGGCCCCAAAAAAGGAGTGACAGCCTGCGATGCAATACTTCATCTCGTTTCTCGAGGGGATCATCACCTTCATCTCCCCCTGCCTGCTGCCCATGCTGCCGGTGTACATCTCGTACTTTTCCGGCGGCGGCCAGCGGGACACCAAAAAGACCGTAAAAAACGCCCTGGGCTTTATCCTGGGCTTTACCCTGGTGTTCGTGCTGCTGGGGGCCCTGGCCGGCACCTTCGGCCAGCTCCTCCGCCAGTACCAGACCGCCGTGAACATCATCACAGGCCTTATCGTCATCTTCTTCGGCCTCAACTTCCTGGGGGTGTTCCGCTTAAACCTCTTCCAGGGCGGCGGCCGCTTTCAAGGGGATGTGCTGGGCTTCTTCTCCGCCCTGGTGTTCGGCATGGTGTTCTCCATCGGCTGGACCCCCTGCGTGGGGGCTTTCCTGGGCTCGGCCCTGCTGCTGGCCGCCAGCCAGGGCCACGTGCTGGAGGGCGTCCTCATGCTCTTCCTCTACTCCCTGGGCCTGGGCATCCCCTTCTTCCTCAGTGCCATCCTCATCGACAAGCTAAAGGGCGCCTTCGCCTTTATCAAAAACCACTACAACATCATCAACAAGGTGTGCGGATGTTTGCTGGTGCTGGTGGGCCTGCTTATGGCCACCGGCCTGTTCGGCAAATTCCTCAGCCTGTTGGCCTGAAAGGGGGAGAGAACGTGAAAAAGACCGTGAAAAAGAACGTCCTATGGATCGTCCTGGCCGCGGCCCTGGTGGCGGTCATCGCCGCCGCGGCGGTGCTCTATAACATCTTCGGCAAGGAGTACGCCGGCGCCAACCTGGGCCAGACCCAGGAGGAGAGCGCCAGCTCCCAGGCCGCCATGGCCGCCCCGGACTTCACCGCGGTGGACGGGGAAGGGAACGAGGTGTCCCTCTCCGACTACCAAGGCAAGCCGGTGGTCCTGAACTTCTGGGCCACCTGGTGCGGCTACTGCAAAGAGGAGATGCCCGACTTCCAGACCGCCTATGAGAAATACCCCGATGTCCAATTCCTCATGGTCAACGCCACCGACGGGGTGCAGGAGACCCTGGACAAGGCCAAAAACTACGTCCAGGACCAGGGCTTTACCTTCCCCGTGGTCTACGACACAGAGCTGGACGCGGTGAACACCTACGGCATCAACGCCTTCCCCTGCACCTTTTTCATCGACGGGGACGGGAACCTGGTGGCCCGGGGCAGCGGCATGCTCACCCTGGAGACTCTGGAACAGGGCATCGCCATGATCGCGGAGTAGGGGAGGGGACGCTGTGGAGGACCGGGAACTTCTCGCCCAGGTGCCAGGCCTGCTCCTCTCCTGGTACGACAAAAACGCCCGGGTGCTCCCCTGGCGGGAGGACCCCTCCCCCTACCGGGTGTGGGTGTCGGAGATCATGCTCCAGCAGACCCGGGTGGAGGCAGTAAAGCCCTACTACGAGCGCTTCCTCGCCGCCCTGCCCACCGTGGCGGACCTGGCCGCCGCCCCGGAGGAGCAGCTCTTGAAGCTGTGGGAGGGCCTGGGCTACTACAACCGGGTGCGCAACCTGCAAAAGGGGGCAAAAGCGGTGATGGAGCGCCACGGCGGCGTCATCCCCGCCGATTTTGACGCCCTGCGGGCCCTCCCCGGCATCGGGGACTACACCGCCGGGGCCATCGCCTCCATCGCCTTCCAGCTGTCCGTCCCCGCGGTGGACGGCAACGTGCTCCGGGTCACCGCCCGGCTGCTGGACCGCCACGACAATATCCTGGACCCCAAGGTCAAGCGCCGGGCCGAGGGGGAGATCACCGCCATCCTCCCCGCCCGGGTGGGGGACTTCAACCAGTCCCTCATGGAGCTGGGGGCCATGGTGTGCCTGCCAAACGGCGCCCCCCTCTGCGAAAGCTGCCCCCTTGCCTCCCTGTGCAGGGCCCGGGCTTTGGGAAACCAGGCGGACCTGCCGGTAAAGGCCAAGCCCAAGCCCCGCCGGGTGGAGGACCGCACCCTGTTCCTCCTCACCTGCGGCGAAAAGCTGGCCCTGCGCCGCCGCCCAGATACCGGCCTGCTGGCCGGGCTGTGGGAGCTCCCCGCCGCCGAAGGGACACTCACCCGGGAGGAAGCGGCGGCGCTCCTGGCCCGCTGGGGCCTGAATATCACAGGCGATTTGACCCCCGGGGCGCCCTCCAAGCACGTGTTCTCCCACGTGGAGTGGCACATGACCGCCTGGCAGGCCCAGGTGGGGGAGGAGGCGCCCGGCTTTGCCTGGGCCACCCCGGAGGAGCTCCAACGGGAGTACCCCCTGCCCTCGGCCTTCGCGGCCTATTTCCCCAAAGGGGCGAAGGGGGGAAAAACTGGCGGGAGGCGTTGACGGCCCTCCCGTTTTGTTATAAAATAGAAAGATAACCGGAGGGAGGGACCTGGGCGACAGGGTCTTTCCCCCTTTTCAGGAGGTACTTATGGCGGGCGAGAAAAAACAGAGCTTTGTGGCCGGGGCGGCGATTCTGTCCGCCTCGACGCTGCTGGTCAAAATACTGGGGCTGCTGTTCTCCATCCCGCTGGCCAATGTCATCGACGACCGGGCCATGTCCTACTTCTATACGGCCTACGACATCTTCGGGGTGTTCCTGGTGCTCTCCACCGCCGGGCTGCCGGTGGCGGTCTCCCGCATGGTGGGCACCGCCTACGCCCAGGGCCGCCAAAAGGAGGCGGACCGGGTGTTCTCTGTGGCGTTTTGGCTGTTTTTCACCATTGGCCTTCTGGGGTGCCTGGCCATGTTCTTCGGGGCGGTGCCCATCGCGGAATTCTCCGGCAACCCCCGGGCGGATAAGGCCGTCATGGCCCTGGCCCCCACCATGTTCTTCATCTCCATCATGTCCGCCCTGCGGGGGTACTTCCAGGGCCGCAGCAACATGGTGCCCACCGCTGTCTCCCAGATCATCGAGGCCACCACGAAAGTGTTCATCGGCGTGGGCCTGGCCGCCTTCATCATCTCCCGCTACCAGGACGACGCCTGGGCCGCCGTGGGGGCCATTACCGGCGTGTCCATCAGCGCCGGGCTGGGCACCCTGTACCTGGTGTGCTACAAGCTGCGGCAGAACCGCCTGGACAAAAAGCTCCGTGCCGGTGACGGCATGGCCGCCGCCCCCCGGAAGGAGCTGCTCGTAAACCTCATCCGCTTTGCCGTGCCCATCACCCTTGGCTCCTGCTTTTTAAGCCTTCTTGACTTCGTGGACTCCGCCATCCTCATGGACCGCCTGCAGAACGCCGCGGGCTTCACCCTGGACGCCTCCGAGGCCATGAAGGGCGTGCTGGGCCACGCCAGAAAGTTTTTCGACCTGCCCGGCTCCTTCGTGGTGCCCATCTCCACCAGCCTGCTGCCGGTGCTCTCCGGGGCGGTGGCCTCCAAAGACCAGCGCTCGGTGGACCACATCACCTCCATCTCCATGCGCATCACCCTGCTCATCTCCATCCCCGCCAGCGTGGGCATGTGCCTCTTCTCCAGCCCTATCTGCCAGCTGCTGCTGGCCAATAAGCCGGACACCGCCGCGGCCGCCGCGCCCCTGCTGGCCACCCTCAGCCTGGCCATCGCCTTCAGCAGCACCCTGTTCACCACCAACGCCATCCTCCAGTCCTTCGGC
Source organism: Candidatus Acutalibacter stercorigallinarum (assembly GCA_019112625.1). Taxonomy (GTDB): domain Bacteria; phylum Bacillota; class Clostridia; order Oscillospirales; family Acutalibacteraceae; genus Acutalibacter; species Acutalibacter stercorigallinarum. The sequence goes on along the minus strand of DXIW01000066.1, from coordinate 11,497 downwards.
AAGCCCACCATCCCGGTGCTGAATATGGCCATCGGCGGCGTGGTGAAAATCGCCGTGTCCTACGTCCTCATCGGCTTCCCCGAAATCAACGCCATGGGCAGCGCCATCAGCACCGTGGTGTCCTATCTCCTCATTGTGATTCTGAACCTCATCCAGATCCGCCGCCTCATGCCCCACATGGACAGCACGGTCAAGACCGCCCTGCCCATGCTCCTCTCCGCCCTGGTGATGGGTGCCGTGTCCTACGCCGCCTATTTGGGACTGTGCCTCTTCCTCAGTCCCAAAGTGGCGGTGGTCCCCGCCATCCTGCTGGCCGTGGTGGTCTACGGCGCCTGCGCCGTGCTCTTCCGCGCCGTCACCTACGACGACGTGGTCCTCCTCCCCAAAGGGGAGACCCTGGCCCGCCTCCTCCGCCTCCAGAAGCGCTCCGCCCCCCGCCACATGCGGTGACCGGCAGCCAGCAGAATAAGACCCCAACCAGCCCCCTATCCCCGGGGGCTGGTTTTCCTTTTCCCAGCATCCCGCCCAACGGCCACAGCCGCAGAATCCCTGGGGCTTTTTCAATCCCCCAAAAAATTTCCCCTCCGCCCCTTGACAACCTGTCCCCCGGCGTGTAGAATATGGATGGTTAGTAAAAGCTAACCTTCCTTTTTTCAAATCGGTTAGCTATAACTAATATCTTGGGTGAACGGAGGGAATCTATGATGCCATTGTCATTGGCAACGGTGGGCGAGCCAAACACCATCAAAAAGATCGGCGGCAGCCCCGAAGTGAAAAAGCACCTGGAGAACCTGGGCTTTGTGGTGGGCGGCGGCGTCACCGTCATCTCCACCCTGGCCGGGAACGTGATCGTCAACGTGAAGGAAGCCCGGGTGGCCATCAGCGAGGAAATGGCGCGGAAGATCATGGTCTGACCTTTCGCCCGGTCAACAAAGGAGGGAAACCCTATGAAAACATTACGAGCAGTTCCGGTGGGCGGCAGCGCCAAGGTGGTAAAGCTCCATGGGGAGGGCGCGGTCAAGCGCCGCATCATGGACATGGGCATCACCAAAGGCGTGGAGGTGCAGGTGCGCAAGGTGGCCCCCCTGGGCGACCCCATCGAGGTCACCGTCCGGGGCTACGAGCTGTCCATCCGCAAAGCGGACGCGGACATGATCCAGGTGGAGTGACATCCCCTGTTTTTTTGGCGATTCAGTTAGCTTACGCTAATCAAAGAAAGGAAGCATACCTATGGAACTCAGAATTGCCCTGGCCGGGAACCCCAACAGCGGCAAGACCACCTTGTTCAACGCCCTCACCGGCTCCAACCAATTCGTGGGCAACTGGCCCGGCGTTACAGTAGAGAAGAAGGAGGGCAAGCTGAAGAAGAACAGCGGCGTGGTCATCACCGACCTGCCCGGCATCTACTCCCTGTCCCCCTATACCCTAGAGGAGGTCGTGGCCCGGAATTACCTGGTGGGCGAGCGCCCCGACGCCATCCTGAACATCGTGGACGGCACCAACCTGGAGCGCAACCTGTACCTTACCACCCAGCTCACCGAGCTGGGCATCCCGGTGGTTATCGCCATCAATATGATGGACGTGGTGCGGAAAAACGGGGACAACATCAATACGAAGGAACTCTCCCGGCAGCTGGGCTGCCCCATCGTGGAGATCTCCGCCCTCAAGGGCACCGGCATCCAAGAGGCCGCCCAGGCGGCCATCGACGCCGCTAAAAACGGCAGGACCGTGCCCATGCACACCTTCTCCGGCGTGGTGGAGCACGCCATCGCCCACATCGAGGAGGCGGCGGTCCACGGCCTGCCCGAGGAGCAGCAGCGCTGGTACGCCATCAAGATCTTCGAGGGGGACGACAAGGTCCTGGAACAGTTGAAGATCGACGGCGCCGTGCTCTCCCACATCCAGGCGGACATCAAGGCCGCGGAGAAGGAGCTGGACGACGACGCGGAGAGCATCATCACCAACGAGCGCTATGTGTACATCGCCTCCCTGCTGAAGGCCTGCTACAAGAAGAAGAGCCGGGGGGCCCTCACCACCTCGGATAAGATCGACAAGGTGGTCACCAACCGCTGGCTGGGCCTGCCCATTTTCGCGGTGATCATGTTCCTGGTGTACTACATCTCCATGGTGGGCGTGGGCGTGGCTTCCACCGACTGGGCCAACGACGGCCTCTTCGGCGACGGCTACCACCTGTTCGGCATCGGCACCAGTGAGGCCGAGGCAGCCGCGGAGGAGTACGGGGAGGCCCGAAACGCCGTAGACGCCTTCCTGGGCCTGGGCGGCGCCGGGGCCGAGGAGACCGCCGCTGCCCTGGACACCGAGTCCGACAGCTTCGACGCGGCCGCCGCCTCCACGGCCCTCACTGAGTACGCCGCCCAGTATAGCCCCGAAGACACCGCCACCATCGGCATCGAGGACGAGGAGACTCTGGCGGTGGAGGATGTCACCTACACCGGGGAGGACCTGGCCGCCGCGGTGCCCGTTTTGGAGAGCTACGACTTCGCCGAGCCCGACCCCGCCTCCTATGGCGTGTGGGTGCCCGGCATCCCCGCCCTGGTGGAGACTGGCCTCACCGCCGCCCACACCCCCGACTGGCTCAACAGCCTGATCCTGGACGGCATCGTGGCCGGCGTGGGCGCGGTACTGGGCTTCGTGCCCCAGATGCTGGTGCTCTTCCTCCTGCTGGCGATTTTGGAATCCTGCGGCTACATGGCCCGCATCGCCTTCGTCCTGGACCGCATCTTCCGTAAATTCGGCCTGTCCGGCAAGTCCTTTATCCCGATCCTGGTGGGCACCGGCTGCGGCGTACCTGGCATCATGGCCTCCCGCACCATCGAGAACGAGCGGGACCGCCGCATGACCATCATGACCACCACCTTCATCCCCTGCAGCGCGAAAATGCCCTTCATCTCCATGGTGGCCGGTGCCATCTTCGGGGGTTCGGCCCTGGTGGCCACCTCCGCCTACTTCCTGGGCATGGCCTGCATCATCATCTCCGGTATCATGCTGAAAAAGACCAAGCCCTTTGCCGGCGACCCCGCCCCCTTCGTCATGGAGCTCCCTGCTTACCACGTGCCCACCGTGGGCAACGTGCTGCGGTCCATGTGGGAGCGCGGCTGGTCCTTCATCAAAAAGGCGGGCACCGTCATCCTGCTCTCCACCATCCTCGTCTGGTTCCTCAGCAGCTTCGGCGTCACCGACACCGGCTTCCGCATGCTGGGTGAAGAGGAGATCAGCCTGTCCCTGCTGGCCGTGGTGGGCAACGCCATCGCCTGGATCTTCACCCCCCTGGGCTGGGGGAACTGGCAGGCCGCCGTGGCCTCCATCACCGGCCTCATCGCCAAGGAGAACATCGTGGGCACCATGGGCGTGCTCTACGGCGGCGGCGAGTCCGTCTACGCCAGCATCGCGTCGGTGTTCACCCCCCTGGCCGGCTATTCCTTCCTGGCCTTCAACCTGCTGTGCGCCCCCTGCTTTGCCGCCATCGGCGCCATCAAGCGGGAGATGAACAACCCCAAGTGGACCTGGTTCGCCATTGGCTACCAGTGCGGGTTCGCCTATGTGGTGTCCCTCATCATCTTCCAGATCGGCTCTCTCTTCACCGGTAATGTCAATGTGATCGGCCTCATCGCGGCCCTGGCCCTGCTGGCCGGCATCCTCTACCTGCTGTTCCGGCCCTATCAGGAGTCCACCCGCCTCACCACGAAAGTGCGGGTATAACCCGAACATCCCCCTAGAGAAAGGAGCTGCTTGCCATGGAACTCTTCCTCCACTACCTGCCCACCGTCCTCATCTGCCTGGCCCTGGCGGCGGTGGTGGCCGCTATCATCGTCCATTTGGTCCGCGAGAAAAAGCGGGGCAAGTCCTCCTGCGGCTGCCACTGCGCAGGCTGCCCCATGAGCGGCGCCTGCCACAGCCGAAAGACCTAAGTTTCCCCAAGGAGGCGTCCCTATGAACGCAGAGCGGCCCTTGACCGCCGCCCACCTCCGGTACCTGCTGGTCATGCGCCGGCTGGCGGAAGGGGCGGGGGAGGGGGCAACAGGGGAGGGGCCAGGCGTGCGCAGCGTCAGCATGGCCCGGGCCCTGGGCCTGCGGAAATCCACCGTCCACGCCATGCTGGTATCCCTGCAGGCCATGGGCCTGGTGCGCAAAAGCAACTACGGCAGCGCCTTTTTCACCCCCCAGGGTCGGGCCCTGGCCGACCGGTACCACCGGTACTTCCAGGCCGTCCGGGGGATGCTGGAAGCCCGCTTCCCCCGCTGCCCCGCTTTGGATGACGCCGCCTGCGCCCTGCTGGCCGCCCTGCCCCCCGAGAGCCTGGAGCGCTTCTGCGCCGGCCCTCCCATCCCGAAAGGAGAACTATGACCAAGACCACCGTACACATCGACGGCATGATGTGCGCCATGTGCGAATCCCACGTCAATGACGCCGTCCGCCGGGCCCTCCCGGTCAAAAAGGTGACCTCCTCCCATAGGACCGGGGAGACGGTGCTCCTCACCCAACAGCCCCCGGACCAGGCCGCCCTCACAGCGGCCATCGAGGCCACCGGCTACCGGGTGCTGTCCATCACCCAGGAACCCTACGAAAAACACGGGCTGTTCTCCCGGCGGTAAGGCCGGGCGCCCGTCCGAAAGGAGCGGAAGCTATGAGCGTCGTCATCGTGGGCGGCAACGAGTGCATGGCCAGCCGGTACTGCCAGCTCTGTCGGGAGTACTCCTGCAAGGCCAAGTGCTACCCTAAATTCACCCGGGGCGTGCAGGACCTGGGCGCCCCCGACCTGCTGGTGCTGTTCACCGGCACCATGTCCCACAAAATGCTGCGGTCCGTCCTCAGCACCACCAAGGGGCAGAACATCCCCATCGCCCGGTGCCAGTCCAGCTCCATGGCGGCGCTGCGCAGGGTGCTGGAGACCCATGCCCCAGGCGGCCCCGCCGCCTGTCCCGCCCGAGAGACATAGGGTATGAAATAAAAAAAGGAAGGGGCTGCCGCGCCTGCGGCAGCCCCTTTGTCCTGTTTACAGCTCGAACACCTGGCCCGGGCCCTTCACATCCATCACCTTGTCCGCGTACTCCCGGTAGGTGGGGGTGGACTTGAACAGCGGCACCACCGAGTAATCCCCCCACATGTGCATGGGGAACACGTGGTCCGCCCCGGCGATCTCGAAGAAATACTTCATCCCCAGGTCGAAGTCCGCCTCCTGCCGGGGGTCCAGGGGCACAAAGGCCACGTCGATGTGCTTCCCCGCCAGGTGGGAGAGCTCCTCTTGGTACGCACGCTTCATCTGGTCGTTCTGAAAGCGGGGCGCCCCGTCCCACACCCAGCAGTTCAGGTCCCCGGCGTGGTAGAGGAGCTTCCCCTCGCACTCCACCAAAAACGCCACCCCCTGGTCGGTGGAGCGCAGGGTGGCCGCCCGCACGGCCCCCACCTCGTAAAACTGCCGGGGGGCCACAAAGGTCACCGACTCCTTCAGCTCCTCCGGCACCCGGCTGCGGAAGATGTCCTTGGACAGCAGGTAGTGCACCTCCTTCCCCAGCTGGGAAAGGCGGAACACGTCGGGGGAGAAGTGGTCGTCGTGGCTGTGGCTGGCGAACACATACAGGGGCTTGTCCGTCTCCGGCAGGGGGCCGGAGTAGTAGTCGAACAGCAGCCCGCAGTGCTCCAGCTCCACATAGTAGCAGCTGTGTACAATATAGGTGACTTTCACAACACACACATCCTCTCTCTGTGATTTACACTTTGATCTGTACCTGGGAGAACCCCTCCCCGTCCCGGGTCACCTCCACCCGGCAGGGGATGCGGCTCTTCAGCTCCGACACGTGGGAGATCACCCCGATGAGCCGCCCCCCCTGCCGCAGCATGGCCAGGGCCTTCATGGCCGTGTCCAGCGTCTCCCCGTCCAGGGAGCCAAATCCTTCGTCGATGAAAATGGCGTCCAGCCCCACCGCCCCGGAGTGGGCCTGCACCACGTCGGACAGGCCGAAGGCCAGGGACAACGAGGCCAAAAACTGCTCCCCCCCGGAGAGGGTCTCGATGGACCGGGGCAGCATGGAGGCCCCGTCCAGCACCTCCAGGTCCAACCCCCCGTAGGCGTTGCCACCCTTGGGGGCGTCCATCAGCCGCAAGGCGTACCGCCCCCGGCTGAGGGTGGAAAAGAACCGGTTGGCGCTCACCAGCACCTGGTCCAGCATAATGCTGAGCACGTACTGGAGGATGGGCATCTTCCGGGGGTTTTTCCCCGAGAGGGCCTCGGCCAGCTTGGCCACCCGGCCAAAGTCCCCCTCCAGCCGGAGGAGCTTTTCCCCCAACTCCGTCACCGAGCCCAGCGCCGCCTGTTTCGACTGCAGCGCCGCCGCGGCCTGTCCCAGCTCTTCCGACCGGGCCAGGCTCCTGGCCTGGAGTTCCGCCGCCTCCCTCCGCAGCTGGGGCAGGGGAGGGGCCTCCCCCTCCCAGGGCGCCCGGAAGGCCTCCCGCTCCTTTTGGGCCCGGTCCAGCTCCTTCTGGGCCAGCTCCAGGGCCTCCTGGGCCCGGCCCAGGCTGGCGGCGGCCTCCTCCGCCTCCCGCAGCAGCCGGCCGGCCTCCGCTTCCTTCTTGGCGTAGGCGGCCTTGTTCCCGGCGATTTGTTTCCCCAAAGCGTCAGGGTCGGCCTGGCCCCAGGCAGCTTCCGCCTCCCGGGCCTGGCGTTCCAGCTCCCCGGCCTGGGCCCCCAGGGCGGAGAGCTTCTCCCTTGCCTTGGCCTCCTGGGCCGCCAGGCTCTCCCGCTGGGCGCTCAGGGCCGAGAGCTTCTCCTGGGCGGCGGCCAGCCGGTCCGCGTCCCGCTTGGCGGCGGCGGCCAGCTGGGCGGCCTCCTCCCGCTGTCGGGCCGCCTCCTCCCGGGAGCCCCCCATCTCCCCGCAGGCCTTCTCCTGCTGGGCCGCGGCCTCCCGGGCCTGGGCCAGCTCCCCCTCCTTGGCCTGGGCCATCGCCCCGGCCTGGAGGGCATCCTCCCGGGCCCGGCGCTCCCCGGCCCGCAGGGCTTCCAAGGACTGGGCGTCCAGGGCGGTCTCGGCCCCACGGGCAGGGGAGGGGTGGTGGATGCTGCCGCACACCGGGCAGGGTTCCCCCGCCCGCAGGTGGTGGGCCAGCTCCAGGGCGGCGTTTTCCCGCAGCAGGGCCTCCTGGCGCTCCAGCCGCAGGGAGAGGCTCTCCGCCGCCACCTGCTTCTCCTTCGCGGAGGTCCGGGCCGCCTCCGCCTCTCCGGCCAGGCGGTCCGCCGCCTGCCGCCGCTGGCCCAGCTCCTCCCAGGCAGCCAGGGACTGCTCCAGCCGTTGGCGGCGCTCCAGCAGCCCGGGGAGCTTCTGGGCCGCCTCCTGGCATCGGGCCACGAACTGCTTCCCCGTCTCCAGCCGGGCGGCCAGGTCCTGCCCCTGCTGTACCAGTCCGGCCAAGCGGGACTCCTCCGCCTTCTGGGCCTGCCGGGCCTCCTGGGCCTGCCGGCGGACCTCCCCGGCCCGCCGCAGCTGCTCCTGGCGCTGGGTGAGCTGGGCGGTCTCCTGGGCCAGCGCCACCGCCTCCCCCCGCAGGGCAGCGGCCTGCTGCCGCTTCCCCTGGGAGGCCTGGTGGGCCTGCTCCGCCTGCTTGTGCCGCTCCTGGGCGGCGGCCAGGGCCCCGGCCGCCGCAGCCTGCCCCTGGGTGAGCCGTTCCCACTGCTCCCCGGCCTGCGAAAGGGCCTGGGCCCGCTTGACGCTCTCCCCCAGGGCGGCGTTTTCCTCCCGCAGGGCCTGGACCTTCCCCGCCTGCTCCTCCACCGCCTGGGCCAGGGCCTCCGGGGTGTCCTGGCCCTCCTGGCGCAGCAGGGACTCCCGCAGGGCGGCGAGCTTCCCGGCCTCCTCCTCCAGGGACTTGGCCCGCTCCTGGAACCGCTCCTTCACGTCCTTCCACACCTCGGCGGAGAACAAAGTCCGCAGAATGTCCCCCTTCTCCTGGGAGCTGGCCCGCAGCAGCCGCAAAAACTCCCCCTGGGGCAGCACGATCACCTGGGAGAACTGCTCGCAGCTCAGGTGCAAAAGCTCCTCGGCCCGGCGGCGGACGGCGCTCTCGCTGCCGCTCTCCACCAGGGCGAACTCCCCGTTCTCCAAATGGTAGCACTCGTGGCTGTCCCGGGGCTGGGGGAGCTTTGTGTTCCGGTTGATATGCACGTAGATGCTCCGCCGGAACCGGTACACCTCCCCCTGCAGGGCAAAGTCGAACTCCACGACCGTGGGCACGTCCTGGCCGGCGCTCATGCACCGCATGGCGGCGAAGCTCCGCTTGCCCCCGGTGGCCTTGCAGTACAGGGCAAAGCACATGGCGTCCAAAAGGGAGGTCTTGCCCCCGCCGGTGGGCCCGGTGATGAGGAACAGCCCGTTCTCCGCCAGGGGGGCGAAGTCCAGCTCCGCCGCCTCCAGATAGGGCCCGAAGGCCTGTAGATACAGCCGCAGCGGCTTCATGGGGCCACCTCCTTTATCACTTCCCGGAACAGGGCCAGGTCCTCCTCCTCCGGGTCCATCTGGCACACCTCTTTCAAAAAGGAGGTGAACACCGTGGCCTGGTCCCGGCTTTTCAGCTGGGCGGCCCGCTGTCCCACCGCCGCGGCGAAGGCCTTGGGGTGGCTCACAGACAGCAGGTTGGGGTACAGGGGCCGCAGCCGCTCCGCGGCCAGCAGCACCGGCTCCTCGTCCTCCAGCACCAGCTCCACGTAATCCTCACAGGGCCCCCGGGCCAGCAGGTCCTCAAACCGGCCGCAGAGCCGCCCCACGTCCCGCAGGGGCCGGGTGGGGCAGAGCTCCGCCTCCATCCGCTCCCCGTCCCAGGTCAGGGTGAGGAACCCCTTTTTCTGTCCCGTCTCGTCGATGGAATACTTCAAAGGCGACCCGGAGTACCGGGCCTTCTCCCCGGCCCTCTGGGGCCCGTGGAGGTGCCCCAACGCCACATAGTCAAAGGCCTCGAATAGCTGGGGGGACACCTGCCCGCTGCCCCCCACCAGGGCCACGCTCTCCGAGTCGCAGGTCTGGGCCCCGGCGGCAAAGCAATGGGCCACCAGCACATGGGCCGCCCCGGGGGCGAACAGGGGCGCCATCCGCTGGAGAATCGCCTCCATGCAGGCGTTCTCCCCTTTCAGATTGTCGTCCCCCAAAAACTCCCGGGCCTGGGCGGTGTCGAAATAGGGCAGCAGAAACACCTGCACCGCCTGGCCCTCCCCCTCAATCATCACCGGGGCGAAGGCGTCCTCCAGGCGGGTGGCCAGGTACACCCCGCACCGCCGCAGGGCGTCTTTCAGTATGGCGATGCGGCTGGGGCCGTCGTGGTTCCCGGCGATGGCGCACACGGGCACCCCCAGCTCCACCAGCCGGGAGAGGGTCCTGTCCAGCAGGGCGATGGCCTCGGGCGGGGCCACCTGCCGGTCGTACAGGTCCCCGGCCAGCAGCACGCAGGCCGGGCGCTCCCGCTCCACCGCGGGGAGGAACTGTCCCTCCAGAAAATGACGCTGGTCCTCTAAAAGGCTGCGGCCGTAGAGCATGCGGCCCAGGTGCCAGTCGGATGTATGGAATAGCTTCAAGGCGGGCCTCCTAAAAAAAGTTAAAAATTTAAGCCTTTCTTTTTCCGCCGCGGGATAGTATACTAGAAAGCAGCACCGCGGGGCCCGGCCCCGCCTCCCACAGACTGTAGCTCTATTTTATCATAAATCGCCGGAAAGGTACAGGCCCGGCGGAAAAAGGATGGTCACCTCATGCGAATCTGGAAAAAACTGGCGGCAGGCCTGCTGGCGGCCCTGCTGCTCTTAGCCGCCCCCCTGTCCGCCTCGGCGGAGGGCTTCACCTTCAACTGGGACAGCGACGACAACCAGGGCCCCCACTGCAAGTCCCTCTTCATGCTCAACCTGGACACGGACACGGTGGTGTACACCTATAACCCCGACGAGCCCCTGCCCATGGCCTCCATGACCAAGATCATGACCTACATCATCGCCTACGAAAGTATCCCCGACTTGGAGAACACGGTGATCACCGTGCCCCAGAGCGTGGAGACCGAGCTTTTGGGCACCGGCAGCTCCCTGGCCGGGGTGCAGGTGGGGGAGGAGCTCACCGCCCACACCCTGCTGTACCTGATGATGGTCCCCTCGGGCAACGACGCCGCCCTCACCCTGATGAAGTACGTGGACGAGCAGTACGCCCTGGGCAAAATTCAAGACCCCGCCTCCAGCGAGGCCAGCGCCCAGCCGGAGAGCTCCTCCACGGCGGAGGAGCCCCAAAGCCAGCCGGAGAGCGGCCTCTCCTCCCAGCCCGTTTCCGCTGTGTCAGAGACCTCCGCCGCCCCGGAATCCAGCTCCAGCGGCGAGGGGGACGAGGACTTCTCCGAGACCGGCGGCCAGGACCCCACCGACTACACCGGCAGCTACTTCGTCCGCCGGATGAATGAGAAGGCCGCGGAGCTGGGCTGCACCAACACCCACTTCACCAACCCCCACGGCCTGCACAACGACAACCACTACGCCTCCGCCCGGGACATGGCCGCCATCACCAAGTACGCCATGACCCTGCCCTACTTCACCGAGATCTGCGGCACCACCGCCTATATCAAGCCCGAGACCAACCTGTCGGAGGAGACCACCATCGGCACCACCAACCGCCTCCTCTTAAACTACGAGCAGAACGACGGCGTCAACTACTACTACCAGTCCTGCACCGGCATCAAGACCGGCTCCCTGGACGAGTCCGGCTACTGCATCACCGCCTCGGCCACAGCCTACGGCTACACCTATATCGTGGTGGCCATGGGCGCCCCCATGTACAACGCCGACGGCTCCACCGCCTACCACACCGAGATGCTGGACGTGCGCTCCCTGTTCCGCTGGGCCGTCACCAGCCTGGAGATGAAAACCGTGGCCACCCAGGGGGACATCCTCACCTCCATCGATCTGGAGTACGCCTTCCAGAAGGACCAGCTGCAGCTGGCCGCCGGGGAGAACGCCAGCGTCATGCTGCCCAGCAGCGTAGACGCCAGCAGCATCGTGGTGACCGTGGACGTCCCCGAGAGCGTGGAGGCCCCGGTGGTCAAAGGGGAGGAGCTGGGCACCGCCATCCTCAGCTACGCCGACCAGGTCATCGCCACCGTGCCCCTGGTGGCCTCCGAGTCCGTGGCCAAAAGCGAGCTCCTGGCCGGCTGGGAGCAGGGCAAGTCCCTGCTCACCTCGCCCCTGTTCCTGGTCATCCTGGCGGTGATTGTCGCCCTGGTCATCGTCTACGTGATCCTGGTGGTGTTCTACCGCCGCAAGCAGCGCAAGCTCCGCCGGGTCCGTCGCCGCCGCGACCTCTAAAAAAGAAGAACCCCCGCCGCCTGGTCCCCCAGGCGGCTTTTCCATACCCGCCGCCCCCGGGCAACTCCCCTGGCCCGGCTCCGCCGGGCCGCCCCCGCCTTGCGGGGGCGGCCCCGCCTCCGGCGCGCCTGGGGAGTTGCCCCGCCCTTCTTACCTCTTCACTCT
>DXIW01000065.1 GCA_019112625.1 Candidatus Acutalibacter stercorigallinarum | reverse complement strand
CCCAGCAGGAAGGCGCCTCCCAGGCCCAGCAGGGGGACAGCGATGCCGCCTCTGGGACAGAGCCCGCCTCCACCCCCGCGCCCACCACGGACCGGGGCAGCGACATCCCCGACACCCCCTTCACCGGGGAGGAGTCCTCCGCCCCGGAGGGCGGGGACAGCAGCCAGGCCCAAGAGGAGCCCACCCCCAGCCCCCAGCCGGAGAGCAGCGCGGCGGACTCCCCCTACTACCGGCCGGAGGAGGATACGGGCGGCGAACCCCAGAGCAGCGGCCCGGGCCCCGGCTCGGAACCTGGGGAATGAACCAACGATGTCACAAATTCACTGTAAGGTTTTAACAATATCGTGTAAAATGATTATTTGTTTTTGACAATTCCGTTTTGATGTGTTAAGATGATAGGCGAGGTAGAGTCTCCTATGGGTATTGCGACTGTGATCACATCGGGAAAAGGCGGCGTGGGGAAGTCCACCGTGGCGGTGGGCATCGGCCGCGCCCTGGCCCAGCGGGGCCGCCGGGTGCTGCTGGTGGACTGCGACGCCGGGCTGCGCAGCCTGGACCGCATGACCGGCGTGGAGGAGCAGCTGGTGTTCGACATGGCCGACGTGGTGTGCGGCCGCTGCGCCCCGGCCGAGGCCATCTATCCCTGCGCCGGGGAGGAAGGGCTGTTCCTGCTGCCCGCTCCCTCTTCCAGTGAGAGCATGGTGTCCCCCGGCGTGATGCGCAAACTGGTACCCCTGCTCACCCGCTATTACGACCACGTGCTTCTGGATTCCCCGGCCGGCGTGGGGAGCGGGTTCCGCTCCGCGGCCTGCGGGGCGGACCAGGCCTTGATTGTCTGCACCCCGGACCCGGTGTGCGTGCGGGGGGTGGGGGTGGTGACGGCTTTGCTGGACAAGCTGGGGACCGCCCAGCGGAGGCTGGTGCTCAACCGGTTTTCCGGGGGGCTGTTCCGCAGTACCGGCGCCTACCAGGACCTGGACGCCGTCATCGACGCCTCTGGCGTGCGGCTGATGGGACTGGTGCCCGAGGACCCGGCTTTGGCCGCCGCCTTCCTGCGGGGGAAGCGGGCCCTGGAGAGCTCGCCGGGGATGAAGGCCCTGAGCCGTGTGGCGGGCCGCCTGGAGGGGGAGGCCATCCCCCTGCCGGAGCTGTAGCGCGGCATTTCGCCGCCCCTGTTGTGGGAGGGGCGGCTGGCAGCATATCGTTCGTACCGTATTGGAAAGTCCGTTGTATTTGTAAGGAGGAGTGTATTCATGAACATCGCATTGACGGCTCACGACGCAAAAAAGGAGCTGATGGTACAGTTCTGCATCGCCTACTGCGGAATCCTGAGCCGTCACAACCTGTGCGGCACGGGCACCACGGGCAAAATGGTGTCCGAGGCCACCGGCCTGCAGCTCCAGCGGTTTTTAAGCGGCCAGCAGGGAGGCGACCAGCAGATCGCCGCGCGCATCGCCTGCAACGAGATTGACCTGCTGCTGTTTTTCCGGGACCCCCTGAATCCCAAGCCCCAAGAGCCCAACGACATGAACCTGCTGCGGCTCTGCGACATGCACAACATCCCGGTGGCCACCAACATCGCCACGGCGGAAGTGCTCATCCATGGCCTGGAGCGGGGCGACCTGGATTGGCGGGACATCCTGCGGACCTGAGAAAGCGGAAAACGGGTACGGCAGGGGAGGACTGCGCTGTTTTGCGGGAATGGGCGCGAAAAAAGCCCTTGCCAAACCGCAAAAACCGCCGTATAATAGAAAACCAAGGCGACGACGCGGGATGAGTAGCCCAAGATGCCCGGCAGAGAGAGGGGGCGCGGTAACACGCGCTGAAAGCCCCCTTCGGACACACGCGGAGGAAAGACGCCCGCCGAGCCCAAATTGGATAGGAAAAAGGAAAGCGGCCTTCCGCTTTTGAATTAGGGTGGCACCACGGAGATACCTTCGTCCCTTGTCCGGCTTTTGCCGCGGGGAAGGGGGTATTTTTTGTTGTCCCGCCGGCCCCCGCGCCCCCGGCCGCCGGCGTGCCGGCGGCGCCCCGCCAGGGGCGGGGCAGGGCCGCGGAAGCGGCCCGGGGGCGCGGGGGCTGCCGCCCACCCGGGACCAGGAGGAGCAACGCATGAGAGAAACGCAGCAAAAGGTGGCGGCCTTCGCCCAGGCTTACGGTTTGGGCACAGACCCCCAGGCCCGGATGCTGGACCTGGCTTCGGAGGTGGGGGAGCTGGCCAAAGAGGTGCTGAAATCCACGGCGTACGGCACAAGGCCTTTTACCCCGACGGCCTCCCTGGAGGAGGAGCTGGGGGACTGCGTGTTCTCCCTGCTGTGCGTCAGCGAGGCCCTGGGCCTGGATGGGGAAAAAGCCCTGGACCAGGCGCTGGAAAAATACAAGGCCCGCTTTGCGGAAGCCGGGGACATCGGCCACCGGACGTAGGGCAGCGGCCTGCGCTGGAAAGGAAAGCGGAAAGGAAAAAACGCGGGCGGCGAGGCCTCCCGTCGGAGAAAGCCCCGGCGGCCAAAGCCGCCGCGGGCGATTTGGGTCCAGCGTCACGCTGGTCTTTGCTTCTTTCTTTCAAGAGGGAAAGCCTGTTACGAGCGGGAGGCCTGTTGACTTAGCGGGCTTCGTCCGCTGCCAAATAAAAGTTCTTTGCTTCTTTCTTTCAAGAAAGAAGAGAAAGGAGATAGAATATGGAGCTCATCACAAAAGCGCCCAAGGGGACGGTGGACCTGGTCCCGGAGAAGGCGGCAAAATGGCAGGCTGTGGAGGAGGTATTCCGCAGCGAGGCGGAATTGAACGGCTTCGGGGAGATCCGCACCCCGGTGTTCGAGCACACCGAGCTGTTCCTCCGGGGCGTGGGGGACACCACCGACGTGGTGGAAAAGCAGATGTACACCTTCGAGGACAAGGGGGGCCGGTCCATCACCCTGCGGCCCGAGGGCACCGCGGGCGCGGTGCGGGCCATGCTGGAGACCGGCCTGTACAACGCCGGCTATCCGGTGAAGCTGTACTATCTCACCTCCTGCTACCGGTATGAGAAGCCCCAGGCCGGCCGCCTGCGGGAGCTGCACCAGTTCGGTGTGGAGATGTTCGGCGCCGCCGAGCCCGTGGCCGACGCTCAGGTCATCGCCATGGCTTTGTCCGCCTTTAAGCGGCTGGGCCTCCACGACGTGGGCCTGCAGCTGAATTCCATCGGCTGCCCCACCTGCCGCAAGGAGTACCACAAAGCCTTGAAGGAATACTTCACCGAAAGGCGCGACCAGCTGTGCGACACCTGCCTCTCCCGGCTGGAGCGCAACCCCATGCGTATTCTGGACTGCAAGAGCCCCGAGTGCCAGGAGGTGTGCAAGGGCGCGCCCAAGATCACCGACTACCTGTGCCAGGACTGCAAAGACCACTTTGCCAAGGTCCAGGAGTTTTTGACCGCCCTGGACGTGGAATTTGAAATCGACCCCGGCCTGGTCCGGGGCCTGGACTACTACACCCGCACCGTGTTCGAGTTCCCCTCCAAGAGCCTGGGCTTTGCCCTGGGGGGCGGCGGCCGGTACGACGGCCTGGTGGAGGAGTTCGGCGGCAAGCCCACCCCCGGCCTGGGCTTCGGCCTGGGGCTGGACCGCATTATGATGGCCCTGGAGGCCCAGAAGGTGGAATTCCCCCAGCCGGTGAAATGTGAGCTGTACATCGCCACCATGGGCGAGGAAGCCCAGAAGAAGGCTTTCCTGCTGATGGACGAGCTGCACCGCTGCGGCATCCCCGCCGACACGGACCTGTGCGGCCGGGGCCTGAAGGCCCAGATGAAGTACGCCGACAAGATCGGCGCCAAGTTCACCATGGTGCTGGGGGACAACGAGCTCCAAGAGGGCAAGGCCGAGCTGAAAAATATGGGCACCGGCGAGAAGAAGAAGATCGCCATCACCGAGGAGGACTTTATCGGCGATTACGTCACCGTCAGCACCGAGGCGGAGTCCTCCAGCAAGATCGCTTTTGACTGACAAGCCGCCGCTTTTCTGGAAGCGGGAAGAACTATGGGAGAGAGGGACAGGATATGAAACAGACAAAATACCGCACCCACACCTGCGGCGAATTGCGCATGGAGCATGTGGGACAGACCGTTACCCTGGCCGGGTGGCTGGAGAATTTGCGGGAAGTGGGGGGCAATTTGGGCTTCCTGGTCCTGCGGGATTTTTACGGCACCACCCAGGTGGTGGTGGAGACCCAGGAGATGATGGACCTGGTAAAGCCCCTGAACAAGGAGTCCACCATCGCCGTGACCGGGGTGGTGCGGGAGCGCACCAGCAAAAACCCCAAGCTGCCCACCGGAGACATCGAGGTGGTGCCCAGCGAGATCAAGGTGCTGGGCCGCTGCCGGTACAACGAGCTGCCTTTTGAGGTGAATTTCTCCAAGGACGCGGACGAGGGCCAGCGCCTGAAGTACCGCTACCTGGACCTGCGCAACCCCCAGGTAAAGGAGAAGATTGTCCTGCGCAGCCAGGTGGTGTCCGCCCTGCGCCGGGCCATGGAGGACCAGGGGTTTTTGGAGATCACCACCCCCATCCTCACCGCCTCCTCCCCCGAGGGGGCCAGGGACTACCTGGTGCCCGCCCGGAAGCACCCGGGCAAATTCTACGCCCTGCCCCAGGCGCCCCAGCAGTTCAAGCAGCTGCTGATGACCTCCGGCTTTGACAAGTACTTCCAGATCGCCCCCTGCTTCCGGGACGAGGACGCCCGGGGCGACCGCTCCCCCGGGGAGTTCTACCAGCTGGATATGGAGATGGCCTTTGCCGGGCAGGAGGACGTGTTCACCGTCATCGAGCAGGTGCTGCCCCCCATCTTCGCCCAGTACGGCGCGTACCACACCGCCTCCCAGGCACCTTTTGTGCGCATCCCCTACCTCCAGGCCATGGAGGAGTTCGGCACCGACAAGCCGGACCTGCGCATCGACCTGCGGGTGAAGGACGTGACGGAGCTGCTGCAAAACTGCGGCTTCGGGCCCTTTGAGAACAGCCTTATCAAGGCCGTGCCCGTGTCAAACTGCAAGTTGACCCGGAAGAACATCGACAAGCTCTGCGCCGACGTGGAGGTCCAGGCCGGGCAGAAGCCCTACTGGTTCCGTATCGACGAGAACGGGGAGGTGGTGGGCGGCATCGCCAAGTTCCTCAACGCCGACCCCGCCCTGGCCCGGCGGGTCAAGGACCAGCTCTCCCTGGAGAACGACACCCTGGTGCTCCTCTGCGCCGGGACCAAGGCCCAGGTGTGGAAGACCTCCGGCGTGATGGTGAAGATGGCCGGCGCCCAGTGCGAGGGCCATATGGACCAGGAGCGCTACGAGTTCTGTTGGATCGTGGACTTCCCCATGTACGAGATCGGGGAGGAGTCGGGCCAGCTGGAGTTCTGCCACAACCCCTTCTCCATGCCCTCCGGCGGGCTGGAGGTGCTGCTGCAGGCCGAGCGGGGGGAGGCGGACCCCCTCACCATCCAGGCGGAGCAGTACGACCTGGTGTGCAATGGGGTCGAGCTCTCCTCCGGCGCCGTGCGGAACCACGACCCCGAGATCATGATGAAGGCCTTCGAGCTGGTGGGCTTGGGGGAGGAGGACGTGCGGGCCAAGTTCCCGGCCATGTACAACGCCTTCTGCTACGGCGCGCCCCCCCACGCAGGCATCGCCCCCGGGGTGGACCGGATGGTCATGCTCCTCTGCGGGGAGAGCTCCATCCGGGAGGTCATCGCCTTCCCCATGAACAAGAGCGCCCAGGACGTGATGATGGACGCCCCCTCCCAGGTCTCCCAGGCCCAGCTGGACGAGCTGGGTATCCGCCTTGTGGAACATGATTCCCAGGAGGGCTGAAGCCCCCCAAAGACCTAGATAAAACCTAGTTTTCCCGGCCCCCGGCGTGGCGTGAAACCATGCCGGGGGCCTATATATTTAGCGTTCGATGCACAAAAAAGCAAGAGAAAAACACTATATATAGATTGACAGGAGCGGGGGAAAGGCCTATAATAAAAAGCGTTCACCCGAAAGAGAAGGAGCCCCGTGGGAGACGGGCCCAGGGAATCGCAGAGAAAGAGGAATTTGCCATGCTGAAGATGATCGTGAAGAGAAGCGGGGAAAAAGTCCCCTTCGACGCCTCCAAGATCCGGGGGGCTATCTTTAAGGCCAATGTGCGCAACGCCACCGAGAAAATGAGCGACGAGCAGCTGGACCAGCTGACCCGCTCGGTGGTGGCGGAGCTGGAGAAGCGGAAGAAGGTCCCCACCGTGGAGGAGACCCAGGACGTGGTGGAGGAGAAGCTCATCGCCGCCGACTACGCCAAGACCGCCAAGGCCTATATCCTGTACCGGGCCGAGCACCAGAAGCTCCGTGAGATGGACGACGAGCTGGTGAAGATCTACTCCGCCCTCACCTTTGTCCCCGCCGAGGACGCGGACCTGAAGCGGGAGAACGCCAACATCAACGCCGACACCGCCATGGGCACCATGCTGAAGTACGGCTCTGAGGGGGCCAAGAGCTTCTACGACAAGTACGTCATCCCGCCCCACATCGCCAAGGCCCACGCCGACGGGCAGATCCACATCCACGACAAGGACTTCTACACCCTTACCGAGACCTGCTGCCAGATCGACCTGATCAAGCTGTTCCACAACGGCTTTTCCACCGGCCACGGCTACCTGCGGGAGCCCAACGACATCCGCAGCTACGCCGCCTTGGCCTGCATCGCCATCCAGGCCAACCAGAACGAGATGCACGGCGGCCAGAGCGTGCCTATTTTCGACTACGCCATGGCCCAGGGGGTGGACAAGACCTACCGCAAGGAGTATTTTAAGGCCCTGGTGGAGTTTCTGCAGGTCCAGAAGGCCATGCCCTACGGGGATGTAAAGGCCATGATCGACGCGGCCAAGGCCGACCTGGGGGACCAGGTGACCATGACCACCGCCGAAGAGTACGGCCAGCGCTTTGCCGAGTACCTCCCCCGCCACCAGCGGGAGAACGGCTTCCAGGAGGTCACCGAGGAGGAGGCGGAGGACGCCGCCGCCTACGCCAAAGAGACCGCCTGGCGGGAGACCGACAACGCCACCTACCAGGCCATGGAGGCCCTGGTGCACAACCTGAACACCATGAACTCCCGGGCCGGGGCCCAGGTGCCCTTCAGCTCGCTGAACTACGGCACCGACACCAGCGAGCAGGGCCGGATGGTCATCCGCAACCTGCTGCTGGCCACCGAGGCCGGCCTGGGCGATGGGGAGACCCCCATCTTCCCGGTGCAGATCTTCAAGGTGAAGGAGGGCGTCAACTACAACGAGGGCGACCCCAACTACGACCTGTTCAAGCTGGCCATGCGGGTCTCCGCCAAGCGGCTGTTCCCCAACTTCAGCTTTATCGACGCGCCCTTCAACCTGCAGTACTACAAGCCCGGCGACTACGACAGCGAGGTGGCCTACATGGGCTGCCGCACCCGTGTCATGGGCAACGTCCACGACCCGGACCGGGCCGTGACCTGCGGCCGGGGCAACCTGAGCTTCACCTCCATCAACCTGCCCCGTATCGGTATCGAGGCCAACAAAGACATCAAGAAATTTTATGAGATATTGGACGAGAGGATCGATTTGGTGGTAGAGCAGCTGCTGCACCGGTTCAAGATCCAGTGCAGCAAGAAGGCCTACAACTACCCCTTCCTCATGGGCCAGGGCGTCTGGATCGACTCGGACAAGCTGGACCGCAACGACTCTGTGGCCGAGGTCCTGAAGCACGGCACCCTCTCCGTGGGCTTCATCGGCCTGGCTGAGACCCTCAAGGCCCTGACCGGCAAGCATCATGGCGAAAGCCAGAAGAGCTACGACCTGGGCCTGGAGATCATTACCTATATGCGCAAGCGTATGGATGACATATCCAAGGAGATGGGGCTGAATTTCACCCTGCTGGCCACCCCCGCCGAGGGCCTTTCCGGCCGGTTCGTGCGCATCGACCAGAAGAAGTTCGGCAAGATCCCCGGCGTCACCGACCGGGAGTACTACACCAACTCCTTCCACATCCCGGTGTACTACCCCATCAGCGCCTTCGAGAAGATCCAGAAGGAGGCCCCCTTCCACGCCCTGACCAACGCCGGCCACATCAGCTATGTGGAGCTGGACGGGGACGTGTGCAAGAACATCGACGCCTTCGAGGCGGTGATCCGCTGCATGAAAGAGGCGGGCATCGGCTATGGCTCGGTGAACCACCCGGTGGACCGGGACCCGGTGTGCGGCTATAACGGCATCATCGACGACGTGTGCCCCCGCTGCGGCCGCCATGCCGGGGAGGGCGTGCCCCTGGAGAAGCTGGAGGAGCTGCGGAAGAAGTACCACGATGTACCGGATTATTCCTGCCTGATCCGTTAAGTCCGTGGCCGGACGGGACGGGAAAATTCCTCTGCACTACGTGCGCCGGAATTTTAGTCTTGTGACCACGAGTAAATTGCGCTTCGTGCAAACTTACTACGAGTTATCCTCGCTCCCGCTCGTCTAACTCGGCAAGAAGCGCTTGGGAATTTGAAAAACTCCCATTTCGCTTCGCGAAACCGCGCTTCTTGCGGCTGGGAGCAAAGGGGGACACCGCTCACCGGGATTTTGGTCCGTGGCCGGACGGGACAGGAAAAACCCCTATCCGCCTACCGTTCGCTGACCGGGGCTTTAAGGGCGGCTGCCGCCCGGCTCAGGCGAGGAGAGACAAGAAAAGTTCTTTGCCCAGCTTTCTGCGAAAGAAAGCTGGCGAGGTGTGGAGCGGAGCTCCACGGCCTGTCTCCACAAATTCCCGCCCTATCTTGCATTTCCCCTTGACAAGGGGCACAAGATGCTGTAAAATGAGAATAGTTCTTAAATTTGTACACCCACACATTGTGAGATCATAAGGAGGAGAATCATCATGGCGAAGAAAGCAGCAGAAAAGAAAGAGCAGATCCTCATCGGCGAGGGCCGGGACTTCGAGCGCATCCGCCGCATCACCGGCTACCTGGTGGGCACCATCGACCGCTGGAACAACGCCAAGCGGGCCGAGGAGCGGGACCGGGTGAAGCACACCCTCTCCAGCCTGTAACAAACTGCCTGGAAAGGGGGAGAGCCCCATGCACATCCTGCTGGTCAACGACGACGGCATCCACTCCCCGGGCCTGCGGCTGCTGGCCCAGGCCCTGCACGGGACGGGGCGCCAGGTGACCGTGGTGGCCCCCGACCGGGAGCGCTCCGCCGTGGGACACGGCATCACCCTGCGGGACCCCCTGTTCGTCCAGGGATTTGACTGGGAGGGCATCCCCGCCTACAGCTGCTCCGGCACCCCTGCCGACTGCACCCAGCTGGGGCTGATGGCCTTGACGCGGGACTCGGTGGACCTGGTGGTCTCCGGGCCCAACCGGGGCCTGAACCTGGCCGGGGACCTGCAGTACTCCGGCACCGTGGCCGCCGCCCTGGAGGGCGCCAAAAAAGGCCGCAAGGCCATGGCCCTCTCCGCACCCCGGGAGGCGGACCAGGCCGTGGTGGCGCGGGTGTTCCTCCGGCTGCTGGACCAGTTGGAGGTGGAGCAAGACGTGGCCCACATGCTGAACATCAACGTGCCCGCCCTGCCCTACCAGGAAATAAAGGGCGTGCGCTGGGCGCCCCAGGGGAGCTCCCTGTGGCTGGGCGGCTACGAGGAGCGCCGCGCCCCCGACGGCCGCCGGTATTTCTGGTGCACCAGCGGCCCCTGCCGCTCGGAGGAGGCGGAGAGCGACTTTTCCCTGCTGCAGGCGGGCTACGTCACCGTAACGCCCCTCACGTACCAGATGACCCACCGGGAGGTTTTTCCCGGCAGAGAATTGACATTGTAGCGAAAAGGCCGGGCGGGGCGACCCGTCCGGCTTTTGCGCAAAGGAGGAGACGAGGATGGAACTGCGCATCGCCGGTGTGGTGAAGGAGTCCATTGTAGACGGCAAGGGCATCCGCTACACCGTGTTTACCCAGGGCTGCCCCCACCACTGCAAGGGCTGCCACAACCCCCAGACCTGGGCCTTCGAGGGGGGCGAGATTACCACGCCGGAAAAGCTGTTTGCGGACTTTGGGAAAAACCCCCTGCTCAAGGGCATCACCTTCAGCGGCGGCGAGCCCTTCTGCCAGCCCCAGCCCCTGGCGGAGCTGGCCCGGCTGGTGCACTCCCTGGGCAAGGACGTGACGGCCTACTCCGGCTGGACCTACGAGCAGCTGGTGGAGCAGCACGACCCCGCCGTGGACGATCTCCTGGCCCAGGTGGACGTGCTCATCGACGGCCCCTTCCTCCTGGAGCAGCGCAACCTGGAGCTCACCTTCCGGGGCAGCGAGAACCAGCGCCTCATCGACATGAACAAGACCCGGCAGCAGGGCCGGGTGGTGCTGCTGGAGCTGTGACCTGGTGCCCGGCGGAATACGCGCGAAAGGGAGGCTGGCCTCGACGAGGCCTACCTCCTCTTTTTTTGCGCCTGTCTGGGGGTGTGACCGCTCCCTCCCTTTGATGGGAGGGGGTTCTGTTTTACCTTGCCGGAAGTGACGCAGCCCGTGCTTCCCCGCCGGCAAAAAACGCCTCGTTCGCCCGGCACACGGCGCTGTCCGGGTGACAGGCCGCGGCGCGGCGGTTGTAGGCCCGGGCTAGGGCCGGGTCCCCCAGGCGGTACCAGCAGACGCACAGCTGCAGGCAGGGGTAGTAGCCGTAGTACTCCGGGCAGAGGAACCCTCCGGCCCGGCTGTCCTGGGGGCGGGAGAGGGCGGCCTCGTACCAGAACACCGCGGCGGGGAGCTGCCCCCCCTCCAAAAAGTGGTCCCCCAGCGCGCAGCACAGCTCCCCGCCGGGCGGGCCGTAGCGGAGCCCCCGGAGCAGGGCGGCCAGGGCCTCCTCCGACCTGCCCAGGCGGCCCAGGCACTGGGCCAGGTCCAGGCAGGCCTGCTTCTCGTTTTCCACCCAGCCCCGGCCCCCGTCCAAAAACTGCCGGAATTGCCCGGCGGCCTCCTCCTCCCGGCCGTGGGCGGCCAGCTCCCTGGCGTAGTAAAACTGCTCCCGGGGCAGGAGGGGGCGTTTTCCTTTCACGTTTTCCAAAATCCGCAGGTTCCGGTCCGGGTCCCCCGGGCCTGTTTTTTTGTGGGTGACCGCGGCGTCCCCGTAGAGGACCTTCCCCGCCGGGGCGATGGCCTCGTGGACCGCGCCCTCCCAGACAAAGCCCGCCTCCCGCCGCAGGAGCCGCTCCCGGTAGTAGGTGAGGCCGGGCCGCTCCGCCCCGTCGCCCCCGGTGTGGTAGGGGAGCATCACCACGTCCGTGTCTGGGGGCAGGGACGCCTTCAGTCGGAGAAATCGCTGCCGGTCCTGGGGGAGCAGCACGTCGTCGGCGTCCAGCCACAGGCAGTAGTCCTGGGTGGCCTTGGAAAAGGCGAAGTTCCGGGCGGCGGCGAAGTCGTCCTCCCAGGGGAAGTCGTAGAGTAAGGGCGTGTACCGCCCCGCAATCTCCCTGGTCCGGTCGCTGCTGCCCGTATCCACGATGACCACCTCCTCCGCCAGGCCTTGTACCGACTCCAGGCAGCGGGGCAGGGTGGCCTCCTCGTTTTTTACGATCATGCACAGGCTGATGGTGGCCATAGGCGGGCTCCTTTCCGGGTATGTAAGGGCGGGCCGCAGCCCGCCCCAGGCCAAAAGGCCTTAGGTGGTGGGGATGTCCCCGTTCCGGGTGATGGTGGCGGAAAGGTCGCTGTAGAGGAAGGTGGTGCCGGCACCCACCACCTGCAGGGCGGCGGGGGCCGTAGTCACCGCGAAGGGCACGGTGAAGCTGAGGCTTGCCACGTCGCTGGCGCTTTGGAAGGTGTGCTGGGCCGAGGCCCCGGGGATGTCCGTGCCCCCCAGCTGGGCCGTGATGCCCACATTCAAGGGGAAGGCGGCGCCGTTCCCCGGGGCAAAGCTGCCGCTGAAGGCCAGGGTGTACACCCCGGGCTGGGTGATGGTGAAGTCCGGCGAGTTGGCGGTGTGCTCCGCCGCGGCGCCGTAGCTCACCCCGGTGCGGTCGAACACCAGGGGAGTGGAGGCCGTCCCGGCCTGGGCCGGGATAGAATAGGCGGACAGCAGCTGCACCGGAGGGTTGGTCCCGGCCGCGCCCTGGGGGATGGTGAAGTCCAGCACTGCATTATTTTCAGTACCGCTGTTGGTCACCGCCGCCTGGGTGCCGGGGTCCCCGGTGGTGACGGTCCCCACGCTCACCGTGGCCGCGCTGCCGGTGGGGCCTGTGGCACCTGTGGCTCCCTGGGGGCCGGTTGGGCCAGCGGGGCCCTGGGGACCAGTCGCGCCCTGGGGACCGGCTTCGCCGGTGGCTCCGGTCGCGCCAGTAGCACCTTGCGGGCCGGTTGGGCCAGCGGGGCCTTGGGAGCCTGTCGCGCCCTGGGGCCCGGCTTCGCCGGTGGCTCCGGTCGCGCCAGTAGCACCTTGCGGGCCGGTGGGGCCTGCGGGGCCTTGGGGGCCTGTCGCCCCTTGAGGACCGGCTTCACCGGTGGCTCCTGTGGCTCCGGTCGCGCCTGTGGCGCCTTGGGGGCCTGTCGCCCCTTGAGGACCGGTAGGGCCAGCGGGGCCCTGCAATCCCTGGACGCCCTGGGGGCCTGTGGGGCCTTGAGGCCCAGCCTCACCGGTCGCGCCAGTGACACCCTGCGGGCCGGTTGGGCCAGCAGGGCCTTGGGGACCTTGGGGACCGGTCGCGCCCTGGGGCCCGGCTTCGCCAGTCGCGCCAGTGACACCCTGAGGGCCGGTTGGGCCAGCGGGGCCCTGGGGGCCTGTCGCGCCCTGGGGACCGGCTTCGCCGGTGGCACCTGTCGCGCCAGCGGGGCCCTGCAATCCCTGGACGCCCTGGGGGCCTGTGGGCCCTGCGGGGCCGGGGACGCCCTGCACCCCCTGGACGCCCTGGGGCCCCTCCGGGCCGGTGGGGCCGGTGGGGCCGGTGGGGCCCTGCTCGCCCTGGGGGCCTTGGGGGCCTATGGGCCCGGGGACCGGACAGCAGGGCGGCGGACAGGGCGGAGGGCAGCAGGGGTCGGGATAGGGTCGGTATATTTTCATGGAATACCCGCTCTCCTTTTGCTTCGATTGGGGGCTGCGCCCCCTACTGCCAGGATATGCGGACAGGCCGAAGGGGTGCAAAAAAGCCGCCTGGTCTCCCAGGCGGCAGGGGGGCGGTTTCAATTTTCCAGGCTCTCCAGGTATTCCTCCAGGCACAGGCCCTGGGACATGATGGCCTCTGCGGCCGCTTTGCCCACATAGCGGTAGTGCCAGGGCTCGTAACTCACCCCGGTGCGGTCGGTCTTGCCCGAGGGGTAGCGGAGGATAAAGCCGTACTCCTGGCAGTGGGCCAGCAGCCACTGCTGCTCGGGGGTGTTCTCCTGGCTAGCGTCCAGCACCTGGTAGCTGGCGGCCACGATGTCCGCGGCCAGGCCCAGCTGGTGCTCGCTGGTGTCGGGACGGGCCACCATCAGGCAGGCCTCGGCCTCGGCGTCCGCCTGGCTGTAGCCCATGCTCAGCCAGAAGTCCACCTGCCTGGCGTAGAGGGCCTCCTGGGTCTCCCGGGTGCGGTAGCCCGAGCACACCGCCGGGGACAGGCCCTCCGCCTCCATGGCGGCCAGCATGTCCTCCAGGGCGGAGATGGCCCGGCTGTCAAACCGCTGGATGTTGCCCTCCAGGGTGGAGAGGGGCACCTCCAGCTCCGGGTCGATGGGGGTCTCGAAGTTCACCAGGGTCAGGTACCAGGGGTGCTCCGAGGCGGCCTTTGCGGGCTCCGGAGAGGCCGTCGGGGCCGTAGTAGACGTGGGAGGGGCGGTGTAGTAGGGCGCGGGCGAGGCGGCGGGGCCGCCGGTGGGGATGACCTGGGCCGCGGTGGCCCGGGGGAACAGGGCCCAGGTGACCAGCACTCCCGCGGCAAAGCCCAGCACCAGGCCGGGCAGCCAGGCGGGCAGGGAGAACCTCCTGGCGCGATGGCGGTGTCTGCCTGGCATAGGCGATCCCTCCTTTCTCTGCGTGTTCGGTGATAAGACGGGGCAGCGTGACAAATTGTGACGGGCTCCCCGAAAAAACGCGGTTTATAGTAAGACGTGCCACGGGGGCAAAAGGTGAGGGGAAACATGAAAAAAAGTCCGAAAAAAGCCCAAAAACTCCCGAAAGCAGCCCGGAAAAACCCAAACAAGACCTGAAAAAGCCCGCCGCGAGCCCAATGGGATCAATAATCACAAAAGAGAGAAAGCATAACGGGACAGGACTGGTCTTTGGGAAAGTTTTGCTTTATCACAGTAAATCGGAAAAACGCGAATCCCCGGAGTAAAAAGAGGCGCTCGTGCGGGGAGCGGGACGGTGCTTTCTTACGGTGCTTTGAGAAAGCGGTGGTTCTTGGGGCGAGATGGTTTTCCGGCGCGGGGGTGCGCACGTGGGCGGGAAACGTGGAAAAAAGTCCCCCTGTGAGAATATTGTCGCACAGGGGGGTGGGGATGTCAAGGGCGTTACTGGAACTGGGAGTTGTACAGGCTGGCGTAGAAGCCGCCCCGCTCCATGAGCTGTTGGTGGGTGCCCTGCTCCACGATGTCCCCGTCCCGGACCACCAGGATGTTGTCGGCGTTCTGGATGGTGGACAGCCGGTGGGCGATGACGAAGCAGGTCTTGTCCTTCATCAGCTCCCGCATGGCGGCCTGGATCTGGATCTCCGTGCGGGTGTCCACGTTGGAGGTGGCCTCGTCTAAAATGAGCATTTTCGCGTCCAGGAGCATGGCCCGGGCGATGGTGAGCAGCTGCTTCTGCCCCTGGGAGATGTTCATGCCGCTCTCGTCCAGGACCGTGTCGTAGCCCTGGGGCAGGCTCATAATATACCGGTGGATGCGGGCGGCCTTGGCCGCGGCCTGGACATCCTCCAGCCTGGCGTCCTTTTTGCCGTAGGCCAGGTTGTCGAAGATGGTGCCGGTGAACAGCCAGGTGTCCTGGAGCACCATGGCGTAGGACAGGCGCAGGCTCTTGCGGGTGATCTGGCGGATGTCGGCGCCGTCTAAGGTGATGGAGCCGGACTGGGGGTCGTAGAACCGCATAAGCAGGTTGATGAGGGTGGTCTTGCCCGCGCCGGTGGGACCCACGATGGCGGTAAGCCCCCCGGGGGGCGCGTGGAGGCTCAGGTCGTGGATGATGGTCTTGCCCGGGTCGTAGCCGAAGTGGACGTGGTCCATGGCCACGTCCCCCCGGACGTGGTCGGCCTCCACGGCGCCGGGGGCGTCGGCGGGCTCGGGCTCCTCGTCGATGAGGCGGAACACCCGCTCCGCCGCGGCGCAGGCGGACTGGAGCTCGCTTAAGATATTGGCGGCCTCGTTGATGGGCCCGGAGAACCGCCGGGAGTACAGCACGAAGCTGGACAAATCGCCGATGGACAGGTAGCCCCACAGGTACAGGATGGCCCCGAAAATGCTGACGAAGGCCAGGGACAGGTTGTTGATGAAGTTTACCGAGGGGCCAGTCATGCCGCCGTAGTAGTCGGCGTTGTAGTAGCTGTCCACCGCGGCCTTGTTCTTCTCGTCGAAGCGGGAGATCATGGTCTCCTCCTGGTGGTAGGCCTTGGTGGTCTTTTGGCCGGTGATGTTCTCCTCCACAAAGCCGTTGAGCTCCCCCAATCGCACCGAGCGCATGTGGAACAGGGGCCGGACCTTTTTGGTCATGTACCGGGTGAAGAGGATGGACATGGGGATGGTGACGGCGAACACCAGCACCAGCACCGGGGAGATGAGCACCATCATCAGGAAGGAGCCCACCACCGTGATGACGCTGGCGGCGATCTGCACCAGGTCGTTGGAGAGGGAGGCGTTGACGGTGTCGATGTCGTAGGAGATGCGGGAGACGATGTCGCCGGTCTGGTGGGTGTCGAAGTAGCCCACCGGCAGCTCTGTCAGCCGGTTGAACACCTGCTGGCGCATCTGGTAGACGATTTTCTGGCTGAGCTGGATCATCAGGATGGACAGGATGTAGGAGAGCAGGGAGCTGACGGCGTAGAAGGCCACCATCAGGCCGCAGTAGAGGAAGATGGTGGGGAAGTCCGCCTGGCCCGGCTCCACGCCGATGGCGTCGATGGCCCGGCCGGAGAGCATGGGCCCCAGCAGGGCCAGCAGGTTGCTGCCCACGGTGAGCAGCACCGCCCCCAGGGACATCCACTTGTGGGCGTAGAGGTAGGTCCACAGCCGCAGGAGCACCTTCTTCCGGTCCTTGGGCTTCTCGATGGGGCCGCGCGGTCCTCTGGGCATGTTAAGTCCCCTCCTTTCTCACAGCGGGTGAATCGACAGCGGGGCCGCTCTGCTCGCCAGATGTGGGGCCGCTCCTGACTTCTTCGCGTGACATCGAGCGGGCTTCTTCCGCAAACCCAGTACGCGAATCGACAGTGGAGGCACTCCTCTCGCCTGCCGGCTCGGTCGGTTCGGCGACGGTCGCCACTGGCGACCCGAACCCCATTTGCGAGCGGGCGATGTCCTGGTAGACCTCGCAGGTCTCCAGCAGGTGCTGGTGGGCGCCGTAGCCCAGCTCTTTGCCCTCCTCCAGCACCAGGATGTGGTCGGCGTGGAGGATGGAGCTGACCCGCTGGGCGATGATCACCGTGGTGATGCCCTGGTACTCCTCCCGCAGGGCCTTGCGCAGGGCGGCGTCGGTGCGGTAGTCCAGGGCGGAGGAGGAGTCGTCCAGAATCAGAATCTCCGGGGAGCCGGCCAGGGCCCGGGCCACCAGCACCCGCTGCTTCTGGCCGCCGCTTAAGTTGGTGCCCTTGCTGGTGAGCCGGTGCTCCAGGCCGTCGGGCAGGGCGGAGATGAACTCCCAGGCCTGGGCGCAGCGGGCGGCCTTCTCGATGGCCGCCCGGGGCAGGCCCCGGCCGAAGTCGATGTTCTCGTAGATGGTGCCGGCGAAGATCACGTCGTTCTGGAACACCACCCCGAACTTGGTGTGGAGCTCCTGGGAGGGGATGGAGGTGATGGGCCGGCCGCCGATGAGGATGCTGCCGCCGTCGGCGTCGTACAGCCGCATGAGCAGGGCCATGAGGGTGGACTTGCCGCAGCCCGTGGCCCCGATGATGCCCAGGGTCTCCCCGGGTTTTAACCGGAAGGAGATGTCCTCCACGCTGGGCTCCTTTTTGCCGTAGGAGAAGGTCACGTGGTCGAACACCACGTGGTAGGGGGTGTCCTGCCGGGGGGCGGGGCGCACCGGGAGGTCGGCGGGGGTGTCCAGCACCTGGGCGATGCGGGAGCCGGAGGCGGAGCCCCGGGAGCACATGACGAAGATGCGGGTGACGGCCATCATGGCGTTTAAGATGATGGTGAAGTAGCTGAGAAAGGCGATGATGTTCCCGGCGGTGCTGGTGCCGGCGTTGACCCGGACGGCCCCCACCACGATGACCAGGGTGAGGCCCAGGTTTAACAGCAGGTTCATCATGGGGTTGGTAAGGGCCATGGTGATGCCCGCCTTTTTCTCCCGGCGGACCACCTCCCCGTTGACCTGGGCGAAGTGCTGCCGCTCGTACTCGGTTTTGGACAGCGCCTTGATGACCCGGATGCCGGCGGCGTTCTCCCGCACCACCCGGACCATGCTGTCCACCCCCTGCTGGAGCTGGACGTACAGGGGGATGCCCCGTTTGGACACCAGGTACACCAGCACCCCCAGGAAAGGCAGGGTGCTCACCAGCACCAGGGTGAGCATGGGGTCCAGGGTGAGGGTGATGAGGATGCCGCCGACGAGCAGGATGGGGGCCCGCACCCCCATGCGCTGCATCATGCCGATCATCTGGTGGACGTTGTAGGTGTCGCTGGTGAGGCGGGCCTCCAGGGAGGGGATGGAGAACTGGTCGATCTGGTTGCAGGAGAGGTAGGAGATCTTCTGGAACAAATCGTGGCGGATGGACTGGGTGGTGTGCTGGGCCACCCAGGCGGCCATGCGGTTGGCCACGATGTTGGTGACCAGGGCGCCGATGGACGCCAGCACCATGGCCCCGCCCCACAGCAGGATGAGCCCCATGTCCCGCAGGGGCACTACGTCGTCGATGAGGTAGGAGAGAATCCAGGGCAGCACCAGCTCCATGACCGCGCCGATGAACTTGATGGAGATGCCCAGGGTCATCCGGGGCACGAAGGGTTTGAGATAGTGGAGGATCATCCTCATAATGTACAGCCTCCCGCGGGCAGTTTCGCTTTCCCTCAGTATAGCGCAGAATAGTTGAAGATGCAACTATATTTTTCCTGGGGAGGAATAAAAATGGGAGGGGTGCAGCCCCCTCCCGAAAAAATATTTTTACGTGGGTCACAGCCCCAGCAGGGGCTTCAGGTACTGGCCGGTGTAGGACTCCGGCACCTGGGCCACCTGCTCCGGGGTGCCCTGGGCCACGATGAGCCCGCCCCGGTTGCCGCCCTCGGGGCCCAGGTCGATGATATGGTCCGCGGTTTTGATCAGGTCCAGGTTGTGCTCGATGACCACCACGGTGTTGCCGCTGTCCACCAGGCGCTGGAGCACGTCGATGAGCTTGTGCACGTCGGCGATGTGCAGGCCGGTGGTGGGCTCGTCCAGGATATAGATGGTCTTGCCCGTGGGCCGCTTGGAGAGCTCGGTGGCCAGCTTCACCCGCTGGGCCTCGCCGCCGGACAGGGTGGTGGCGGGCTGGCCGATTTTCACGTAGCCCAGGCCCACGTCGTTTATGGTCTGCAGCCGCCGGGCCAGCTTGGGGATGTCCCGGAAAAAGTCCAGGCCCTCCTCGGCGGTCATCTCCAGCACGTCGTAGATGCTTTTGCCCTTGTACTTGACCTCCAGGGTCTCCCGGTTGTAGCGGCGGCCCTTGCACACCTCGCAGGGCACGTACACGTCGGGGAGGAAGTGCATCTCGATGCAGATGATGCCGTCCCCCTGGCAGGCCTCGCACCGGCCGCCCTTGACGTTGAAGGAGAACCGGCTGGCGGTAAAGCCCCGCATCTTGGCCTCTTGGGTGGAGGCGAACAGCTCCCGGATGTCGTTGAACAGCCCGGTGTAGGTGGCCGGGTTGGACCGGGGGGTGCGGCCGATGGGGGACTGGTCGATCTGGATGACCTTGTCCAGGTGCTCCAGGCCCAGGACCTCCCGGTGGGCGCCGGGGTGGGTGTGGGCGCGGTTCAGCTCCAGGGCCAGCTTCTTATACAGAATCTCGTTGATGAGGGAGGATTTCCCCGAACCGGAGACCCCGGTGACGCACACGAATTCCCCCAGGGGAATCTTCACGTCGATGTGCCGCAGGTTGTTCTGGGCGGCGCCCTTTACCTCCAGGAATTTGCCGTTGCCGGGGCGGCGGTGCTCCGGCACCTCCACCTTCCGCTTGCCGCTGAGGTACTGGCCGGTGAGGGACTTTTTGCACTTCTCGATGCCTTTCACCGGCCCGGCGTAGACGATCTCCCCGCCGTGGATGCCGGCCCCGGGGCCCACGTCTACGATATAGTCGGCGGCCCGCATGGTGTCCTCGTCGTGTTCTACCACGATGACGGTGTTGCCCAGGTCCCGCAGGCGCTTGAGGGTGTCCAGCAGCTTGTGGTTGTCCCGCTGGTGCAGGCCGATGGAGGGCTCGTCCAGAATATACAGCACGCCCATGAGGGAGGAGCCGATCTGGGTGGCCAGGCGGATGCGCTGGCTCTCCCCGCCGGAGAGGGTGCCGGAGGAGCGGGACAAAGTCAGGTACTCCAGGCCCACGCTCTGCAAAAAGCCCAGCCGGGACTTGATCTCCTTGAGGATGGGGGCGGCGATCATCTTCTCCCGGTCGGTGAGGGCCAGGGCGTCTACGAACTCCAGGGCCTCGGTGACGGACTTGTCGCAGAACTGGCTGATGTTCAGGCCGCCTACCGTCACCGCCAGGCTCTCCGGGGAGAGGCGCTGGCCGTGGCAGGCGTCGCAGGGGACGGCGCTCATATAGCTCTCGATCTCCTCCTTGATCCAGTTGGAGGAGGTGTCGTGGAAGCGGCGCTCCAGGTTGTTGATGACGCCCTCGAAGGGGGCCATATAGCTGCCGGAGCCGTACATGCTGTCCCGGCGGAGCTTGATTTTCTCCCCCTTGGTGCCGTAGAGGAGGATGTCGATGATCTCGGGGGGCAGCTCCCCCAGGGGGGTGTCGAGAGAGAAGTGGTAGTGCTCAGAGAGGCCCCGCATATACATGGCGGCGATGGAGCTGCCCTCCATGGCCCAGCCGCTGGCCTTGAGGCCCCCCTTGTTGATGGACAGGCGCTTGTCCGGGATGATGAGCTGGGGGTCGATCTTCATGAACACCCCCAGGCCGGTACACTTTTTGCAGGCCCCATAGGGGTTGTTGAAGGAGAACATCCGGGGGGAGAGCTCGTCCACGGACACGCCGTGCTCGGGACAGGCGTAATTCTGGGAGAAGGTGATGTCCTCCCCGTCGATGACATTGATGACCACGATGCCCCCGGTAAGCCCCGAGGCCGTCTCGATGGAGTCCGCCAGGCGGGAGCGGATGTCCGGCTTTACCACCAGCCGGTCCACCACGATCTCGATGGTGTGCTTGCGGTTTTTCTCCAGCTGGATCTTCTCGTTGAGGTCGTAGAGGAGGCCGTCCACCCGGGCCCGGACGAAGCCGGATCTCCGGGCGGCCTCGAATTCCTTCTGGTGCTCGCCCTTCCGGCCCCGGACCACCGGGGCCATCACCTGGATTTTGGTGCGTTCCGGCAGGGCCAGGACCTGGTCCACGATCTGGTCGATGGTCTGCTGCTTGATCTCCCGGCCGCAGATAGGGCAGTGGGGGATGCCGATGCGGGCGTACAGCAGCCGCAGGTAGTCGTAGATCTCCGTCACCGTGCCCACGGTAGAGCGGGGGTTTTTGGAGGTGGTCTTCTGGTCGATGGAGATGGCCGGGGACAGGCCGTCGATCATGTCCACGTCGGGCTTTTCCATCTGGCCCAGAAACATCCGGGCATAGGAGGAGAGGCTCTCCACGTACCGCCGCTGGCCCTCGGCGTAGATGGTGTCGAAGGCCAGGGACGACTTCCCCGAGCCGGAGAGGCCGGTGAGCACCACCAGCTTGTCCCGGGGGATGGTGACGTCCACGTCTTTCAGGTTGTGCTCCCTGGCGCCGTGGACCACGATTTTATCTAAGCTCATAGTTTTTTCCTTCCCTATCCTGTTTCTCTCTATTCTTTCCCCGTCTGGAGGAAGCGTATCAGCTCTTCCGGGTCCTCAAACTCGTCGTAATCCCCCAGGATGCCCTGGCGGTGGTAGACCACGCCTTTTTGCTCGTTTTGCTCCAGGCAGTCCAGCAGGGCCTGCTCCCCGTACCGCCGGGCGAACAGGGTAAAGCCGTAGGGCTTGCTTTTTTGGAGCATCCCCTTGCGGCAGGCTTCCTCGGGGCAGTCGAAGCAGTGGGCCGCGCCCCGCCCCAGGGAGCAGGCCCGGTTTACGCACTCCTCCTTGTCGGGGCAGTCCCCGGAATCGCACCCGGCGCAGACAGTATTTTCGCTGCACAGGCAGCAGGCCAGGCCGCACCGGGCGATGCCAAGTTCTCGTTTCATAGGCGGTCCTCCTTATTCCCCAAATTTTTCCGCAGATAGACCATATCCACCAGCTGGACGCCCCCTTCGAAGATGGGGTGGTCGTAGTTTTCGGTGAAAAAATTTTTTACGGTGTGGGAGCGGGCAAAGCCGCACTTCTCGTAAAAGGGCAGGGTCAGGGGGCTGTCGCCGGTGCCCACCTGCAGCACCGCATAGCGCCCGGCATAGGCCTCCTCCACGAACCGGAGGAGGGCCCGGCCATAGCCCTGCCCCTGGCACTGGGGGGCCACGGCGATGTTTTTTATTTCCAGCACGCCGTTTCCCTCGTCCGTCACCACGCACTGGGCGACGGGGCCGCCGTCCTCCAGCAGGTACATGGTCCCCCGGTCCAGGTAGCGGTCGATCATGTCCTCCTGCTCGTCCCCCAGGAGGAGCAGGTCTAAATACCGCTTTTTGCGCTCCTTCACTTCCGTGATCCTCACGGCGCCTCACACTTCCTTCTCAAACGCGTACTCATAAAGCCTGGTGCCGTCCTCCAGCATTTCCCCAAACTCCCCCGGCCGCTGGGAAAAGCCCATTTTCCGGTACAGCCCTATGGCGGGCTGGTTCTCGTGGGCCACATAGAGCCGCAGGTACCGGGCCCCTAGGCTTTTGGCCAGCCCGCCGATTGCCTCCAGGGCCTGTGTCCCCAGGCCCCGGCCTCCCTGGCCCGCCGCGATGCCGAACCGGTACAGGTAGCGGGCCGGGGCAGAAGGCTCCTGCCAGGGCACGTCCCCCTCCCCGTTGTCGTGGGCGGGCAGGGCAAAAGCCCCCACCAGACGGTCCCCCTCCAACAGCAGGTAAAACTGGTCCCGCTCTATGTCCTTTTCCACAAAGTCCCGGGGATAGGTCTCATCCCACACACCCCAGCCCTCTTGGTCCATCCGGGCCACCAGGGCGGCGTACATCTCTTTGGCTGCGGGCAGATCTGAAAAAGCTGCCCGGCGAACCCGTATTTCCATTTCAATTCCTCCATATCTCTCAGGGCTTGGGCAGGCGCCGCTTTTTGCCCGGCAGGGGGCCGCTGCCCTCCAGCTCTTTGATCTTATCCCGCAAGTAGGCGGCGTGCTCGAACTCTAAGAGCTTGGCGGCGGCCTTCATCTCTTTTGTGTACTGCTCGATGAGGGCCTGGCGCTCGGCGGGGGTATAGCGCTTCTTCTTTTTGCCCTTGTCGTCCTTGTGGGTGGAGATCTCCAAAATCTCCGCCACGTCCTTTTTGATGGTCTTGGGGGTGATGCCGTGCTCTTCGTTGTACCGCTCCTGGATGGCCCGGCGGCGCTCCGTCTCGGTAATGGCCTGCTCCATGGAGGGGGTGACCTCGTCGGCGTACATGATGACCTGGCCCCCCGCGTTCCGCGCGGCCCGGCCGATGGTCTGGATAAGGCTTCGCCCGCTGCGGAGGAAGCCCTCCTTGTCCGCGTCGAGAATGGCCACCAGGGACACCTCGGGGATGTCCAGGCCCTCCCGGAGCAGGTTGATGCCCACCAGCACGTCAAACTCTCCCAGCCGCAGGTCCCGGATGATCTCCATGCGCTCCACAGTGTCGATGTCGTGGTGCATGTACCGCACCTTGATGCCGTAGCCCTCCAGGTAGGAGGTGAGGTCCTCGGCCATTTTTTTGGTGAGGGTGGTGACCAGCACCCGCTCCTGCTTTTCCACCCGCAGGTTGATTTCAGAGATCAGGTCGTCGATCTGGCCATCGGTGGGCTTTACCACCACCAGGGGGTCCAAAAGCCCCGTGGGCCGGATGACCTGCTCCACCACCTGGGCAGATTTCTCCAGCTCCAGGTCGCCGGGGGTGGCGCTGACGAACACCGCCTGGTTGATGTGGGCGTAGAATTCGTCGAAATTCAGGGGCCGGTTGTCGAAGGCCGAGGGCAGGCGGAAGCCGTAGTCCACCAGCATCTCTTTCCGGGCGTGGTCCCCGGCGAACATGCCCCGCACCTGGGGCAGGGTCACGTGGGACTCGTCCACGAACAGCAGGTAGTCCTCGGGGAAGTAGTCCAGCAGGGTGAAGGGGGCGCTGCCCGGCGCCCGCCGGGACAATACCCGGGAGTAGTTCTCGATGCCCTTGCAGAAGCCGATCTCCTGGAGCATCTCCATATCGTAGCGGGTGCGCTGCTCGATGCGCTGGGCCTCGATGAGCTTGCCCTCTTTTTTGAAGTAGGCCACCCGCTCCTCCATCTCCTGCTGCAGGTCCGCCAGAGCGGCGTCCATGCGCTCTTTGGGCACGATGTAGTGGGAGGCCGGGTAGATGGCGATGTGCTTTAGCTCCGCGGTCACGTCCCCGGTGAGGGGGTTGAACTCCCGCAGGCGGTCGATCTCGTCGCCGAAAAATTCCACCCGCACAGCCTTGTCCGTGGCGTTGGCGGGGAAGATCTCCACCACGTCCCCCCGCACCCGGAACTTGTTGCGGATGAAATTCACGTCGTTGCGCTCGTACTGGAGCTCCACCAGTTTTTTTAGAAGCTCGTCCCGGTCCCGCTCCTGCCCGGGGCGCAGGGAGATGACCATGGTGCGGTAGTCGATGGGGTCGCCCAGGGAGTAGATGCAGGACACCGAGGCCACGATGATCACGTCCCGGCGCTCGGAGAGGGCGCTGGTGGCGCTGTGGCGCAGCTTGTCGATCTCGTCGTTGATGGCGGAATCCTTTTCTATATAAGTGTCCGTCTGGGGGATGTAAGCCTCGGGCTGGTAGTAGTCGTAGTAGGACACAAAGTACTCCACCGCGTTGTTGGGGAAAAACTCCCGGAACTCCGAGCACAGCTGGGCCGCCAAGGTCTTGTTGTGGGCCAGCACCAAGGTGGGGCGGTTCACTTGGGCAATGACGTTCGCCATGGTGAAGGTCTTGCCCGAACCGGTGACGCCCAAAAGCGTCTGCTCTTTCATGCCGGAGTTCAGCCCTGCCACCAGCTTCTCAATGGCCTGGGGCTGGTCGCCGGTGGGCCGGTAGCTGGACACCAGCTGGAACTTGTCCATTTGCCCTTGCGCCATATCGATTCCCCCTTTTCCAAGTTCCCGCAAAAAGCTTTGCGAACAAATATTCGACATAATGATACACCGCCGCCGCAGGTTTGTCAACTGGACAGCTCCCCTTTTATCCTTGCCAGTTTTCAAAGGAAATAGCCTTGGGCAAGGCAACTTCTTTTAGAAAGGATCCCAGCGCCCAGGCCCCGTGAAAAAACTCCCTCCGGGAAGCCTTCCCAGAGGGAGTTTGCAGTCTGCCGGCAGTTACAGCAGGTCTTCCAAGCTCCGTTTCAAAACCGAACGCTCCTGTTCCCGGGCAGCGTTCAACTCCTCTTGGCGCCGGGCATGGACTTCCTGTTTCACCGCGGCCAGCCAGCCGCTCTTGGCAAAGGAGAGGGTGTCTTCCCCGGCAAAGATGATGTGGTCGTTCAAAGTGGCGTCCACGCTCTCCAGGGCCATCTCCACCTGGCGGGTGGCCACGATGTCATTCCGGGAGGCCGCTGCGTTCCCGCTGGGATGGTTGTGGGCCAGCATCACGTTTTGGGCGTCGTAGGAGATGCACAGCTGCAACAGCCGGCGGATATAAATGGGCACCGAGCTGATGGAGCCCTCTGCCAGGATGTCGTTGTACAACAGGCGGCCCCGTCCGTCCAGGAGCATCAGGCCCACGGCCTCGGTGGAGCGCCCCAGGAACTTGGGACGGAACAGATCCACGGCCGACTGGGTGTCGTACACACGCTTTAAGTCGCTGGCACTGTTTTCCAGGTAGGCCCGGGCCAGGTCCATGGAGAGATACAGGTAGCGGGCAGCCTCTTCCCCCACCACCAGGGCAAGCTCCTCCTGGGGCGCCAAGAACACCCCTTCAAACCCGCCAAAGCGCTCCCACAGGGACTCTGCCCCTTGCTGGGCTTTGGTCCCCGGCAGCAAAAATCCCAACGCCTCTCCCAAAAGCCGGCGGCACCGGGCCTCTTCCGGGGAGAGGTTGGGGACAGGTTTCTTTTTCATGGCCAGGCCTCCTTTTTCTGT
This sequence comes from Candidatus Acutalibacter stercorigallinarum, assembly GCA_019112625.1. Lineage (GTDB taxonomy): Bacteria > Bacillota > Clostridia > Oscillospirales > Acutalibacteraceae > Acutalibacter > Acutalibacter stercorigallinarum. The sequence continues at coordinate 904 of DXIW01000065.1, read as the reverse complement.
CACAGAACCAGCTGGTCGTACTCCACGCCCTCCAGGTCTTTCCAGGTGAACACCCCATTTTCCAGGGTCATATAGCTGTGGGCGCTGCCTTCCTTGGGGATGGCCACGCTGCCGGGGTTCAAATACCAAAAGCCCAGGGAGCTGTCCTTGGCAGGCACATGGGTGTGGCCGTGGAGCAGCACATCCCCCGCCTTCAGCAGGGGCGGGTTGTCCAGGTTGTAGTGGTGGCCATGGGTGGCAAAGATCACGTGGCCCCCCTGCTCCAGCAGGCAGTAATCCGCCATCACCGGGAAGGGCAGCACCATCTGGTCCACCTCGGCTTCACAGTTGCCCCGGACACAGAACACCCGCTCTTTCAGCTGGGAAAGCTGGGCGATCACCTCTTTAGGGGCATACCCCTGGGGCAGGTCGTTGCGGGGACCGTGGTAGAGCAGATCCCCCAACAGCAGAATCCGGTCCGCGCCCTCCCTCAGGAAAGCCGAAAGCATTTGTTCACAATAAAACGCCGAGCCGTGAATATCCGAAGCGATCATCCATTTCATGAAGCGCACATCCTTTCCAGATTTTTCTGCTCCCATTGTACCAGGAAATTCTTCCCCATGCAATTCCCTTTGACATTTGGGGGAAAATAGGGTAGCCTAAAAGAAAACGCCTCCCCGGGAGGCTGGAAAGGGGCACTCCTATGGAATTTCAAAAGAGCGAAGGGCGTATTTTCGCCCAGGATGAAACCGGCAAGCTGGTGGCAGAGATCACCTTCCCCACGGTGGCAGAAGGCGTGGCGGACATCAACCACACCTTTGTGGATGAAAGCCTGCGGGGCCAGGGCGTGGCCGGCAAGCTGGTGCGGGCCGCGGTGGCTGAGCTGAAAGCCCAGGGCCTGCAGGCCAAAACCAGCTGCTGGTAC
>DXIW01000064.1 GCA_019112625.1 Candidatus Acutalibacter stercorigallinarum | reverse complement strand
GGAGTGAGATAGGTTTGCCTCTTTTGCCAGCCTGTAATCCGTCCAGCCGCGCTCCTCCATGAGCTGCTTGATCCGCTTCTGTGCGTCCATTCCATCACCTGCCCATCTGTATCTATTCTAATTCCCAAATGAGTGGTATAATAGTCACAATCGGTGGCTACCATATTTCCCAAGTGGGGCATAGAGTAGTTTATATCATGGGCCGAACATGGAGATACTATTTATACAGACAGGAGGCTTTACATTGCAAAAGAAAGGAAAAGATTTCTTCGCCATGCTGGCGGAGCGGGATCATACGACCGTGGAAAAGGTCAAAGAGAAAATCTCAAAGCGGATATGGGAGGGTCTGCATGACCCTGACCCGGAGCGCCGAGCGCAATGGGAACGGATACCATGTGCAGGGGATGTCCCAACCCCTGAGGAATGGCTGCGCTATTCTGTGGAACGGCTGAGAGAAGATGGCCGGGAGGATTTGCTTCGCTGGTATTTACAAGACTAAGGGTGTGCCTAACTTGGGGCGGACAAATCCGCGTTCCAAGTTAGGCACACCCTTTTCTTTTTTGTGCTGCTTTCCCTTTTGTGGCCGTGTATTAAGGACAGCACCTTTAGACACGTCGCGGTGAGTCCTTGTGGCTCACCGCGATTTTCATTTTTGAAAATCGCGGCTACGCCTTTCGGACTACCGCTCCTCCCCGAAAAAGGTCTCGCTCGGCTCGCCTACTCGCTTGCAAGCGCGCTCGTTTACGGCTCGCTGTCGCTAACAACCTTTTTCGGTTAAGGGCAAGGGCGTGGCCTTTTCTTTATCCCCAGCAGCACGCGTTTTTACCTGCGGGAGAATTGCGGTTTTGCAAAGCAAAATGGGAGTTTTTCAAACTCCCAAGCAATTTCTCCCCGGAGTTGACCGAGCGTTAGCGAGGACAACTCCTGCCCTCCCCGCAAAAAGTCTCGTTTGCTCCGGCTGCTCCCTTGCAAGCGCGCTCGCGACGCCTCCGCTGCACTAACAACTTTTTGCGGAAAAGGACAAGGGCACTTTTCTTTAGTGGCCTGCAGTCCCTGTACAAAATCCCGGCGGGCGAAGCCCAGAGGGATTTTCCTGTCCCGTCCGGTCACGGACTAAAATCCCGGAGCGCCCTTCAGCGGAGGGATTTTCCTGTCTCGCGGGGTCACCCGCAGAAGAGCGCCCCAGGTCTCCCTGGGGCGCTCGCTTTAGCGGCGCAGCATCAATTCCTCCGCGATACGCCTGGCGTCCTCGGCGGTATAGATCTCCTCCTGCCGCTCCTCCAGGGCCGCCCGCACCTCCTCCGGCAGCTCCCGCAGGCCCAGATCGGCGGCCAGCAGGCTGCCGAAGGCCATACCGGTCAGCCCGGCATACATGCCGTTCCAATCGTACTGAAGCATAACATCACCCCCAGGCTTCAGTTTGCCCGGCCTGGGGGCGATTACACCTTGGTCACGCGACCATTTTCTGTTTATTTCGTCAGGCGGTCTCGAAGAATTTCTCGTGGATGGCCTCCACCGCCCGCTCCCCGTCCGCCTTGTTCAGCAGGACGGAAATCTTGATCTCGCTGGTGGAGATCATCTGGATGTTCACGTTCCGGGAGAACAGCGCCTCGAACATCTCCGCGGCCACGCCGGGGTGGGACTCCATGCCAGCGCCCACGATGGACACCTTGGTCACGTTGTCGTCGGAGACGATATTGGAAGCCCCCCACTTCTCCGCGTGCTGCTGCAGCAGGGCGATGGCCTCTTCCATCTTGTCCTTGGCCACGGTAAAGCTGATGTCCTTGGTGCCGTTGCGGCCGATAGACTGGAGAATGATATCCACGTTGATCCCCTTGCTGGCCAGCTTGGAGAAAATCTTGAAGGCCAGGCCGGGCTTATCCGGCACGCCGATGATGGAGATGCGGGCGATGTTGTCGTCCTTGGCCACCCCGCTGATGAGCATTTTTTCCACGTTGCTTTCCTCCTTCACGATGGTGCCCCTGCGCCGGGTCAGGCTGGAGAGCACTTCCAGTTCGATGTTGTATTTTTTCGCCATCTCCACCGAGCGGTTGTGGAGCACCTGGGCGCCCAGGGTAGCCAGCTCCAGCATCTCGTCGTAAGAGATGGTGTCCAGCTTTTTGGCCCCGGGGATCTTCCGGGGGTCGGCGGTGTACACGCCGTCCACGTCGGTGTAGATCTGGCACAGGTCCGCGTGCATGGTAGCGGCGATGGCCACGGCGCTGGTATCCGAGCCGCCCCGGCCCAGGGTGGTCATGTCCCCAAAGCGGTTCACGCCCTGGAAGCCCGTCACCACCACAATGCGCCGCTTATCCAGCTCCTGCTTGATGCGGGCGGGGTTTACCTTCTTGATGCGGGCGTTGCTGTAGTCTGTGGTGGTGTCGAAGCCCGCCTGCCACCCCAGCAGGGATACCACCGGGTAGCCCATGCCCTCGATGGCCATGGCCAGCAGGGACGCGGAGATCTGCTCCCCGGCGGAGAGGAGCATATCCATCTCCCGCTTGGAGGCTTTGGGGTTGATCTCCTCCCCCTTGGCGATGAGGTCGTCGGTGGTGTCCCCCTGGGCGGAGACCACCACCACCACGTCGTTGCCCTCCTTGTAGGTGCTGGTGACAATATCGGCCACGTTGCGGATGCGCTCCGCGTCCTTTACCGAGGTGCCGCCGAATTTCTGCACGATCAAAGACATCGTATCCTATCTCCTTTTCTCACAAAGTTGAGATATGCCTTACTCAATAATGATCTGGGCCCCGTGGGGGTCGGCGGAGAGGATCTCCACCCGCCAGCCCTGGATGCCCTTATCTTCCAGATGGGTGACGCAGCTGCGGCCGAAGGCCTCGGCGTTCTCCGCGTCGATCATGGCGATGATGGTGGGCCCGGCGCCGCTGACGTAGGTACCCAGGCTCCCCAGCTCGTAGCTCATGCGGAACACGTCGTCGTAGTGCTCGATGAGGCCGGAGCGGTAGGGCTGGTGGATGCGGTCCTGCACCGCCACCCGCAGGTTCTGCAGCTCCCCGGAGAACAGGGAGGCGGTCATCAGGCCGGAGCGGGACAGGTTGTACACCGCGTCCTCCCGGGAGTACTGCTTGGGCAGGGCGGCCCGGGCCTCCTCGGTTTTCAGCTCGAAGGGCGGGATCATCAGGGCGAAGCGGATCTTCTCCGACACGGGCACGCTGACGCTGTACACCCGCTTGCCCTCCATGGCCGAGGCCACCAGGCCGCCGGACAAAGCCGGGCTGGTGTTGTCCGGGTGGCCCTCGATCTGGGCCGCCAGGTTGATCAGGTCCGTGTGGGACAGGGGGTTACCCATAAACCGGTTGGCCCCCAGGATGCCCGCCACGATACAGGCGGAGCTGCTCCCCAAGCCCCGGGCGATGGGGATGTTGTTCTCCTGGATGATCTTGAGTCCCGGCAGCTTTTTGCCGCAGATTTCATACAAGTGGCTGGCCGCCCAGAAGATCAGGTTGGAGCTGTCGGTGGGGACTTTCACCCCATCGGTACAGGTGATCTCCAGGGTGTCGGACTCCTCCATCCACACCCGGTTCTTCATGGTAAGGGCGATGCCCAGCGAGTCAAAGCCGGAGCCCAGGTTGGCGCTGGTGGCCGGCACGTCGATACGGATCATAGCGCGTCCCCCCCTCTTAATAGTCGGAAATACGGATGCTGCCCAGGACTTTGACCCCCACAGCCTCCAGGCGGGAGAGCTTCTCCCCCAGCTCGGTGCCGGAGATCTGGCTGACCACAAAGCCAGCCTCCCCTTCCCGCTCCCCTTTGCGGATGAGCCGCACCGCCCCGGGGAACAGGGTCTCCGCCATGTCGAACACACTGTCGGAGTTCTTGCCCTTCACATGGACAAACACGTCGGTGGGCATGGCGTCGAAGGGGGCCACATAGTCGGGCTTGGCGTCCTCCCAGTACAGGTACTTCCGCTCGGCGAAGTGCTTTACGCAGTCGATGACATCGGCCACCACGGCGCTGGCGGTGGGCAGCTTGCCCGCCCCCTTGCCGTAGAACACCACGTCGCCGGTGGCGTCCCCCCGGACCAGGATGCCGTTGAACACGTCGTCCACCCCGGCCAGCTGGCTCTCCCGGCTGACGAACATGGGGCACACCCCGATGTGCACCTGGCCGTTCTCCAGCATCTTCACCTGGCCGATAAGTTTGATGACCCCGCCCCAGGCCTCGGCGTAGGCCACGTCCTCCAGGGTGATCTTGGTAATGCCCTCCGTGTGGACCTGGCTGGGGTACACGTGGGTGCCGTAGGCCAGGGAGGCCAGGATGCAGATCTTCCGGCAGGCGTCGGCGCCCTCCACGTCGGCGGAGGGGTCCCGCTCGGCGTAGCCCAGCTGCTGGGCCAGCTTCAGGGCCTCGTCAAAGGCCATGTGATCCCGGATCATCTTGGTCAGAATAAAGTTGGTGGTGCCGTTCAAAATACCGGCAATCTCCCCCACCTCGTTGGCAGCCAGGCACTGGCTGATGGGCCGGATGATGGGCACGCCCCCGCCCACGCTGGCCTCGAAGAGGAAGTTCAGGTTGTTCTCTTTGGCGATGGCCAGCAGCTCCGCCCCCTTGGTGGCCACCAGCTCCTTATTGGAGGTGACTACGCTCTTGCCGTTTTCCAGGCAGGCCTTTACATAGGAGAAGGCCGGCTCCAGCCCGCCCATGACCTCCACCACGATCTTCACGTCCGGGTCGTTTAAGATGATATTGAAGTCCTTGGTGAACAGGTGGCTGTAGGGCAGCCCGGGGAAGTCCCGCAGGTCTAAAATATGCTTTACGTGAATCTCCACGTCCGCCCGGCGGGCGATGCTCTCCTTGTGGGTCATCAGCACCTCCAGTACGCCAGAGCCCACCACCCCGTGGCCCAGCACCGCAATATCGGCCATAGCTTACCATTCCTTTCCCGCAGGGCGCTTCCCTGCCGTTATGTTTCTCATTCCACAATGCTGTCGATCTTCAGCACGCCCTCGGCCTGCTTCAGGGACTCCAGCAGCTGGTCCGCCGGCATGGTCCCCGGGTCCAGCCGGGCGGAGACCGACACGAAGGCCCGGCCCTTTACCGGGATGTTCTGGTTTACCGTGAGGATGTTGGCCCCCGCCCGGTAGAACACAGTGAGCAGCCCCACCAGCACCCCGGGCCGGTCCAGCAGGATAAGCTGCACCGTCAAAATCCGGGAGGGGTCCCGCCTGGTGTAGGGGAACACGGCGTCACGGTATTTATAGTACACGCTGCGGGAGAGCCCCGCCATGCGCACCGCCTCGGAGGTGCTGGCGGCCTGGCCGCTCTCCAGGAGGGCGTTGGCCTGCACCACCTTCTGGTACACCTCGGGCAGCACTTTTTCATCGATGACCAGGTAAGAATCTTCTCTCATTGTCCACCTATAGAATACGTTTGTACTCGAACAGTGAACAGTTTACCACATCCCACCGGGAATTGCAAGCCCTTTTTCACAAAACAAAAACTGCCGCAAAAGCTATTGCTTTCCCAGGCAGTTTCTGTTTCCCGACGGGTCAGCCCGTTACGGCAGAGCCCTCGCCGCCGGGCACCTCCGGCTCGAACACCGGCGGGTCGGTGGGCTGCGTCACCGGGGGCGGCGTAGGCTCCACCACGGGCGGGTCGGTAGGCACCACCGGCGGGTCGGTGGGCTCTACCACAGGCGGCTCGGTGGGCTCCGTCACCGGCGGGTCGGTAGGTTCCGTGATTGGCGGTTCGCTGGGCTCTGTGCTTGGCTCCGAACTGGGCTCAGAGCTGGGCTCAGTGCTGGGCTCAGAGCTGGGCTCAGAGCTGGGCTCCAGCGACGGCTCCGCCGAAGGCGCGGCCGAAGGCGCAGTACTGGGCGCCGTAGAAGCCACCGGTGCAGGCGAACCCGCCGCGGCGCCGTGGGCAATATGATCGGACCCGCCGTTGCAGGTGCCCGGGTTCTTGTCCGGGGAGTACCAGCCGTAGGCGGTGTCGTAGCAGCCGCCGCCCGCCAGCTTGCCGCTGCTGCGGCAGAAGGTGGCCTGGTACACGTTTTCACTTAAGACCCACTGCTTGCCGGACCAGTCGTAATTATCCCACAGGTACTGCATCACCGCCGCCCAGGTGTCCTTGGCGGTGGTGTCGTCTGTTAAGCGCACCTGTGTCTTGTAGCCGTTCCAGATGCCCGCCACGCAGAAGGGCGTGCCGCCGATGAACCACAGGTCGTACTCGTCGTCGGTGGTGCCGGTCTTGCCGTAGATCTCCATGGGCAGGTTGGACATGATGCTGGTGGCCGTGCCCCAGTCCCCGTAGATGGGCCGGTGCAGCAGCTTGTTCATCACGGTGGCGTCGTCGATGGACATGACCTGCTCCCCGGGGTTGGCCTCGGGGCGGTTGTCCAGAATCACGTTGCCGTCGTGGTCTTTTACATAGGTGTAGGTGTAGGGCTCGTGGTACACGCCGCCGTTGGCGAAGATCTGGTAGGCGGCGGTCATCTCCCGCACGGTGGCGCCCTCGGTGAGGCCGCCCAGGGCCATGGGGGCCAGGTTGGCGTCACGCTCCGCGTCCAGGGTGGTAAAATGCAGGGAGTTGGTGAGCCAGTCGAACACCGCCTGGGGGGTCAAATCCCTGGTAAGCCAGGCCGCCGGGGCGTTCTGGGACTGCTCGATGGCCCGGTCCACGTTCATGGTGCCGGTGTAGGTCAGGCTGTAGTTCTGGGGGCCCTCCTGGGTGCTGTCCTCACCAAAATAGCCGGGCACAGGCTCGTCCTTGAGGACGCTGCCGTAGGTGATTTCGCCGGTGCTGATGCCCAGGGCGTAGGGCCCGATGGGCTTGATGGAGGACCCGGGCTGCCGCTTGGACATGGTGGTGTTGTTGTGCAGGCGGATGCCGGTGCGCTCGTACCGCTGGCCGATGACGCCCATCACCTGGCCGGTGTAGGGGTCCATCATAAAGAAGCCCAGCTCCACCGCGGGGTCGTAGGGCAGCATGTCCGTGTTTTTCAGGAACAGCTCCTCCAGGTCGGTCTGCAGGTCCACGTCCATGGCGCAGTGGATCTCGTACCCGGCGTTGTAGATGTTGGACACCGCCACGTCGTAATCGTAGCCGTACTTCTCCACCAGGTCGCGGGCGATGTCCTCGAACAGGGTGTCGATATACCAGTTCCACTTCTCCTCGTCCTGCTCGGCCACGGCGTTGGCCTCTTCCACGGCCTCGGTGTCGCCGTCGTCAAAGGTCATGGCGTCCAGCTCGGCGATGGCCGCGTTGTACTCGTCCTGGGTGATGTTCACCAGCCGGGGGTCGGTGAGCTCGCCCTCTTCCGAGAGCTCCAGCATACGGTCCAGCACGATGTGGCCCCGCTCCTTGGCGTTCTCCGGGAAGAGGAGGGGGTTATACTGGTAGGGATTCTGGGTGATGCCGGCGATTACCGCGCACTCCGCCAGAGAGCACTCGCTGATGCTCTTGCCGAAGTAGGCGTTGGCGGCGGTCTCCACCCCCTGGCATTGGCCGCCGTAGTTTACCACGTTCAGGTAGGCCTCCAGGATCTCCTCTTTGGAGTACCCGGCGTGGAATTCCCCGTCCTCGGTGTAGCCGTTCTCCAAGTTCAGGGCGGTGAAGATCTCCTTCACCTTCCGCAGGATGCTCACCTGGTTCTCCTTGGTGACGTTCTTGATGAGCTGCTGGGTGAGGGTGGAGCCGCCGCGGCTGCTGCCGCCCCCCACCAGGCCGTACACGGCCCCCAGGGTGTTGCGCCAGTCCACGCCCTGGTGCTCGTAGAACCGGTGGTCCTCGATGCAGATCTGGGCGGTCTGCATCACCGCGGGGATGTCGGAAAGGGGCACCCACACCCGGTTCTCGTTGGCGAAGAAGGACATGTACTCCACCTCCTGGCCCGCGTCGTTGGTGACGTAGACCTGGCTGGAGTAGCTGAGAGACATTTCCGAGAGGTTGGGGGGCACGGTGTCCCGGTAGCTGAGGATGACCGACATCACCGACAGGAACACCAGGATTCCCGTGATCATCAGCACCAGCAGCGCCGTTTTTACCACCCGCCAGGCCATGCCTCCCATGGTCTTGGCGGTGGCCCCGGCGGCCTGGGAAAACTCCCCTTCGGTCCGCTGGGAGGGCACGTCCGCCCCATTGGTGTGGTATTTGTTCATATCTTCCTTGTTCAGCACGTTGTTCCTCCTTACGGCTGTATCCAGCATAGGATGCAAAAAATGGCACATACTAAACTGGAGGTGATTTCCATGAATGGCAGCGCGTCGAACCACTACCAAAAATACACATGGCTGTGCGTGGGGGCCACCGCGGTGGCCCTATTGGTAAGCGCCGCGGCCTTCTCCGCAAAGGAGGAGATGGCAGCGGCCCAGGCCCGGCCCGCCCAAAGCCACCAGGCGGTGCAGGGCCAGCCGGAAAAAAATCTTACGGAATATTATACCCCAAACGCGGCCGCAAGTCAAGAAAACAGCGGAGAAACCCCCAGCCAGGAGGAAAGCTACCTGGTCACCGTCTACGACGGGAAGATCGGCGTGTTCCGGGAGGGGGAGGACGAGCCCTTCCTCACCGCCGACACGGAGGTCTACCTCCTGCCCCGGGAGGACGTGGCGATTTTGGAAAAGGGCATCCGGGCCCAGGGCTTCGGGGCGGTAAAAAGCATTTTAGAGGACTACCAGTAAAGGAAGGAGGCCCCCGGCACACGCCGGGGGCCTCCTCTCACCGGGGCAGGTTACTTCATGCCCTTCTCGTAGCTCTCGATCATCTTCTTGACCATCTGACCGCCCACAGAGCCGGCCTGGCGGGAAGTCAGGTCGCCGTTGTAGCCCTGCTTCAGGTTCACGCCCACCTCAGAGGCGGACTGCATCTTAAAGCGCTCCATGGCTTCCTTGGCCTCGGGGACCATCACAGAATTGCTGCTTTTCATAACTTGTTTCTCCTCCAAACGTGTTTTCTTTGCGTTTGCATTACCTAGTGTGACTAGGCCCGGGAGGATTATGAATGACAATTCCTGCTAGTTTTGGACACTATCCCCGCTTCTCGTAGTAAATGTTGACGCACAGCAGCAGCACGAACAGAACGACAGCCGCGGCGCACAGGGCCGCCAAAGCGCCCAGCAGCTCCGGCCGCTTCCACAGGCCATAGGAAAAGAGCAGGGCAAAGCAGGCGGCAAGCAGCAGGTAGCTGAAGATGCGCAGGGCACACTGGCTGCTTTTCGCGGCGAGATAGTGGTCCCGTTCATCCGCAAGGGCGGCGGCCAGTTCTGCCGCCCTCTTTGTGTGAAAGGCCTCGTAAAGCTGGACCAGCCCCCACACCAGGGCCAGGCCCGCAGACAGCAGGAATCGGGTCTCCCGCCCCTGCAAAAAGTAGGCCGCCAGGCTTGCGGCCAGCAAAATCAGGGACAGAGCGGCCAAGGCCAGGCTGCGCTTGTTGGCACATTTCATAGCGATCTCCTTTCTTCTCGCCCGGTTTTCCAGTTTTTCAGGGGGTCATCCCCGCTTTTCGTAATAGAGGTTGACGCCCAGCAGCAGCAAAAACAGGAACAGCACCGCGGCGGCAAGGGTCACCGCCACAGGCAGCAGGAATGCCACGCCGAACCGGGCGTACACCCAAAAAGCCAGCACCGAGGCGAGAAACAAGCTCTTGTTGAAGATCATCATGGCCGTACGGCTGGACTTCATGGCCAGGTACACGTCCCGTTCGTCCGCCTGGCCCGCCACCCGCTCCTCGATGGGCTTTTTGTGGAAGGCGTCGTAAAAATCGGTGACCGCCCACACAGCCACTACAAAAGCGGCGGCCAACAGGGCCGGGTCCTTCCCCTTGCCCCAGATGGCGGCCAGGAAATAGACCACAAGGCAGGCCACCGCCACAGCTGCCATCAGGCAGGCCAAAACGAAATTGAATTTGTTCTCGATCTTTTTCACGGCAAGCACCCCCTCAGTTTTTGTACTCGTGATACAGGGCGGCAAAAAACTCGGCGAAGAAGGAGATGGTAAGGGCGAAGGCCAGACCCACCGCCACAGCCAGCAGCAGCCTCTCCCCTGTCACCGCGCCGGCGATGAGCAGCGACAGCATCAGCCCGAAGGACACCAGCCGCGCCCAGCGGAAGGCGGAGGTGCGGGTCTTGAGCTGGACCAGGACATTCCGCTCGTCCTGTTCCTCGATTTTGTCCTCCCAGGCCAGTTTCGGCGACAGGCCGCGCAGCAGAAAGCCGCCTCCCAGGAAAACCAGGGCCAGCACCAGCACCCAGTCGGACCATTCCACCCGTCCCCGCCACAGGGCTGTGGCCAGGTTCAAAATCCCCAGGGCGAGCATGCCCACCCCGGCCCAAAAGTTCTTCTTATGGTAGATCTTCACGGCGCTCTTCCTCCCTCTGCAAATTCTCCTCCAGACAGCACAGCTCCTCCACCGTGACCCCGAACACCTTCGCCATCCGGTAGCTGAGCATCAGCGAGGGGCTGTACTGCCCCTTCTCGATGGAGATGATGGTCCGGGAGGACACGTGCACCAGGTCCGCCAGCTGCTGCTGGGTCATACCCGCTTGAGTGCGCAGTTCTTTCACTTTTGTCACCATCCCGGCCGCCTCCTGTCTTTGTGATGTGAAGTTTCCTTCACGTGAAGCTAACTTCAGTATATAAGAAAAAATCCCGCCTGTCAAGGGGGAATTTGCCGCCAGGGCGCCGGGGCCCGGGCCGCCAACGGCGGCCCGCCTGCCGCGGGCGGCAGGCCCCCGCCCCCACGGGGCGGGGAGGGCCCCGGCGCCTCCCACCCGCGCAAACGGAAAAGCCCGGAGGAGCTCCTCCGGGCTTACCGCTTCCCGCTATTCCGGCTGCGACGCCTGCCACAGCCGCAGTACATTTTCCGCTGCCAAACGCAGATTCTCCGCCGCGTGGGGCGCGGATTCCGCCAGGGGCTGGGCCGCCCGGTTGATGCTGAACACCGCCGAGAGCCCCAACTCATACATGGGCTCGAAGCCCTGGCCGATCTGCCCCACCAGCGCCACCAGGGGAACCCCGGCGGCCTTGGCCCGGCGGGCCACACCGGCTACCACCTTGCCCCGGACGCTCTGAGCGTCCAGCCGGCCCTCGCCGCTGAACACCAAGTCGGCCCCTTCCAGCAGCCGGTCGAAGCCCACGGTGTCCAGCACGGTCTCGATGCCGGGCTGCAGCTTCGCCCCGAAAAATGCGGCCATGCCGTAGCCCATGCCCCCTGCCGCGCCCGCGCCGGGCATCGGGGCCAGGTCCACGCCCAAAGCCTGCTTCACCACTTGCTCCAGCGCCCGCAGGTTGTGGTCCAGGCGCTCTACCATGGCGGGGTCCGCCCCCTTCTGGGGGCCGAAGATGTAAGCCGCCCCGGCCTCGCCGTACAGGGGGTTGTCGATGTCGCACATGGCCACGATCTCCACCCCGGCAAAGGCCCTGCGCAGCCCCGTCAGGTCCATCCCGGCGATCTCCCCCAGGGTGCCGCCGGTGGGGACGAATGCCTCGCCGTCCTCCCGAAAGAACCTGGCCCCGGCCGCCGCGGCGGCGCCGCAGCCGCCGTCGTTGGTGCAGCTGCCCCCCAGGCCCAGGATGATCTTCCCGCAGCCGGACCGCGCCGCGTCCACCATGAGCTGGCCCACCCCGTAGGTGGTGGCCCGCTCCGGGTCCAACCGGCCTTCGGCCAGAGGCAGGCCGGCGCAGGCCGCCATCTCGATGATTGCGGTGCGGCCGCCCTCCAGCAGGCCATAAAAGCCGGTCATCTTTTCCCCGAAGGGTCCCCGGACCTCCAGTTCCTTCCGCTCCCCGCCCATGGCGGTGAGGAAGGCCTCCACGCTGCCCTCGCCGCCGTCGGCCACGGGCACAGACTTTACCTGGCAGCCGGGGAACACCCTCCCGGCGGCTTTCGCGATCTCCTCGCACACCTGCCGGGAGGACAGGGTGCCCTTAAAGGAGTCCGGCGCCAAAACGATCTTTTTCATAGTCCCCCTCCTGGAAAGATCAGATATGTTACAGCTTCAGCTTGGTCCAGTTGCCCTTGTGGAACCGGATGAAGCTCAGGACGAAGCGCACCGCCTGGTCGCCGAAGGTGCCCAGCCAGGCGCCGATGAGGCCGAACTCCAGGGGGTAGCACAGCAGCCAGGAAAGGCCGGGCCGGATGATGGTGACGCTGATGAGGGACACCATGGCGGTAAACCGGGTATCCCCCGCCCCCCGCAGGCAGCCGAACTGCACCACCTGGAGAATCTGGAAGAACAGCAGCACGCTAAGGATGTTCATTATGATGACGCCGTAGTCCAGGATCACCGTCTCATCGCTGTACAGGCGGTAAATCTGCCTGCCGAACAGCACATACACCGTGGACACCACCGCCGCGCAGATGAGCCCCAGCTTCTGGCACACGTTGCCGTAGATCTTGGCCATGTCCGGCCGCTTGCGGCCCAGGCTCTGGCCGATGAGGGTCACCGCCGCCACCGAGAGCCCGTCCCCGAAGGAGAAGGACATGCTCATCATATTGGCGCCGATCTGGTGGGCGGCCATCTCTGTGGTGCCCAAGTTGGCCACGGTCATGGAGAACAGCAGAAAGCCGATACGCAGGCACACCTGCTCTACGAAGGAGCTGCTCCACACGTTGCAGATGGAACGGATGTTGAACCGATCCGCCACCCAGCTCTTCACGGCGCCCAGGTAGATAAAGCCGTCCTTGTGCAGGCAGGAGGCGATGCTCATGCAGCAGGCGCACACCGTGCCGATCACCGTGGCGATGGCCGCCCCCCGCACCCCCAGGGCCGGGAAGCCGAAATTCCCGCCGATGAGCAGATAGTTGAAGCAGATGTTCACCACGTTGGACACCAGGTTGGTGGTCATGGCGATGCGGGTGTTCCCCGCCCCCCGCTGGGCGGCGTTGAGCACCAGGGACACGGTGTTGAAGATGGTGCCCCCCATGATGATCTGCAGGTACTCCACCGCGTACTCGTGGGTGTCGGGCTGGGAGCCCACCAGCTTTACAATGGGGCTGGCCAGCAGCACAAAGGCCACGCTCACCACCACGGTGAGCAGGAGAGTGACCAGCAGGGCCATGCGCACCACCCGGTTGGCCCCTTCCCGGTCCCCCTCTCCCCTACGGCGGGCCACCACGGCGGAGACCGCCACGTTCATAGAGAGAAAAATGGCCAGGCCCAGGAATTTCGGCTGGGTGCTCAGGCCCACGGCGGCGATGGCGTAGGAGCCCAGGGAGCCCACCATGATAGTGTCCATCATGCCGGCCAGGCATACGAAGAAGGATTCCAGCACCGAAGGCCAGGCGATGGCGATGGTGTCCCGGACGATGCTCCGCTCCGAGGGGATGTCCCCCATCTCCATGCCCTTGCAGATCCTTTGGGGATTGATAAAATGCAACGCGTCTCACTCCAAACGGAAATAGTTGAAATTGAAACTATTATACCATCCCGCCCCGGGAAATGCAATCCTCCCTCAGCGGAAATCTGTCTCCCCCGCAGGGAGGAAGCCCAGGTAGCTCTTGCCGGGGTTCACCTTCAGGCGGGCGCCCTCGCCGTTGTAGAACACCAGGTTGGAGTACTCGTCGGCCTTCTCCCAGGTGATGGGCTCCACGCCCCCGTGGGACACGTACCAGCCGCTGCCCCCCTGCCAGCCCACGTCCAGCCGGCCCACGCTGTCCCGCACAGAGACGTCCGTCTCCAGCACGAACACGTTGGTAAAGCACAGCTGCTTGGTGGTGCGGGCGTCCCGGTGGTCCTCCCCGGAGTGCTGCTTGTAGTAGAGCTTCGAGCTCTCGTTGTAGGTGAAGGTACTGTAGTAGCTGTCGCTGAAGCCCAAAGTCAGGGACTGGCAGGGCTCCGCCGGGGTCCTGGGCTCGCCGGCAAAGTCGAAGAAGGGGCCGTTCTTGTGCTCCGGCAGGTCGGTGCGGGCCCCGTTGTCCGCCAGGGCCTGGGCCAGCCCCGGCCCGTCGAAGCCCCCTGTGTGCTCGTAGGCGTAGCCCTGGGCCTGGCGCTCCTCGTCCCGGTAGAACAGGCCGTAGGTGTCCGCCATGCCGTCGATCTTGTGGATGTCCAGGGTGTTCAGCACGTCGGTGGCGATGGTCTCGTCCTGGCCCCAGTAGACGTAGTAAGCGTCGTACCCCGCGGCCAGAATGGGGAAATAGTACCGGCAGCTGCGGATGGAGCACACCTGGGGCACCGCGGTGTAGTCCCCGTACAGGGCCATCAGCCGGGTGACGCCCCCCTCCACCGGCAGCTCGAAGAGCAGGTCCGCCTCGCTGACGCCGTACTGGGGCAGCGCCGCCTTGAGGTTATTCACCATCACCGCCACAGGCCGCTTGCCCACCGCCTCCTCCGACAGGCCCGGCACCCCGGTGAGCAGGTTCACCTCGTCCGTCTCCGGCTGGGGCGTGGGCGAAGGGCTGGGGGTGGGCTCCGGCGTGGGGGCCGGGGTAGCCTGGGGCGTGGGGGCCGGCAGGCTGCTCTCCTCTTCCTCCTGGTAGAGGAAGCTGCACCCGGGCAGGGAAACAGCCAGCAGTAGGCACAGCACAGCGCACAAAACAGGGCGGAACACCTTTTTCATAGGGAAGTCTCCTTTTCCCCTGCCAAAAAAACAGCCGCAGAGGCTGCCATGTCGGCAGGCTTCTGCGGCTATTATACCACCATTGTTCCAGGTGGGCAAATCAAATTTTGTGGAAAACTGCTTTTTATTCTCCGAACAGGTCCTTTAATTTAGAGAAAAAGCTCTTGCGTTTTTGGTAATTCTTGTCGTCGCTGTCCGATTCCAGCTCGTTTAACAGCTCTTTCTGGCGCTTGGACAGATTTCGCGGCACCTCCACCGTGACCTGGACGTACTGGTCGCCCCGGCCCCGGCCCTGCAAACTCTGGATGCCCCGGCCCTTCAGCCGGAACACGTCCCCGGGCTGGGTGCCCTCGTGGACGTGGTAGCTGACCTTGCCGTCCAGGGTGGGGACCTCCACATCGGCGCCCAGGGCCGCCTGGGTAAAGGTGATGGGCATCTCGCACCACACATCCAGGCCGCGGCGCTCGAAGATGGGGTGGGGCCGCACGGAGATGTACACGTGCAGGTCCCCGTTGGGGCCGCCGTTTACCCCGGCGTTGCCCCGGCCCCCCACGTTCAGAATCTGCTCGTCGTCGATGCCCGCGGGCACGGTGACCTCCACGGTCTTGTGCCGGCGCACCCGGCCCTTGCCGTCGCAGGTCTTGCAGGGGGTGTCGATGATCTTCCCAGTGCCGCGGCAGCGGTCACAGGTCTGGGTGGACTGGACCACGCCGAAGGGGGTGCGCTGGCTGATGCGCACCTGGCCGGTGCCGCCGCAGTTGGGGCAGGTCTTGGGGGAGGTGCCAGCCGCCGCGCCGGTGCCGTGGCAGTCGGCGCAGGTCTCGATCTGCTGGTACTCCACCGTCTTTTTGCAGCCCTTGGCGGCCTCCTCGAAGGAGATGGTCAGGTTGGCCTGGACATCGCTGCCCCGCCGGGGGGCGTTGGGGTTGGCCCTGCGGGCCCCGCCGCCGAAGCCCCCGAAGAAGCTGTCGAAGATGTCGGTGAAGTCGAAGCCCCCCTGGAAGGGGCTGCCGCCCCCGGCGCCGCCGCCGAAGTTGGGGTCCACCCCCGCGTGGCCGAACTGGTCGTACCGGGCCCGCTTCTCCTTGTCGGAGAGGACCTCGTAGGCCTCGTTGACCTCCTTGAACTTCTGCTCGGCCTCCTTATTCCCGGGGTTCAGGTCCGGGTGGTACTGCTTCGCCAGCTTCCGGTATGCTTTTTTGATCTCGTCCTCCGAGGCGCCCTTCTGTACGCCCAGCACCTCGTAATAATCGCGTTTCTCCGCCAAGTAGTATCCCCCGCTTCGCCCAAAAGCAGGGACAGGTCACTCCTGCCCCTGCTCTGGTCACACTAGATTTTTAGTCCACGTCCTTGTAGTCGGCGTCGTACACGTTGCCGTCGCCGCCGTTGTTCCCGCCGTTGTCGCCGGGGTTGCCGCCCTGGTAGGGGGGCTGCTGGCCGGGCTGGCCGCCCTGGGGGGCCGCCTGCTGGTACAGCTTCTCGCTCACGGCGTAAACAGCCTTCTGCAGGTCGTCCATGCCGGACTTGATCTGCTCCACGGTGCCGTTCTTCATGGTCTCCCGCAGGGCCGCCACCTTGGTGTTGATCTCGTTCTTATCCGCGTCCTGCAGCTTGTCGCCGCTGTCGGAGACCAGCTTCTCTGCGGTGTAGCACAGGTTCTCGGCGTTGTTCTTGGTGTCCACCTCTTCCCGGCGCTTCTTGTCCTCCTCGGCAAACTGCTCGGCGGCCTTTACAGCCCGGTCGATGTCCTCCTTGCTCATGTTGGAGCTGGAGGTGATGGTGATGTGCTGCTCCTTGCCGGTGCCCAGATCCTTGGCGGACACGTTCACAATGCCGTTGGCGTCGATGTCGAAGGTGACCTCGATCTGAGGAATGCCCCGGGGGGCGGGAGCGATGCCGTCCAGCTTGAACAGGCCCAGCTGCTTGTTGTCCCGGGCAAACTCACGCTCGCCCTGGAGGACGTTGACCTCCACCTGGGTCTGGCCGTCAGCGGCGGTGGAGAAAATCTGGCTCTTCTTGGTGGGGATGGTGGTGTTGCGGTCGATAATCTTGGTCATCACGCCGCCCATGGTCTCCACGCCCAGGGACAGGGGGGTGACGTCCAGCAGCAGCAGGCCCTGGACCTCGCCGCCCAGCACGCCGGCCTGGATGGAGGCGCCAATGGCCACGCACTCGTCGGGGTTGATGCCCTTGAAGGGGTCCTTGCCGATGAAGTTCTTCACGGCCTCCTGCACGGCGGGGATACGGCTGGAGCCGCCCACCAGCAGCACCTTGCTGATGTCGCCGATGGACAGGCCGGAGTCAGACAGCGCCTGGCGCACGGGGCCCATGGTCTTTTCCACCAGGTCGGCGGTGAGCTCGTTGAACTTGGCACGGGAAAGGGTCATATCCAGGTGCTTGGGGCCGGTGGCGTCGGCGGTGATGAAGGGCAGGTTGATGGCCGCACTGGTCACGCCAGACAGCTCGATCTTGGCCTTTTCAGCGGCCTCTTTGATACGCTGCATGGCCATCTTGTCGCCGGAGAGGTCGATGCCCTGCTCGGCCTTGAAGCTGTTGAGGATCCAGTCCATAATGCGCTGGTCGAAGTCGTCGCCGCCCAAGCGGTTGTTGCCGGCGGTGGCCAGCACTTCCTGGACGCCGTCGCCCATCTCGATGATGGACACGTCGAAGGTGCCGCCGCCCAGGTCGTAGACCATAACCTTCTGGTCGTTGTCCTTATCCACGCCGTAAGACAGAGCCGCGGCGGTGGGCTCGTTGATAATCCGCTTTACATCCAGACCGGCGATCTTGCCG
>DXIW01000063.1 GCA_019112625.1 Candidatus Acutalibacter stercorigallinarum | reverse complement strand
TGGGCATCATCGTGGGGATCGTGCTGAACCTCATCATCCCCGACCGGGAGCCCGGCAGCCAGAAACAATAAGAAAAAGGGTCTGGAGGG
This sequence comes from Candidatus Acutalibacter stercorigallinarum, assembly GCA_019112625.1. Taxonomy (GTDB): domain Bacteria; phylum Bacillota; class Clostridia; order Oscillospirales; family Acutalibacteraceae; genus Acutalibacter; species Acutalibacter stercorigallinarum. Next base: position 61,669 of record DXIW01000063.1, on the reverse strand, counting down.
TGCTCCAGGCCCTTTTTCTATCCTCTCTTCGCGCTTTTTCGGAAAAAACCGGCGGCGCTGTCACAACAGCGGCCCCTCCCCCGTATTAGGGGCAGAAAGGAGGGAGAGCATGACAGGACAGCAACGGCCCAAGGATGAGGCCGTGATCCAGCAATTCGGCCCCATGGTGTACCGCCTGGCCTTCGCCCAGACCCGCAGCCAGGCCGACGCCGACGACGTGTACCAGGAGGTGTTCCTCCGGTATGTGGAGAAGGCCCCGGCCTTTCACAGCGGCGACCACGCCAAGGCCTGGTTCCTGCGGGTGACCATCAACTGCTGCAACGACTTGTGGCGCTCCCCATGGCGCCGCCGCAGCGCCCCCCTCACCGAGGACCTGCCCTTTGAGACCCGGGAGGAGCTGGGCCTGCACCAGGAGCTTTTGAAGCTGCCCAAAAAGTACCGGGTTGTGCTCCACCTGTTTTACTGGGAGGACATGACCACCGCCGAGATCGCCCAGGTATTGGACCTGAAGCCCGCCGCCGTGCGGCAGCGGCTGACCCGGGCCAGGGCCATGCTCCGGGAACTTTTAGAAGAGGAGGATCTGCTGCATGTGTAAGCACACGTACGATTCCATGAACCGCGTTATCGTCCCCAGCCGGGAGCTGGAACAGGCCACCCTGGAACAGATGGCCGCCCGCCGGGCCGGGGGCCGCATGCCCCGCAGGCCGGTAAAGGCCCGGCGCTTCGCCACCGTGGCGGTGGCCTTGGTGCTGGTGTGCGCTTTGTCGGTGACCGCTTTCGCGGCGGTGCCCGGGCTGGGGGGCTTCTTCGCCCAGCTGCTGCCCGCCTGGCAGGAACAGCTGGCCCCCACCGCCACCTCTGGGGAGCCCGCCGCCAGCCAGGGCATCACCCTGAACGTGCCCGCCGCCTTCAACGACGGGGACAGCGCCGGCATCTTCTTCACCCTCACCGACCAGGAGGGGGGCCGCCTCTCCGACACCACCCGGGTGGCGGGGACCATCTCCGGGGAGGGCTGGGAGCAGGGCTTCTCCGCCGCGCCGGTGTACTTTGAGGAGGAGACCCGCACCGCCACCTACCGCTGCGACGTGACCCGCCCCGGGGCTCTGGACGGGGCCGCCCTGAACCTGACCGTCACCGAGCTGCTGGGGGGCAAAAACCAGCAGGAGCTGGCCCTGCCCCTGGACAGCCTGACCATCACCGAGCCCGCGGGCACCACCACCTACACCCTGGACGTGGAGGAGGATCTGCTGGCCCAGACCTGGGAAGCCCGCTACACCGCCCTGGTGAAAGACGGCTCCATGACCTTCCTCGCCCCGGGGGAGCCCCAGGCGCTGCACTTTACCGCCCGTTACCACGAGACCGCCGACCCCACGGTGGAGGGCGTCACCCTCACTGGGGCGTCGTACCTGGACGGCCAGCTGCACCTGCAGTTCCATCTGGAGAACGGCTGGAAGTCGGCGCTGCGGTTGGACGGCGGCACCAACAGCGACCCGGACTACGAGCCCAACTCCGGCAGCTACGGCGGCATCGCTTGGGAGAACAGCTACCGGTACGAGAACGGCCAGATCACCAACCTGCTGGGGAATGGGGAGTTCTACCAGAACGGCGCTCCTGTTATGGGGAACGAGTATGTGGAGCTGATCTATAACATCCCCCAGGAGAAGCTGGGCTACGAGACGCTGCATTTCACCTATACCACCTACAACACCGCCCTCTCTGGGGAGTGGAGCCAGGACTTCACCCTGCAGAGCGCCGGCGACACCGCGTTGGAGCTCACCGGGCCCTACAACGTACAGGTGGAGACAAAGCACTTGGCCGACGGTGAGGAGCTGGCCTTTACCTACACCTACAGCGACGCGGTGCTGGACTCCATCCGGGTTACGCCCCTGGGCATTACGGTGACGGCGGCCGCCACCCCCGAGGAGGAGACGCCCCAGATCGATGGGGTATTAAAGCGCATCGCCCCGGCGGTGTCGAAACTGAACGTGTCCGTCACCCTCACAAGCGGGGAGGAAGTGGCCTACGCGCTGGACCCCGACGGCTACAGCCTGCTGCCCGACGGGAACGGCAACATGACCGCCCGCTATGAGACAGTCCTGCCGGTGGACACGGCGGAGATCGCCAGCCTTACCGTCAACGGCGTGGAGGTGCCGGTGGCGTAGGGAAGATGCAAAAACGTAAAGTTTTCGCACAAGCCTTTTTCAAAAGGGCCGCTACGTGCCGGTGGCACGTTGCCCAGCGGCAGACCGAACCGGCAGGTGAGAAGCAAGGGTGTGGGACAGCGTCCCACGGTCTTAAATCCTGAGAAAACAGCGCAGGAGGCGGGACCACTCGCCGGGGGTCCTCCAAGGCGTGTCTCGCACGCGCCGCCTCGCAAGGCTTGCTGCCACTCACCGAAAAAAGAGCTTCCAGGGCAGCCTGGAAGCTCTTTTCGTTTGCCTGTGATTGGTTTACTCCGCCTCGAAGTAGGCTTTGAAGGCCCGGTAGGCCATGTACACGTCCAGCTTGGAGACCACCTCGAAGGGGGCGTGCATGGAGAGCACCGGCACGCCCACATCGATCACATCGGCGTTGAGACGGGAGATATCCAAGGCCACGGTGCCGCCGCCGCCCTGGTCCACCTTGCCCAGCTCGCCGATCTGCCACAGCACTTCCTCCTGGTCGAAGAGCCGGCGCACCCAGCCCAAAAACTCGGCGGAGGCGTCGTTGCTGCCGCCCTTGCCCCGGGACCCGGTGTACTTGGCCACGCCCACGCCCCGGTTCAGGTAGCAGGAGTTGCCGGCCTCGTAGGCATAGGCATAGGTGGGGTCGAAGGCCGCGGTCACGTCGGCGGAGAGGCAGTTGGAGGCGGACCACACGTGGCGGGCCTCCAGGCCCTCGGCGGCGGCCAGGTCGGCCACGAAATACCGCAGGTACTCGGAGGCCAGGCCCGTGTTGCCCACAGAGCCGATCTCCTCCTTGTCCGCCAGCACGGTGACCACCGTGTGCTTGGGGGCCTTGCACTTCAGGATGGCCTCCAGGGCGGGGTAGGCGCAGACCCGGTCGTCGTGGCCGTAGGCCCCGACCATGCTCCGGTCGAAGCCGATATCCGTGGCCTTGAAGGCGGGCACGAACTCGATCTCCGCGGAGATCAGGTCACCCTCCACGATGCCGTACTGCTGGTGGAGGATGTTCATGATGTTCAGCTTGAAGAGCTGCTCCCCCTCCCCGTCGGAAAGGGGCAGGCTGCCCACCAGCACGTTCAGGTCCTCGCCGGTAAAGGCCTCCCCCAGCTTTTTGGCGCTCTGGTCCTTGCCCAGGTGGGGCAGGATGTCGGTGATGGTGAACTGGGGGTCGCCCTCCTTCTCGCCGATGCACAGGGTGAGCTCGCTGCCGTCCTTGCGCACCACCTTGCCGTGCATGGACAGGGGGATGGCGGTCCACTGGTACTTTTTGATGCCGCCGTAGTAGTGGGTCTTTAACAGGGCCAGCTCATTGGCTTCATACAGGGGGATGGGCTTCAGGTCCACCCGGGGGCTGTCGATGTGGGCGGCGGCGATGCGCACCCCGTCCTTGCAGCCCTCTTTGCCGATGACCGCCAGGCAGATGGCCTTGCCCCGGTTGTTGTAGTAGACCTTCTCCCCGGCCCGGTACTTTTTGCCGGACTCGAAGGGCACGAAGCCCGCGGCCTCGGCGGCCTCCACCGCGTAGGTGACGGTCTCCCGCTCGGTCTTGGACAGGTCCAGGAACTTCTTGTAGCCCACGCTGAACTTATCGGCCTTCTCCAGCTCTTTGGCGCCGGCCTTGGCAGCGCCGTGGGTCTTGTCGATGAGGAGCTTTTTCGCCAGCTCCTTGGCGTCGATCTTCTCGGTCTTGGGTTTTCTTGGCATAATGTATATTCCTCCTATGGATGACAGGGGATATGCCCTGTTGGTTCGTCCTGTCTTACTGTACCACGGCAGCGGGGAAAAATCAACCGGTTTCTGCGGCTGGGTACAGCCGCTGGTAGATGTGGTAGGCCCGCTGGACTTTCTCCACGTAGGCGGCGGTCTCCGGGTAGGGGATGGTGTGCAGGGTCTCCCCATCCTGGGAGTAGGCGCTGTCCTGGAGCCAGCCGTCCACGTTGCCCATACCGGCGTTGTAGGCGGCCAGGGCCACCTCCAGATGGCCGTAGTGGTCCAGCAGCAGCCGGAGCAGGGCGCACCCGCAATGGATGTTGTCCCCGGGGTCGAAGATGTCCCCGCCCCCGTTCTCCGGGGGGTGCAGCTCGGCCATCCAGTCGAAGGTGGGCTGGGTGAGCTGCATGAGCCCGTGGGCGTCGGCGTGGGACTGAGCGTCCTCGTCAAAGCCGCTCTCGGTCTTGATCACCGCGTAGACCAGGTGCTCCTCCAGGCCGAATTCCGCGGCCTCCCGGGCCACCAGCTCCCCGTAGGGCTTGGGGTACAGGAAGCGCAGGCCCGTCTCCACCAGCTGGGGGCCGAAAAAGAACGCGGCCGCGGCGACGCACGCCGCCAAAATCAGTACAATGGCGCAACCTTTTTTCATAGGCTGTTCTCCTCCGGCGGGGCGGTGAGCTCGGCCAGGATGGGGGCCACGGCCTCCTCCAGGGGGGTGCTGCCGCCGGTGTCCACCAGGTAGTCCCCTCGGGCGGCGTAGAACTCCCCGGGCTTTTGGGCGGAAAACCGCAGCCGGGCCTGCTCCTCTGTAATGTGGTCCCGCTTTACGACGCGGGCCAGCCGCAGCTCCTCCGGGGCGGTGACAGCCAAAATGCGGGCGCAGGAGCGGTCCAGCCCCGCCTCGAAGAGGGTGGGGGCGTCCAGCACCACCGCCGGGCAGCCCTGAGCCTCCGCCTGGGCCCGCAGCTCCTGCACCCGGACCAAAATGCGGGGGAAGGTGATGGCCTGGAGCCGCTCCTTCCCGCCAGGGGCGGCAAAGGCCCGCTGGGCCAGGAGCTTCCGGTCCAGGGCGCCCTCCCGCACCACCTCCGGTCCGAAGGCGGCCCGCAGCTCCTGGAGGCAGCCCTCGTCGTAAACAGCGGGGTCCCGGGTGAGGGCGTCGCAGTCGATGACAGCGCAGCCGCCCTGGGCCAACAGCTTTCCCACGGTGGACTTCCCCGCCCCGCTGGGGCCCACCAGTCCCACGGTAAGGCAGGGCCTGGGCCGGAGGACGCGGAACGCCGCCGCCCGGATGAGCCGGTTGTACACTGCCAGCCCCACCCCCCGCTTGGCGGGCACGCGGGCATAGGCCTTTTTCGCCCCCACCTGGTCCAGGTAGTGGAGGGCGGAGAACAGCAGGTGGGCCTGCTTGGCCCCGTCGTACCGGCTGCCGTAGCTGACGAAGGGCACGGTGAGACGGGGGGCGTCCTCGTCGAAGCAGAGGGCGGTGCCGTCGCCTTGCTGGTTTACATAAGTTTCGTAGTCCTCCGGGGAGGCATCCACCAGGTACACCTGGGCCTGGGGGGCGTAGTGCTTGTATTTCATCCCCGGGGAGGCGGCCCGCTTGCCCTCCTCCAGCTTGTGGAGGACCGCCGGGTCCACCTCCACCCGGCCCAGCACCTCCCGGAGCTGGGCCACGGTGACGCCCCCGGGCCGCAGCACCTTGGGCACGCCCTCCGCCAGGGTGATGACCGTGGACTCCACCCCCACGGCGCAGTCGCCGCCGTCCACCAGGGCGTCCACCCGGCCGGTGAGGTCCTCCTCCACATGGGCGAAGGTGGTGGGGCTGGGCCGGCCGGAGAGGTTGGCCGAGGGGGCCGCCAGGGGCACCCCGGCCTCCCGGATGACCGCCTGGGCCACCGGGTGGGCGGGGAACCGCACCGCCACCGTATCCAGGCCGCCGCTGGTCTCGGCGGGCACCAGGCCCGACTTTTTCAGGATGATGGTGAGGGGCCCGGGCCAGAAGGCCTGGGCCAGCTGTTTGGCGGCTTCCGGCACCTCCCGCACCAGGGGGGGCAGCTGGCCAAAGTCGCAGATATGGACGATGAGGGGGTTATCCGAGGGGCGGCCCTTGGCCTGGTAGATGGCCTTGACCGCCGCTCCGTCCAAAGCGTTGGCGGCCAGGCCGTACACCGTCTCGGTGGGGATGGCCACCAGGCCCCCCGCCCGCAGGAGCTCCCCGGCCTTTTTCAAGTCCTGGGGCCGGTCCCCTTTCAGCAAAATCGTGTGTTTCATAGGCAAGCATCCTATCCCGCCAACAGGCGTAGCTTCACTCTTGGGCCTCCAGCTTGGCGGCCCGGTCCGCGGCGATGAGGCTGTCGATGATCTCGTCCAGGTCCCCGGCCAGCACCTCTTCCAGCTTGTAGAGGGTGAGGCCGATGCGGTGGTCCGTCACCCGGGACTGGGGGAAGTTGTAGGTGCGGATGCGCTCGGACCGGTCGCCGCTGCCCACCTGGCTCTTCCGCTCCTGGGCGATCTGGGAGCTGGCCTTGGCCCGCTCCTGGTCCAAAAGCCGGGCCCGCAGGACCTTTAGGGCCTTATCCTTGTTCTTGTACTGGCTGCGCTCGTCCTGGCACTCCACCACCATGCCCGTGGGCAGGTGGGTGACCCGGATGGCCGAGGAGGTCTTGTTGATGTGCTGCCCCCCCGCCCCGCTGGAACGGAAGGTGTCGATCTGCAGGTCCTTGGGGTCGATGTCCACCTCCACCTCCTCGGCCTCGGGCAGCACAGCCACGGTGGCCGCCGAGGTGTGGATGCGCCCCTGGGTCTCGGTCTCCGGCACACGCTGGACCCGGTGGGCGCCGCTCTCGAACTTCAGCCGGGAGTAGGCCCCCTCCCCGTCCACCAGGAAGCTGACCTCCTTAAAGCCCCCCAGCTCCGTCTCGTTTAAAGAGACAATCTCCGTGCGCCAGCCCCGGCGCTCGGCATAGGCGGTGTACATGCGGTAGAGGTCGTAGGCGAACAGGGCGGCCTCCTCGCCGCCAGTGCCCCCCCGAATCTCCACGATGACGTTCTTCCCGTCGTTGGGGTCTTTGGGCAAAAGCAGCACTTTCAGCCGCTCCTCCAGCTCCTGGAGCTTCCCCTCGCCCTCCTTGATCTCCTCCTGGGCCAGCTCCCGCAGGTCCCGGTCGTGGGTGTCCTCCAGCAGCTCCCTGGCCCCGGCCAGGTCCTGCCGGCACTGGCGCCAGGCCCGGTAGGCCTCCACGATGGGCTCCAGCTCCTTGTGCTCCTTCATCAGGGCGGCGAACAGCTCCCGGTCCGCGGCGCTTGCCGGGTCGTAGAGCTTGGCGTTCAGCTCCTCGTAGCGGTTCTCGAATACCTGTAAATTTTCAAACATAGCAGCTCTTTCCTTTCCCGAATATGGTGTGATCCCAGGTTCGAGAAAGCAGCTACTGCTCCCCGGGCTCCTCCCGGAGGATCTTCTTGATGTTCTTCTCGCATTTCAGCCGGGGGAGCATGACCTCTCTCCCGCAGCCGTTGCACTTGATTTTGAAATCCATCCCCACCCGCAGCACGGTAAACTCGCTGCTGCCGCAGGGGTGGGGCTTTTTCATCCGCAGTACGTCGCCCACGCGCACATCCATGGCCATGGCCTCCTTTCCCGGTTGGAACAAACTAATTTTATATTATACACCTTTTCAAAAGACTTGCATAGCCCCCGCCCCTTCTTTTGGACGGGAAAAAGAGGGAAGCTGTCCCTGGGGACAGCTTCCCTCCCTGTTTCTGGCGATTCTATTCCTGGGGCGCGGCCTCTACCCGGGAGGCGGTGGATGTCCGGGTCCTGGTCATGGCCAGGGCGGTCTCCGGTTCCTCCAGGTCCACGGCCACCACATAGGTGCCCACCACCCAGCAGGAGTCCGCCTCGCTGCCAGAGATGGACACGGTGACAGGCACCTCCACGCTGCCGGTGCGGCTGCCGAAGTTGTTCAGGTCGGCAACCACCGAGAGCATCTCCCCGGTGATGTTGGTCACCTGGGCCTCGGGCCCGATGATGCTCACGTCCAGGGTCTGGGTGGTGAGCTCCACCTCTTTCCCGGCGGGGGTGTTGGTGGTCTGGATGTTCTCCTCGGGCACGGTGACCGTGACCTGCTGGTAGCCGTTGAGGTTCACGGTGACGGTAGCCTGGCTCACCACATTGTCCCCCACGTTGGTCAGGTTGCGCACGCCGGCGGGCAGGGTGATGTCCGACACAAAGCTGTTCTCCTGGCCCAGGTCCAGCCGGCCAAAATCGACGACCGTATCCAGCTGGATCTCCTGGATCTCATCCAGCACCTCCTTGGCCCCGGCAATGTCGATCTGGGCGGGCTCGATGGTGATGCGGGAGCTGGAGAAGTTGGAGGGCTGGCGCAAAGTGCTCACCGTAAGGGGCACGGTCTTGCGGTTCATCACCGTGATGCTCACGTCCACGCTCTCCAGGCTGGAGGACAGGTACAGGTCTCCTGTGTTGGTGATCTCCTGGTTGTCCTGGTCGTACAGCTTTAAGGAGGCGGAGAAGCTGGCGCTCTCCTCCAGGGGGGTGTCCAGGGTGCGGCTTACCGCCACCCGGCTGATCTTATTCACAGAGGATTCGGGTCCGGAGATGACCACCGACTCCTCCGACAGCACCGGGGCCGCGGCATAGTACCCGCTGCCCGCGCTGTAGGTGATCTCCTGCTCGATGGGGAAGGAGGCCTCTTTGTAGCGGTCGTACTCCACGGTGACCTCCTCGGGGCTCACCGACACGATCTCGTAGTCCGCCTGGGCGGCGTTTTTCACCACCCGCACCGGCACGGACATGCGCTGCAGGGTGTTGCCCGTCACCTTGCTGGAGCTGGGGTTCACGGAGATGGTGGCGGTGAAGTCCGCGGCGGTGAGCCGGCTGGTGATGAGGCTGTTGCCCGAGACCTCCACGTCCACGGTGCTGTAAGATTTGTTGAACTCCCGCAGGCCCTCGGCCTCCGCCTCGGAGGAGTAGAGGGTGGTGATGGGCACGTCGTACACCATATAGGTGCGGGACTCTCCGCTGTACTGGTACATAATGAACCAGGCGATGACGGACACCACGAAGGAGAAGATGAGCACAAAGGTGTTGTGGTAGAACAGGTTGTGCAGGCTCAGCCTGCCCTTGCCCTCCTGCTGTTCCTGCTCTTCCGGGGGGAAGCGCTTGTCCTCAGCCATGCTGACCGCCTCCCCTCTTGGCCCCGCGCAGGCCCAGCTTGCCCAAGATCCGCTTGCCGCCGGAAGCGCTGCTCTCGGGGCTGCCGATGAGCAGTTCCTCCAGCCGATCGGCCAGGGTGGCCCGGGTGTAGTTGCGGGTCAGCTTGCCCCCCATGGCGATGGAGATCTGCCCGGTCTCCTCGGAGACCACCACCACCACGGCGTCGGAATTCTCACTCATGCCCAGGGCGGCCCGGTGGCGGGTGCCCAGCTCGGCGCTGACGTTGTCGTTGCTGGTGAGGGGCAAAATGCACCCCGCCGCGTAGATGCTGCCGTCCCGGATAATCATGGCCCCGTCGTGGAGGGGCGCCTTATTGAAGAAGATATTGGCGATGAGCTGGGCGGAGGGCTCTGCCTCCACCACGGTGCCTGTCTCGGCGATCTCCCCCAGCTTGGTCTGGCGCTCGAACACGATGAGCGCCCCCATGCGCAGCTTCTGGAGGATGGCGGTGGCGTCCGCCACGCCGCTGATGGCCTTGCGCAGCGCCTGGTTCTGGGCCTCCCTGTCCTTGCCGCCCACGGCGCTGCCCAGGGATTTTACCACGTTGCTGTGGCCCACCTGCTCCAGCGCCTTGCGGATCTCCGGCTGGAACAGGATGACCACCACGATGATGGCGGACTGGACGAACGCCCGCAAAATCTGGTTGAGCATGAGGAAGTTGAAATAGTGGGATACCAGGAACAGGGCCACCAGCAGGATGATGCCCTTGACCAGCTGGCCCGCCCGGGTGTCCCGCACCAGCTTGATGAGCTCGTAGAGCAGGAAGGTGACGATGAGCACGTCTACCGCGTCCCGCAGCGTGAAGTTCCGCGCGGAGCTGTAGATGGCATCGCCCAACCGCATGAGGGATTCCAGCACCGAGTCCACTGCCGTCACTCCTTTCTTTCCTTTCGCAGAAAAAGTCCCCCGCAAAGGGATGTTTTCCTTCCGTTGTGGGCGCCTCGCACCCATTCTCTGTTATTTTATCATAGAAAAAAGAGAAAGAAAAGTATTTTCCCGCTACTTCTCAAACTTTCTCCCGGCAGAGGCGGCCCACCTGCCGGGCCAGGGCGTCGATCTCCTCCCGGCGGGTGAAGGCCGAGGGGGACACCCGCACTGTGCCCTGCTGGGTGCCCAGCTTCTGGTGGGCCAGGGGGGCGCAGTGCAGGCCACACCGCACGGCGATCCCCGCCTGCCCCAGGCGCTCCCCCACCGCCTCGCTCTCCATGCCCCGGAGGTTGAAGGACAGCACCGGCAGGAAATAGGGGGCCCGGGGTTCTTCTGTGTACAGCTCCACCCCGGGGAGCCCGGCCAGCTGCCGGTGCAGCCGGGCCAGCAGGGCCAGCTCCTTCTGGCAGAGGGCCTGGGGCCCCTGGCGGCGGACGAACAGGAGGCCCGCCTCCAAGCCCGCGATGCCCGGCACGTTCAGGGTGCCGCTCTCGTAGCGCTCGGGGGAGTCCTCGGGCTGAGCCAGGCTCCGGGACTGGGTGCCCGTGCCGCCCTCCACCAAGGGGGTAAGGCCGTCCGCCGGGTCCCGGAGCACCAGAAGCCCCACCCCCATGGGGCCGTAAAGCCCCTTGTGACCCGCGCAGCACAGGTAGTCGATGCCGTCCCGCTGGAGGTGGATGGGCACCAGGCCGGCGCTCTGGGCGGCGTCTACACACAGCTTTGCCCCGTACTGATGGCACAGGGCGGCAATACGCTCCACCGGCAGCCGGAAGCCGAACACGTTGGAGGCCTGGGTGCACACCACCAGCTTAGTGCGGGGGCCCATGGCCTGGCGGAAGGCGTCCAGGGTGGCGTCGTTGTCCCCGGGGACGGTTTTGGCCAGGGTGTAGGTCACCCCCCGGGCAGAAAGGGCGGTGAGGGGCCGCATCACCGCGTTGTGCTCCAAATCGGAGACCACCACGTGGTCCCCCTGCTTCAGGCTGCCCTTCAGCACCAGGTTCAGTGCCTGGGTGCAGCTGGGCTGGAAGATGACGCACTCCGGCCCTGGCGCGCCGAAAAATTCCGCCGCCAGGCAGCGGCAGCGGTACACGGCCTGGGCGGTGCGCTGGCTCATGGGGTAGCCGCCCCGGCCCGGGTTGGCCCCCAGCTCCCCCAAAGCCCGGGCCACCGCCTGCCGCACCTGGGGCGGCTTGGGGTAGGTGGTGGCGCTGTTGTCCAGATAGATCATGGTCTCCCCTCCTGTTCCATCCTGCCCAAAATGCGGACCCCGTTCTCTTTTAAGATGCGTTCCGCCTCGTCCGCCCCCTGGGGCACGTAGACACCGTAGCCGCAGCCGGTCTCCCGGGTGCGGGGGATGCGCTCCACATAGGCCCGGAACCCCCGGGCGGAGAGGAGGTCCCGGCTCTTCATGGCATATGTGACAGAGCTCACCACAAGCAAGGGCTTGCCCATACCGATCACCTCGTCTTATCTTTCCCGATTTTCGGTCTTATTGCCATACTATGCGGAAAGAGGCTCCTGTGCTATGGCGGCAGCGAAAAGGGACCGCCGGAAACGGCGGTCCCAGGAAGGCGGGCTCTTATTATAATTTTATGGCGGGCGCGGCTCACCGCTCCAGCAGGCACACCGCGGAGGCGGCCATGCCCTCCTCCCGGCCGGTGAAGCCCAGGCGCTCCTCGGTGGTGGCCTTTACGCTCACCTGGTCCACGGCGATGCCGCAGGCCGCCGCCAGGTTCTCCCGCATCCGCGAAATATGGGGGGCGATTTTGGGCCGCTGGGCCAGCAGGGTGGCGTCGATATTGCCGATGGAAAAACCCTTCTCCCGGAGCAGGCGGCACACCTCGCCCAGGAGCTTCAGGCTGTCCGCCCCGGCGTAGCGGGGGTCTGTGTCCGGGAACAGGTGGCCGATGTCCCCCAAAGCCGCCGCCCCCAGCAGGGCGTCCGCCACTGCGTGGGCGATGACGTCCGCGTCGGAGTGGCCCAAAAGGCCCTTCTCAAAGGGCACCTCCACCCCGGCCAGAATCAATTTCCGCCCCTCCACCAGCCGGTGGACGTCGTACCCATAGCCGATGCGCACGGTCTTTTTCCCTCCTTCCCCGCCCAGGTAGGCCCGGGCGGCCAACAGGTCCTCGGGGGTGGTGAGCTTGATGTTCCGGTAGTCCCCCATGGTCAATTTGACTTTGCCCCCCGCGGCCTCGATGAGCTGGCAGTCGTCGGTGTAGCTCTGGCCCGCGGCCCGGGCCTTCCCCAGGGCCTCCCGGTACAGGGCCAGGGAAAAGGCCTGGGGGGTCTGCACCGCCCACAGCCTGTCCCGGGCGGGGGTGGCGGCCACAAAGCCCGCCTCATCCGCCAGCTTGCAGGTGTCCTTGCTGGGCACGGCGGCGGTGGCGGCCCCATAGGCCATGGCGTCCCGGCACACGGCTGCCAGGACCTCCTCCGTCACCAGGGGCCGGGCCCCGTCGTGGATGGCCACATACTCCCAGGGGCCGGTGAGGGCCTTCACGCCCTGCTCCACCGAGTCCTGGCGCTGGGCCCCGCCGGACACCACCCGCACCGGGGTCGCGAGGCCCGAAGTCAAGGGGAGCATGTCCCCCCGGTCCTGCTCCCGGCACACCAGGCAGATCTCCCCGATGAGGGGGCAGCGGTCCAGCACCTCCAGAGACCGGCACAAGGCCGGCCTGCCCCCCAGCTCCTCCAGCACCTTCGACCGGCTGCCGCCCATACGGGTGGAGTTCCCCGCGGCCAGCAGCACCGCCCCGAATTTTGCCTGTTCCATCCCGGCACCTCCTTTTGGAACAGTATAGCACAAACCGGCACGGAATACCAGTGCGGTTTGGGTGGGGCTGGGAGCGGGAAACTCCCCCCAGCCGCCTTTGGCGGCTGGCCCCTCTTTTCGAGGGGCTGACTTGCGCTTTGCGCAAGTCGGGGAGTTTCTCGCTGGCCCTCGCTCCCCAGAAGCCCCGCCCAAAGCCGTCCCGGGCCGCCAAAAAAACTTTTTGCCGCCCCCTTGACAAACCGTAGATATTGTATATACTGTATATATACAATATTTCGTTCGCGAAGGAATATTGCCGCCCTCATCCGGGAACGGCCCCCTGGGCAGGCGCGGTGGAAAGGAAGTAGATGCCGTGAACATCAGCATCAGCAACCAGAACGGGAAGCCCATCTACGAACAGATCACCGAGCAGATCAAAGCATTGATCCTCGCCGGGCAGCTGAAAGAAGGGGACCCTCTCCCCTCCATGCGGCTGCTGGCCAAGGAGCTGCGCATCAGCGTCATCACCACCAAGCGCGCCTACGAGGAGCTGGAGCGGGAGGGGTTTTTGTACACCCTCACCGGCAAGGGGAGCTTTGTGGCGGGGAAGAACGCCGAATTTCTGCGGGAGGAGCAGCTGCGCCAGGTGGAGCACCACCTGGCCGAGGCGGCAAAAGCCGCCGCCCTCTGCGGCATGACCAAGGAGGAACTGCTCTCCGCTTTGGAGCTGCTCTGGGAGGAACCTTAGGAAAGGAACATCAGTTATGACCAACGCCATTGAATTGCGGAACTTGCGCAAGGAATATGAATCATTTACCCTGGACGGGGTCAGCCTCACCCTGCCCATGGGGTGCATCATGGGCTTTATCGGGGAGAACGGTGCCGGGAAGAGCACCACCATCAAGGCCATGCTGGGGCTCATCGAAAAGGACAGCGGTGACATCCGCCTGCTGGGGCGGGACCCCGCCGCCGACCGCTCTGTGATGGAAGAGGTGGGGCTGGTGCTGGATTCCGGCTTCTTCCCCCCGGAGATGAACGCCCTCCAGCTGGGGAAGGTCCTGTCCAAGATCTACAAGCACTGGGACGGGGCTGCCTACCGGGCTTACCTGGAGCGGTTCCAGATCGAATCGGGCAAAAAGATCAAGGCCTACTCCCGGGGCATGGTGATGAAGCTGTCCCTGGCGGCGGCCCTGTCCCACGGGGCGAAGCTCTTGCTGCTGGACGAGGCCACCTCCGGGCTGGACCCCATCGTGCGGGACGACATCTTAGACATCCTCTACGACTACATCCAGGACGAGGGCCACAGCGTGTTCTTGTCCTCCCACATCACCGGGGACCTGGAGAAGATTGCCGACTACATCACCTTCATCCACCAGGGGAAAATCTTCCTCTCCGGGGAGAAGGACACCCTGCTGGAGACCTACGGCCTGTTCCACGGCAGCAGGGAACAGCTGGCGGAGTTGGCTCCCGCCACGGTGGTGGGCTACCGGGACAGCGACTTCGGGGTGACCGCCCTGGTAAAGCGCTATGAGATGCCCGGGGACCTGGCGGTGGAGAGCGCCACCTTGGACGACCTGATGCTCTACTCCATCAAGGGGAAGAAGCCGGGAAAGGAGAAGATCTAAATGCTGGGTTTACTGTATAAGGACGTGTATTCCGCGAAGAAAGAGCTGCTAATGACCCTTGGGTTCGTCTTAGTCTTCTGTGTATTCAACCTGGTCATCGGTCAGGAGGAGATGCTGGGGCCCGCTGTCGGGGTGCTGCTCTCCCTGGGCTGCATGGTGCCCTGCTACTCCATCCACTACGACAAGGCCAACGGGTGGAACAAATTCATCTGCGCCTCCCCCATCAGCCGGGGGAAGGTGGTGCTGTCCAAATACATCGCCGGGCTGGTGAGCACCGCGGTGATGAATCTCATCGTCATCGCCGACAATCTGGGGCTGGGCTCCCCCATGCCCGCCTGGAGCTACCCGGTGTTCCTGAGCCTCACCCTGTTGTTCCAGGCGGTGATGATCCCCGTGTGCCTGAAGCTGGGGCAGAACTTCGTGGTGGCGGTGTTTATGGGGATGATCTTCGTGCCCATGGCGCTGCTCTTCGGCCTCAACCGCCTGGGCGTTTGGAGCGACGAGGCCATCCGCTCCGCCTTCGACTTTGTGGAGCAGAACGCCGGGGCCCTGGCGCCCTTCGCCGCCCTGGCGGTGGTGGCCCTGTATGTGGGCTCGTTCTTCCTCACCCTGCATTTCTATCGGAAAATGGAGTTTTGATATGCGATATACCAACCGATGCCCCAAGTGCGGCGGCAGCCACATCGTCCGGGTGCCGGACCACCCGGGCCGCTACGCCAGCGGGAACAACATCTACACCAGCGCCGCCACCCTGTTCGGGAAGATCCCGGTGATCCGCTACGTGTGCTGCTCCTGCGGCTACGTGGAGAACTGGGTGGAGACCCGGGAGGAGCTGGAGAAGATCAAACAGGCCTTTGGCTGATCAGGACCTCCCCCGCGGTGCGGGGGAGGTTTTTGTTGCCAGATAGCCCGGGCTGTGCTATGATGGACAAAAAGGAGGGGCCGCCATGCTGTTCTCCGAGACCATCCAAAACTGGGACGACTGGGGGCGGGTGTTCCAGTCCATCCCCGCGTTTACGCCCCTGGTGCGGGAAATTTTCCGCCGGGAGGGGCTGCCCTTTGCGCCCCTGCAAAACCTGACCCCCGGCACCAACGGGGTGTTCCGCTGCGGGGACCTGGTGGTGAAGGTGTTCTTCCCCCGGGAGTCCGGCCTGGACCCGGAACCGGATTTCCGGAATGAGGCGGCGGTGTGCGGCCATCTCACAAAGCTGGGGGTGCCGGTGCCGAAGCTCCTGGCCCAGGGGCTGGTGCGGGACAAGTACGATTTTTACTACCTGGTCACCCAGTTTTGCCCCGGGCGAGAGGCAGGAGACTGGCTGCCCACTGCCTCCCCCCGGGAAAAGGAGTTTTTCGCCCGGCAGCTCAAGGAGCTGCTGGCGCTGGTCAACCGGCCCGCCCCGGGGCTCATCCCCCCGGTGGATCTGCGGCGGCGGGGCAGGGAAAACCCCCGGCTGGCCCACGTGGCCCCTGCCCTGGCAGAGGAGCTGCAGGCCCGGGCCCGGGCGGTGGACCTGGCGGAGCCTGTGCTGGTCCACGGGGACCTGACCGGGGAGAACGTGCTGGTGGACGAAAAAGGCCGGCCTGTGCTCATCGACTGGGCGGACGCCTGCCTGGCCCCCGCCTGGTACGAGCTGCCGCCCCTGGCCCTGGGGCTGTTCCAGCGGGACCCCCTGCTGCTGAAGCTCTGGGCCGGGGAGGACCGGGAGGCCTTTGTCCAGGGGGTTCTGGACGGCCTCGCCGTCCACGACTTCGGGCCGGACATCCTCCGGGAGACAGCCAAGGAGGCAGGCCTGCCGCCCTTTTCCTCCCTGGAGGAGGTGCGGCGGCTTTTGGAACAGGCCCTGGCAAACCGGGGTTGACGGGGAAAGGAGCACGCTATGGCAAAATACGTCAAACAGGTCACAGGCGACTTTGACGCCATTCTGGAACACCTGCACCAGGCGGTGCTGGGGGGCAGCATGTCCGCCAGCTACGAGGACGGCAGCGACTACAGCCAAGGGGACTTCCGCTGCGCGGTGCGGGTCTACGAGCGGTACAGCTGGACCGGCGGCAACCGGGTGAGCATGAGCCTCACCCTGGCGGGGGCCAATGGCAGCTACTTTCTCACCGCCATCACCTCCGGGGGCAGCCAGGCCACCTTCTTCAAGCTGAACACCTTTGGGGAGGAGGCCTTTCTGGAGACCATCGCCGGGGCCATCAACGACCTGTGAGCGCAGCAAAAGGACCGCCGTGTGTACGGCGGTCCTTTTTTCGCTTACAGCGCTGCGGTCTCCTCCCGGCCGGCCTTCAGGGCCCGGGAGGCGTTCAGGATGGCCAGGACCATGACGCCCACGTCGGCAAACACCGCCTGCCACATATTGGAGAGGCCGAAGGCGCTGAGGAGCAGCACCAGCACCTTGACAGCCAGGGCGAACACGATGTTCTGCCGCACGATGCCCAGGGTGCGCTTGGAGATCTCCATGGCCTTGGCGATCTTGGAGGGCTTGTCGTCCATGAGGACGATGTCCGCAGCCTCGATGGCGGCATCTGAGCCCAGGGCCCCCATGGCGATGCCGATGTCCGCCCGGGAGAGCACCGGCGCGTCGTTGATGCCGTCCCCCACGAAGGCCAGCTTCCCTTTGGGGGATTTTTCCAGGAGCAGGGCCTCCACCTTCTCCACCTTATCCCCGGGGAGCAGCTGGGTGTAGGCCTGGTCCAGGCCCAGCTCCTTGGCCACGCTCTCCCCCACGGCTTTGGTGTCCCCGGTGAGCATGACGGTCTTTTTTACCCCCTGGGCCTTCAGGGCGGCGACAGCGGCTTTGGCGTCGGGCTTCACCCGGTCGGAGATGACGATATGCCCGGCATAGACCCCGTCCACCGCCACGTGCACCGTGGTGCCCACGTGGTGGCAGGGGCGCCACCCCGCGCCGATCTCCTCCATCAGTTTATCGTTGCCGGCGCACACCAGTTTCCCGTCCACCCGGGCCCGCACCCCATGGCCGGAGAGCTCCTCCACCTCACCCACCCGGGAGGTGTCCAGCTCTTTGCCGTAGGCCTCCTTCAAAGAGCGGGAGATGGGGTGGTCGGAGTAGCTCTCCGCCAGGGCGGCCAGCTCTAGCAGCTGGGCCTGGCTGTACTGGTCGGGGTGGATGGCGGTGACGTGGAACACCCCCTGGGTGAGGGTGCCGGTCTTATCGAACACCACCACTTCCGTGGCGGCCAGGGCCTCCAAATAGTTGCCGCCCTTCACCAGGATGCCCTGCCGGGAGGCCCCGCCGATGCCCCCGAAGAAGCTGAGGGGCACGGAGATCACCAGGGCGCAGGGGCAGGAGACCACCAGGAAGGTCAGGGCCCGCTGGAGCCAGTCCGCCCAGCTTTGGCCAAAGAACAGGGGCGGCAGCACCGCCAGGGCCACGGCGGCGATGACCACGATTGGGGTGTAGTACCGGGCAAATTTGGTGATGAAGTTCTCCGCCTTGGCCTTCTTGCTGCTGGAGTTCTCCACCAGGTCCAGAATCTTCGCCACGGTGGACTCCCCGAAGGCCTTGGTCACCTGCACTCGCAGCAGGCCGCTCTGGTTTACGCAGCCGCTGATGACGCTGTCCCCGGGGCCCACCTCCCGGGGCAGGGACTCCCCGGTGAGGGCGGCGGTGTTCAGGGAGGAGCTGCCCTCCAGCACCACCCCGTCCAGGGGCACCTTCTCCCCGGCCTTGACGGTAATCACGTCCCCGATGGCCACCTGTTCCGGGTCCACCTGGACCAGCTGGCCCTCACGCTCCACGTTGGCGTAGTCCGGGCGGATGTCCATCAGGCTGGCGATGGACTTGCGGGACTTGCCCACGGCGTAGCTCTGGAACAGCTCCCCCACCTGGTAGAACAGCATGACGAACACGGCCTCGGGGTATTCCCCCTCCCCGAAAAAGCCGGTGCAGAAGGCCCCCACCGTGGCCAGGGCCATGAGGAAGTTCTCGTCGAATACCTGGCCATGGGCGATGTTCCGGGCGGCCTTCCACAACACGTCCCAGCCGATGGTGAAATAGGCGGGGAAGAACAGCAAAAACCGCCAGGTGCCGCTGTAGGGGATGAGCACGGCGGCTACCAGCAATACCGCGCTGATGACGATGCGGGCCAGCATTTTCTTCTGTTTTCTAGTCATACCTCTCAAGTCCTTCAGCTTTGATTTTGCGCAGCGCCTATTTATTTCAGGTTGATGACGCAGTCGGGCTCCACCTTTTTGCAGGCCTTCACTACCTGCTTCATGATCTCGTCGAACCGGCTGTCGTCGGCATCCACGGTCATCTTCTGGGTGAGGAAGCTGACAGAGGCGTCGGACACCCCGTCGATCTTCTTGATGGCGGTCTCCATTTTGGCGGCGCAGTTGGCGCAGTCCAGGTCGGTGAGCTGGTAGGTCTTTTTCATGGTGAGTGCCTCCTAGAATCGTTTTGGTTTATTCGGTGACGTGGTCCATGCCCTGGCCCAGAATGGCGCGCACATGGTCGTCGGCTAACGAGTAGAACACGGTCTTGCCCTCCCGGCGGTATTTCACCAGCTTGCTCTTTTTCAGCACCTGCAGCTGGTGGGAGATGGCCGACTGGGTCATACCCAGCAGCTGGGCGATGTCGCACACGCACATCTCCGCCTCGAAGAGCAGGTACAAAATTTTGATGCGGGTGGAATCCCCGAACACTTTGAACAGCTCCGCCAGGTCGAAGAGCTCCTCCTCCCCGGGCATGGCGCTGTTCACCCGGTCCACAATGTCCTGGTGGACAAAGAGGAAATCGCAGCCCGGCGCTGTTTTCCGTTCCGGCATATTACAACATCCTTTCATTTGAACGATTGTTCATTTATAGTATAGGCAGCTGCCCCGAGTTTGTCAAGGGGGTCTCCCCTGTTTTTTCAAAAAAAGATGCCCGCCCGGGTCTCCCCAGGCGGGCGTCGCCTCCCCGGCTGTCAGGGCTTGTCGAAGGAGGGGTTGAAGGCGTAGAAATTCTTGCTGTCCAGCTTGTCGGTGAGGATACGCAGCCCCTCGCCGAAGCGCTGGAAGTGGACGATCTCCCGCTCCCGCAGGAACTTGATGGGATCCCGCACGTCCGGGTCATCGGCGAAGCGGAGGATATTGTCGTAGGTCATCCGGGCTTTCTGCTCGGCACTCATGTCCTCCTGGAGGTCGGCGATGGTGTCGCCGGTGACGGAGAAGGTCTGGGCGCTGAAGGGCATCCCCGAGGCCGCCACCGGGTACACTCCGGTGGTGTGGTCCAGAAAGTAGGTGTCGAAGCCCGCCTCCTGGATCTGCTGGGGGGTGAGGTTGCGGGTGAGCTGGTACACGATGGTGCCCACCATCTCCAGGTGGGAGAGCTCCTCGGTGCCGATGTCGGTGAGGATGGCTTTCAGCTCGGGGGTGGGCATGGCGTACCGCTGGCTGAGGTACCGCAGGGACGCGCCGATCTCCCCGTGGGGGCCGCCGTACTGGCTGATGATGAGCTTCGCCAGCTTGGGGTTGGGGTTCTTGATGCGGATGGGGTACTGCAATCGCTTTTCGTAGACAAACATTTAGTTCCCCTCCTTTTCCCAGGGCCAGGGGTCGCTGACCCAGGCCCAGCGGCTGGTGTTGGGGCCCATCTCCCCGATGGGGCCGTATTTCTCCTCAAATTCCCGCTTCAGCTGGGCGGCCCGGCCCTGGTGCTCTTCCAGGCGGCGGGCTGCCTCTTTGTTGTTGGGGTGGGTGTCCAAAAACAGGTGGAGCTCCCACACGGCGAATTGGGCCGCGTAATAGCGCTTGCGCAGCAGTTGTTCCTCGCTCATCGGGGCGCCCCCCTTCTGCCGGTAAAGGGCTTATCCAGCACCGGGAACAGGGTGCCGGCGTCCAGGGCGCGCTCCGCCTGGTGGAGCTCCCCGGTCCACTGCTGGTAGGGCACGTAGGCCATAGCGGGCACCGGGTCCTGGGGCAGGGGGCTCAGGGCCTCGTACAGGCCGCAGGCCATGCCGGTGATCTCTTCTGCCAAGTGAATTCCCTCTTTTCTGTAGATTTCGGGGACCTTGTCCCCTTGCTACAGGGTATGCGCGGCCAGGGCAGGGCGTGACAGGGGGCGCGGCGCGTGACCGCGCGGGCGGAGGCGGGTGAGACGGGGCCAAAGGTGGCTGGGGGTTCCTCTCCTCTTCCCTCCCCCGCCGGCAATCCCCATTTAGACTCCCTTCGACCCGGCTTTGCCGGGCCACCTCCCTCAAGGAGGGAGGCAGGCGAGACGCTGTCACGGCGAAGCCGTGACTGAGAGGGGCGAATCAAGTCTCGCTGGCACGAAACTTTGGCTTATTCGTCCCCGGAAGGACCCGCTCAGCCTGGGCTTACTACAAAGGGGTTTCCAACAGAGAAAAACGGGTCATTTTTACTGTACACCCGGGTCAAGCGTGCCCTTGGGGGGATGTGCGCACGAGCCAAGTCTCACTGCCGTTCGACTTGCTCGGTCGAGTTTCGCATCCGCGAAACTCGCGGCAAGATAAAAATTTACGCCTCGTAGGAGGGGGTGCGGGGGAGGCGTTAAGCGCCGGTGGCGCTTTCCCAACGCCGACCGAACCGGCAGGTGAGACCTCTCCCCCGTGGGGGGGATACAAGGGGGGTGCGCCCCCCTTTGAAGAACTGAGCAGAAAAAAGAAATTTCTTTCCGCGTCAGTGAGGCTTCCTCTTCCAAAACAAGTATATCTGCGCGCCAAAAATCACAGCAAAAAAATGGCCCCCGCCTGCAAAACACAGGCGGGGGCCGGAGGGATGGGGTGGGTCCCCGCGCCGGGGTGGGCGCAGGGGCCTAGCTTATACTCACATATTGTCCAGCGCGGACTGCTCCAGGATCTCGAAGCCGTTGGCCTTCAGGGTCTCGGCGGCCTTCTCGCCCTGGCTGACCCGGATGATGACGTAGGCCTTGCCCTTGTCCCGGCTGATGAAGGCGTACATGTACTCCATGTCGAAGCCCTTGTCCGCCAGCAGCCGCACCGCAGAGGCAAAGCAGCCGGGCCTGTCGTCGAAGCCCACGGCGATCACATTGGTGAGGGACACGGTCATCCCGTGGGATTTCAAGGCCTCCACGGCCTGCTGGGGCTTGTCCACGATCACCCGCAGGATGCCGAAATCGCTGGTATCCGCCACGGAGATGGCGCGGATGTCCACGCCGGCCCCGGCCAGGGCCTCGGTGATTTCCGCCAGGCGGCCGGGCTTGTTCTCTACGAACACAGAAAGCTGTTGGATCTGCATACTGTCAACTCCTTCCAAAAGATAGCGGTCCTCTCGTTATGTTCAGTATAGCATACGGGAAAGGATTTGTCGAGGCGGGCGGGAAGAAAATCACACCAGCTTCCGCTTGTCGATGACCCGCTTGGCCTTGCCCTCGCTGCGCTCGATGGACTTGGGCTCCAGGAGGGTGATCTTGGCGGCGATGTTCAAGGTGGAGTGCAGGGCGTTGGCGATGGTCTGCTCCACCCGCTCCAGGTTGCGCACCGTGTCGGAGAAGAGGGACTCGTTCATCTCCACCTGCACCTCCAGGGTGTCCAGGTTGTTCTTTCGGTCCACGATCATCCGGTAGTTGGGGTCCATGCCCAGGTCCAGAAGCACGCTCTCGATCTGGCTGGGGAACACGTTGATGCCCCGGATGATGAGCATGTCGTCGGTGCGGCCCTTGGGCTTGGTCATGCGCACGGTGGTGCGGCCGCAGGCGCACTTCTCGTGGGTGAGGGAGCAGATGTCCCGGGTGCGGTAGCGGATGAGGGGCAGGGCCTCCTTGCCGATGCAGGTGAACACCAGCTCGCCCTCCTGGCCGTCGGGGAGCTGCTCGCCGGTGGCGGGGTCGATAATCTCGGGGTAGAAGAAGTCCTCCTGGACGTGCATGCCGTTCTGCTCGGTGCACTCGCAGGCCACGCCGGGCCCGGCGATCTCCGACAGGCCGTAGATGTCGTAGGCCTTGATGGCCAGGGCCTTCTCGATCTCCCGGCGCATCTCCTCGGTCCAGGGCTCGGCGCCGAAAATGCCGATGCGCACCCGCAGGCTGTGGGAGTCGATGCCCTTGTCCCGCACGGTCTCGCCGATGTACATGGCGTAGCTGGGGGTGCAGGCCAGGATGTCGGAGCCGTAGTCCTGCAAAATCTGCACCTGGCGGCTGGTGTTGCCGGAAGAGACGGGGATCACCGTGGCCCCCAGCTTTTCCGCGCCATCGTGAAGCCCTAGGCCGCCGGTGAACAGGCCGTAGCCGTAGGACACGTGGACGAAGTCCTCGTGAGTGCCGCCGCAGCCCACGATAGACCGGGCCGCAGAAGTGGCCCACACGTCCAGGTCGTGCTCGGTGTAGGCCACCACGGTCTGCTTGCCCGTGGTGCCGGAGGAGGCGTGGACCCGGGCCAGGTCGTCCCGGGGGACGGCCACCAGGCCGAAGGGGTAGGTATCCCGCAGGTCCTGCTTGGTGGTGAAGGGCAGCTTGTGCAGGTCGTCGATGGACTGGATGTCCTCGGGCTTCAGGCCCATCTCATCGAAGCGCTTCTTGTACAGGGGCACGTTCTCGTAGCAGCGCTTTACCATGTCCCGCAGGCGCTGGGACTGGATCTCCCGCAGCGTCTCCCGGGAGGCGCACTCGATTTCTGGCTGGAAATAGTTTGGCATGGGGTTCACACATCCTCTTTCTGTATCAGGGTTTCCGGGCAGGCCCGGCAGGGGGCAGAAGCACCGTCAGGCCTGGTAGCCCAGCTCGAAGGCCTTCTGGTTCATCTCCAAAAACTTGGGGGGCACGCAGCGCTCCAGGGCGGCCAGCCAATCAGCTTTTTCGCCGCCCAGGCGCTTGGCCATGGCGCCGATGAGCACCACGTTCACTGCCTTCTGGGAGCCGGCCTCCTCGGCCAGGCCCAGGGCGTCCACCGCCAGGACCTTCACGCCCTTGGCCTGGATGGCCTCCAGCAGGCCCTGGGGGTATGCCATCTGCCCGGTGACCACGGGCATGGGGTCGATCTTTTGGGTGGAAGTGACCACTGCGCCGCCCTGCTTCACATAGGGCAGGAAGCGGGCGGCCTCCAGCTGCTCGAAGGCCAGGAGGATGTCGGCTTCGCCGGTCTCGATGACAGGGGAGGCCACTTTGTCGCCCCAGCGCACGTAGGTCACCACGGACCCGCCCCGCTGGCTCATGCCGTGGACCTCGCTGACTTTCACGTCGTAGCCCTGGTTCATCATGGCGTCGCCTAAAATACGGCTGGCAAGCAGGGTGCCCTGCCCGCCCACGCCTACGATCATAACGCTTTTCTTCATATAGACCACCTTTTGATTCGTCAGGATTCGCTGTCGTTCTGCCCGGACCCGGCCTCAGCCGATGGCGCCCTTGGGGCACAGGGAGGTGCACACCCCGCAGCCCACGCACTGGGTGCCGTCGATCACAGCCTTGCCCTCCCGCAGGCTGATGGCCGGGCAGCCGATCCCCAGGCAGGACTTGCAGCCGATGCACTTCTCCGGCTCCACTTTCAGGGCGGGCTTGTGCTTTACGTACTTCAGCAGGGCGCAGGGCCGGCGGCTGATGATCACCGAGGGCTCCTCGGTGGCCAGCTCCTCCTTCAGCACCCGGGTGACCTCCTTCAAATCGTAGGGGTCCACCACGGTGACCCGGCGGATGCCCACGGCGCGGCACAAAGCCTCCAGGTCCACGGCGGCGGCGGGGTCGCCCTTGATGTTGTACCCGGTGGTGGGGTTCTGCTGGTGGCCGGTCATGCCGGTGATGGAGTTGTCCAGCACGATGACCACGGAGTTGGTGGCGTTGTAGGCGATGTCGATGAGGCTGGTGATGCCGGAGTGGATGAAGGTGGAGTCGCCGATGACGGCCACCGCCTTCTTCTCCCCCTCGGGGCCCCGGGCCTTGTTGTAGCCGTGGAGGGCCGAGACAGAGGCGCCCATGCAGATGCAGGCGTCCATGGCGGAAAGGGGCGCGGAAGCGCCCAGGGTGTAGCAGCCGATGTCGCCGCTGACGTAGACCTTCTCCCGCTTTAAGGCGTAGAACACGCCCCGGTGAGGGCAGCCGCAGCACATGACAGGGGGCCGCACGGGGATGGTCTCCTCCAGGGCCACGCTCTTGGCCTCCTCCCCGGTGAGGAGCTTTTTCACCAACTTCTGGGAGAACTCCCCGCAGCGGGGGAATTTCTCCTTGCCGGTGACCGCAAGGCCCAGGGCCTTGCAGTGGTTCTCGATGAAGTCGTCCAGCTCCTCCACCACGTACACGGTCTCGCACTGTGCGGCGAAGCCCTTCAAAAGCTGCTCCGGCAGGGGCCACACCAGGCCCAGCTTACAGTAGTTGACGGTGTCGCCCATGGCCTCCTTCACGTACTGGTAGCAGGCCCCGGCAGTGATGACGCCGGTTTTGGAGCCGTTGAGCTCCACCCGGTTGAGGGGGGTGGTCTCCGCGTAGCGGATGAGGGCCTGGGTGCGGGCCTCCACCTTCTCGTGCTTGGGCTTGGCAAAGGCGGGGAGCATCACGTTTTTGGCGGGGTCCTTCTGGTACTCCTTCAAGGGCAAGTCCTGACGGTCCTCTGTCTCCACGATGGAGCGGGAGTGGGCGATGCGGGTGGTGAGCCGCAGGATGACGGGGGTGTCGTACTCCTCGCTAAGCCCATAGGCCAGCTTGGTAAACTCCTTGCACTCGGCGGAGTCGGCGGGCTCCAGCATGGGGACCTTCGCCGCCCGGGCGTAGTTGCGGGAGTCCTGCTCGTTCTGGGAGGAGTGCATCCCCGGGTCGTCGGCCACGGCCAGCATCATACCGCCGTTTACGCCGATGTAGCTCATGGTGAACAGGGGGTCGGCGGCCACGTTTAGGCCCACGTGCTTCATGGCGCAGAAGGACCTGGCTCCGGCGATGGAGGCCCCGCAGGCGGCCTCGGTGGCCACCTTCTCGTTGGGGGCCCACTCGCAGCTGATCTCCGGGTATTTGACCGCGGCCTCGGTGATCTCTGTACTGGGCGTGCCCGGGTAGGCAGAGGCCACCCGCACCCCGGCCTCGTACAGGCCTCGGGCAACGGCCTCGTTGCCCAGGTAAAGTTGTTTCATGGTGATCTTCCTCTCTATGGTTGTTCAACGGAAACGTCGATGGAAAACAAACAGCAGACCCACAGCTTCCAGAAAAGCGGGGGTTCTTACTTCTCCGGCTGGCTGCGCAGGTCCAGCACCCGCTTGGCCTTGCCCTGGAAGCGCTCCAGGCTCTTGGGGGAGACCAGGGTGACCCGGGTCTCCAGGCCCAGCACACTCTTTAACCGGTCGTGGATCTTCTTCTGCAGGGCCTCCAGCTCGCCGAAGCTCTCCAGCAGGCTGCCGTCGGTGAGCTCCACCTTCACCTCCAGGGTGTCCAGGAAGTTCTTCTTCCGCACCACCAGCTGGTAGTGGGGACCTACCTTCTCCGTGCCCACCAGCACGCTCTCGATCTGGCTGGGGAACACGTTGACGCCCTTGATGATGAGCATATCGTCAGTGCGGCCCATGACCTTATCCATGCGCACATGGGTGCGGCCGCAGGCGCAGGGCTCGTAGTTCAGGCGGGTGATGTCCTTGGTGCGGTAGCGCAGCACCGGCATGCCCTTGCGGGTGAGGGTGGTGACCACCAGCTCCCCGGCCTCCCCAGGGGCCTTGTGCTCCAGGGTGTCCCGGTCGATGATCTCCGGCAGGAAGGCGTCCTCCGCAAAGTGCAGGCCCTGGCGCAGGTAGCACTCGCCGGAGACGCCGGGCCCAGTGAGCTCCGTCATGCCGTAGTTGTCGGAGACGGTGATGCCCAAGGTCTCCTCGATGCGGGCGCGCATCTCCTCGGTGCAGCCCTCGCTGCCCAGAATACCGTGCTTCAGCTTGGCGTAGGCCTCTTTGGGGTAGGGGCTCTCCGCCACCAGCTCGCCCAGGTACAGGGCGTAGCTGGGGGTGGCCACCAGGCCGGTGACCCCGAAGTCCCGCAGCATCATCAGCTGCTTTTCCGAGTTGCCGGAGCTGGCGGGGATGACCGTGGCCCCCACCTTCTCCAGGCCGAAGTGGAGCCCCAGAGCCCCGGTGAACAGGCCGTAGCCGAAGCTGATCTGGATGATGTCCTCTTCGGTAACGCCCACTGCGGTGACCAGGCGGGCTACAAAATCCGACCAGTTCTCAATGTCCTCCCGGGTATAAGCCCCCACCGTGGGCTTGCCCGTGGTGCCGGAGCTGGCGTGGATGCGCACGATGTCCTTCATGGGCACAGCCAGCATGCCGAAGGGGTAGTTGTCCCGGATGTCGTCCTTGGTGGTGAAGGGGATGTACTGGATGTCCGACAGGGTCTTGATCTTCTCCCCGGCGGTGATGCCCGCCGCCCCCAGCCGCTCGTGGTAGAAGGGGACGTTGTTGTAGCAGTAGTCCACCATCCAGCGCAGCCGCTCCAGCTGCAGGGCCTCGATGTCCGCCCGCTTCATGGTCTCGATGTCTTTTTGGAAAAACCTGGTCTCCATGGTTTTTTGTCCTTCTTTCCCGGCCGTCCCGGCCTCTCCTGGGCGGGAGACGGTTTCTCTGCCGCTTTTTGCGCTTTAACTTGAAAAAGCAGTTCTATTTATTTTACCTTATTTCCCCCGTTTTTGCAAGGGCGGCGGGGGCAAAATTCGTGGTTTTTACAGAATTTTTGGGGGCCTTTGGGCTGTGTGCCCGGGGTGGCTGCCCTCTTGCCCTGGT
Organism: Candidatus Acutalibacter stercorigallinarum; assembly: GCA_019112625.1. Classification (GTDB taxonomy): domain Bacteria; phylum Bacillota; class Clostridia; order Oscillospirales; family Acutalibacteraceae; genus Acutalibacter; species Acutalibacter stercorigallinarum. The sequence goes on along the minus strand of DXIW01000063.1, from coordinate 34,593 downwards.
CCCCCGCCCTCTCCGGCGCGGCTGCGCCGCGCCTGCCCTGGCGCCCGTGGGCGCCAGGGCGCCCCCGCCGCAGGCGGGGGCGGAGAGGGCGGGGGCCGGCGGGAAGCGCTGTTACCGGCCCGCCCGGAAGTCCGCCATCTTCTGGCAGAGCCAGGGCAGGTGGCACTCAAACTTGGGGCCCATGCGCAGGTCGCCCCCCACCTGGTGGGTGGTGACGATGACCCGCTGGGTGTAGTCCACCGCCAGCTGGCAGGCCTGGGACAGGGCCATGCCGTTTAGGAGCCCCGCCACCAGGGTGGAGCCGAACACGTCCCCGGTGCCGTGGTAGGCCCCGGGCACCCGAGGGGCCATGCACCACTGCAGCTCCCCAGAACCGGCGTCCAGGCAGGCGGCCCCTAACTGGCTGTCCTCGCTCCACACCCCGGTGAGCACCGCCATTTTGGGCCCCATGGCGCAGAGCCGTTCCAGAATCTCCCGCACATAGGCCTCCTCGTAGGGGCCCTCCCGGTAGGGCATGCCCAGAATGTGGCAGGCCTCGGTGAAGTTGGGCATCACCAGGTCGGCGCTGCGGCACAGGGTGCCCATGCCGTCGGCCATCTCCTTGGTGTAGGTGGCGTAGAGCTTGCCCGCGTCCCCCATCACCGGGTCCACGGCCACAAAGGCCCCCTTCTCCCGGAACATGGCGAAAATCTCCGCCACGATGCCGATCTGCTCTGGGCTGCCCAAAAAGCCGCTGTACACCGCGTCGAAGGAGCAGCCCTCCTTCTTCCAGTGCTCGGCCATGGGGAGCATGTCGTCGGTCAGGTCCCGGTAGGTGTAGCCGGTAAACCCCCCGGTGTGGGTGGACAGCACCGCCGTGGGCATCACCGCCGTCTCCACCCCGCAGGCGGAGAGGATGGGCAGGGCCACGGTGAGGGAGCACTTCCCCACCCCGGACAGGTCGTGGATGGCGGCGCAGCTCATTTTCTGATATGTCATAAGGCTTCAGCATCCTTTCGTAAGCAAAAGTGACGGGAAGCGGGCAGGGCCCGCCCACAAAATAGTAGTACAACCGGGAAATAAAGTCAACCGGCAGCCGCAACTCCCCGGGACAGCGCCTTTACAAACCCGAAAAAAAATGGTAAACTAAAAAGTAATTTTGGTCCCGGGCCCATGCCCTCACAAGAAAGGAGGCCGCCCCCTATGGGAAACCAGAAATTCCGCAAGCTCTTCGTGCGGGCCACCGCCGCCCTGCTGGCCCTTCTGCTGGTGGCCACCCTCTTCTCCGTGCTGGTCTTTCGCTAGTCCGAGGCCCCCGCTTTAGAAGAGAGGTGGCGCAAGCGATGCCGCACCCCATCCCGTCCTGTCCTGGGATACGAATGCCCATGGCGTCATAGGGCCTTTCCTGTGACGCCTTTTCCGCCCTGCGCGAAACCGCGAAAATACCTTTCCAAAGGAGAGTTGCAGCACTATGAACAGCAAAGGGAAATATTACCTCACCACCGCCATCGCCTACACGTCGGGCAAGCCCCACATCGGCAACGTGTACGAGATCGTCCTGGCGGACGCCATCGCCCGGTTCAAGCGCCTGGAGGGCTTTGATGTGTTCTTCCAGACCGGCACCGACGAGCACGGCCAGAAAAACGAGCTGAAGGCCGAGGCCGAAGGCGTCACCCCCAAGGAGTTTGTGGACAAGGTGGCCGCTATCATCAAGGAGCAGTTCGACCTGATGGGCGTGTCCTACGACCACTTCATCCGCACCACCGACGACTACCACGAGAAAGAGGTCCAGAAGATCTTCAAATACCTCTACGACAAGGGCGACATCTACAAGGGCTCTTACGAAGGGCTGTACTGCACCCCCTGCGAGAGCTTCTGGACCGAGAGCCAGCTGGTGGACGGCAAGTGCCCCGACTGCGGAAGGGAGGTCCACCCCGCCAAGGAGGAGGCCTACTTCTTCAAGATGAGCAAGTACGCCCCCCGGCTCATCGACTATATCAACAACCACCCGGAGTTCATCCAGCCTGTGGCCCGGAAGAACGAGATGATGAACAACTTCCTGCTGCCGGGCCTGCAGGATTTGTGCGTGTCCCGCACCAGCTTCACCTGGGGCATCCCGGTGGAGTTCGACCCCAAGCACGTGGTGTACGTGTGGCTGGACGCTTTGACCAACTACATCACCGGCATCGGCTACCACTGCGGGGAGCAGAGCGAAGCGCAGTTTGAGAAGCTGTGGCCCGCGGACCTGCACCTCATCGGCAAGGACATCGTCCGGTTCCACACCATCTACTGGCCCATCTTCCTCATGGCGTTGGACCTGCCCCTGCCGAAGCAGGTGTTCGGCCACCCCTGGCTGCTGATGAACGGCGGCAAGATGAGCAAGAGTAAGGGCAACATCATCTATGCCGACCAGCTGGTGGAGGTGTTCGGCGTAGACGCGGTGCGGTACTTCGTCCTCCACGAGATGCCCTACGACAACGACGGCAACCTGACCTGGGAGCTGGTATGCGAGCGGAACAACTCCGACCTGGCCAACATCCTGGGCAACCTGGTGAACCGCACTGTCTCCATGAGCAACAAGTATTTCGGCGGCCTGGTGGAGAACACCGGCGTTACCGAGGCGGTGGACGAGGACCTGAAGGCCGTGGCCGCCGCCTGCCGGGACAGGGCCGAGCAGAAAATGGCGGACCTGCGGGTGGCCGACGCTATCACCGAGGTGTTCGCCCTGTTCAAGCGGTGCAACAAGTATATTGACGAGACCATGCCCTGGGCCCTGGCCAAGGACGAGGAGAAGAAGCCCCGCCTGGCCACCGTCCTCTACAACTTGGTGGACTGCATCGCCCTGGGGGCCAGCCTCTTGAAGCCCTTTATGCCCGAGACCGCGGAGAAGATCTTCGCCCAGCTGAACACCCAGGCCCGGGATTGGGAGGACCTGGACAAGACCGGCCTGTACCCCAGCGGCAACAAGGTCACCGAAAAGCCGGAGATTCTCTTCGCCCGGCTGGACGTGGAGGAGGTGCTGCAGAAGGCCGAGGAGCTCCACCAGGCCGCCCAGCCCACTCCCGCCATCGAGACCGAGCCCCTGCTGGAGGAGAAGGTGGACTTTGACACCTTCTGCAAGTCCGATTTCCGGGCAGTAAAGGTAAAAGCCTGCGAGGCGGTGAAGAAGAGCGACAAGCTCCTGAAATTCACCTTGGACGACGGCACCGGCGTGGACCGGCAGATCCTCTCGGGCATCCGCAAGTGGTACCAGCCGGAGGACCTCATCGGCAAGACGCTGGTGGCCATTGTCAACCTGCCCCCCCGGAAGATGATGGGCCTGGAGAGCTGCGGCATGCTGCTCTCCGCCGTGCACACGGAGAAGGGGGAGGAAAAGCTGAACCTGATCATGGTGGACGATGCTATCCCCGCCGGGGCCAAGCTCTGCTAAGCATCCCAAGACCCGCTAGGGAGGGACAGGTATGGTTGGAAAAATCATCATGCTGGCCTGCATGTGGGTCTGTGCCGGGCTCTTCCTGGGTTTTGGCCTTTACGCCCGCCGCCGGGAAGAGCCCATGTGGTTCTGGGCCGGGGAGAAAGTCCCCCGGGAGACTGTCACAGACGTGCCCGCGTACAACCGGGCCCACAGCCGCATGTTCACCCTCTATTCCCTGCCCTGGTGGCTGGGCGGGCTGTTGGGGCTGGCACACCCGCTGGCGGCAGCCGCGGCAGCGCTGCTGGCCTGCACCGCAGGCCTGGCATGGCTGGTCTGGTTCCACGGAAACATTGAGAAAAGGTACCGAAAACTATGACGACTTCTATTTTCGATTCCCACGCCCATTACGACGACAGCCAGTTCGACCCGGACCGGGAGGAGCTTTTGGGCCATATCCTGCCGGAGAAGGACGTTTCGGGCGTTATCAACATGGCCGCGGACCTAGCTAGCTGCCAGACCACCTGGGAGCTCACCCAGCGGTACGGCTATGTCTACGGCGCGGCGGGCATCCACCCCGAGGAGGCCCGGGACCTGCCCCATGATTGGCTGGCCCAGGTAAAAGGCTGGCTTGGCCGGCCCAAAATGGTGGCCGTGGGGGAGATCGGTCTCGACTACCACTGGCTGGACGCCTGCCCCAAGGACCGGCAGCAAGAGGTGTTCGCCGACCAGCTGGAGCTGGCAAGGGAGCTCTCCCTGCCCGTGGTGGTCCACGACCGGGAGGCCCATGCCGACACCCTGTCCTTTCTGCGGCAATACCGGCCCGCCGGGGTGGTGCACTGCTTTTCCGGCAGCTGGGAGACGGCCCGGGAAATTCTGGGCCTGGGCATGTACATCGGCCTGGGGGGCGTGGTCACCTTCAAAAACGCCCGCCACCCGGTGGAGGTGGCGAAAAACATCCCCCTGGACCGGCTGCTCTTGGAGACCGACTGCCCCTACATGGCCCCTGTCCCCTTCCGGGGCAAGCGGAACGACTCCTCCCTCATCGCCTATGTGGCGGAGAGGATCGGGGAGGTGCGGGGCCAGCCCGCCGAGGAGATTTTACAGGCCGCGGAGGCAAACGCCCGGCGGCTGTTCGTCATCGACCCAAACTGAAACACGAGCGAGAGAGGAAGCGCACCAGCATGGAACCCCAACAGAAACCCGCTGGCAGCCAGAAGTACGGCGCCAGCATCACCTACGTTTACCAGGACAAGCTGTACGTGAACATGACCAACCAGTGCCCCAACCACTGCGACTTCTGCCTGCGCAACAACAGCAGCGGCAGCCTGTACGCGGAGAACCTGTGGTACCAGGGCGGCGAGCCCACCAAGGAGGAGATCTGGGCGGAGCTGGCGAAAGAGGACCTGAACCGCTACCAGGAGGTGGTGTTCTGCGGCTATGGGGAGCCCGCCTGCCGGTGGGACGACATGATGTGGCTGTGCGACCAGCTGAAAGGCCGCGGCTCCCACTTTGTGCGCATCAACACCAACGGCCTGGCGGACCTGATCACCGGGCGGCGCACCGGCCTGGAGCTGGACGGCCGGGTAGACGCGGTCTCCGTCAGCTTGAACGCCAGCACCCCCGAAGGCTACGACGCGGTGTGCCACAGCAAGTTCGGCCTAAAGGCCCTGCCGGCGATTCTCCGCTTTACCGCCGACGCCGCCATGAACGTGCCCTTCGTGCGCATGACCGTGGTGAGCACCATGCCCAAGGAGGAGATCGACGCCTGCCGGAAGCTCAGTGAAAAGGTGGGGGCGGATTTCTTCGTGCGGCAGTACATCTCCCAGTAAGGGAGCCCGAATCACACAAAAAAAGAGGCCGTACCCGTGCTGGGTACAGCCTCTCTTTTTTGTCCCGCTTACTGGGCCAGGGCGTTGAAATTCTCCAGGGCCTGGTCCACCACGTCCTTGGTGGACTGGGCCACCAGGATCCACTGGCCCTGGCGGGCCACCTCATTGGCCTCAGCTTCGACGCACACCCACTTGTGGGGGTTCAGGGCCTCCTCGATGTCCGCCTGTACCTGCTCGGCGTCCGCGTCCTCGGGGAGCTTCAGCAGGCAGATGGCGTGGGGCACCGCGCTCATGGCCGCCTCGGAGGCCATGCCCTCGGCCCCCTCGATGGGGTCGATATAGAAGTACCAGGCGAAGTTCTCCTCCGTCACCGGGGTGGTGAGAAGGGAGGTCTCTACCGGCAGGTCGCCGGTGACTTTCTCCAGCACTTCCTCCACCGTGCCCTCGATGGTTTTCCCGCCGCCAGGCTGGGAGCAGGCCCCCATGGGCAGCAGGAACAGGACGGCCAGCAAAGCCGCCAAAATCCGTTTTTTCATAAAGTCCTCCTTTTTGGGGATGAAAAACTTACCCGCCGCAGGCAACTGCCGCGGGCATAGGAATCATACCGCAAAACAGGCGGCGCTGTCAACCGTCCTTTTCCTCCGCCAGGTTTGCCAGGGCCACCCGGGTGGCCTCGATGACAAAGGCGGAGAAGCTGCAGTCTGTGCCGCGGATGGCCTCCTCCACCCCCTCGATGACATCATTGGGAAAACGGATGGATTTATTCGTCGTTGCCGGGATTTTTGGAATATGGAATTCTCTCATCGGTGCGCCTTTCGTCCATGGGGCGGTGCTTTTCCCTCGCCCTGCGTTTCTTCTTGTATTACATATCGTATTGCAAAAGGCGTCACATATATGCATGTCAAATTGTATTACATTTTGTTGCACAACACCGGCTTTTGTGCTATCCTGTAGAAAAAAGGAGGGACCCACATGGCCGACCTGGAAACACTGCGGAAACACTTGGGACAAAACCTGCGGCGGGCCCGCGCCCAGGCCGGGCTCTCCCAGCGGGAGGTGGCCCAGCACCCGGGGGTGAGCCGCCCCACCTACACCTACTACGAGACCGGCCACACCGCCCCCAGCGTCTTTGACCTGTACCGCCTGGCCCAGCTGTACGGCTGCCCCATGGAGGACTTTCTACGGTGACCTGCCGGCCTGCCCCCGGCGGGGCGATTTTTTTTCTGGCTTTCTCTTTCGTCCAGCTTTTTCCCGCCATCTGCCCTCCCATCTGCCCTCCCCCCTACCCCCCTCCCGCTGCTGTGGTGTTCCGAAGAGGTACCTCCGCCGCAGCGGGAGGGGGGATTCTTTTTTTCTTTTCAAAAGGGGGACGATGTGGCCATCGCCCCCCTTTTGTATCCCCCAGAGGGATTTTCCTGCCCGGCGGGGCTATGTGCAAATTTTGGCGGGGCAGATTTTAGTCCTTTGCCCTTGGGGGGTGCGAGGGGGGTCCTGGTGCCCGGTGGGCACCGTCCAGGACCGACCGAGGCGGCAGCCGAGACCGAAGCCCCGCCTCGTAGGAGGGGGTACGGGGGAGGCGTTAAGCGCCAGTGGCGCTTTCCCAACGCCGACCGAACCGGCAGGTGAGACCTCTCCCCCGTGGGGGATACAAAGGGGGACCACCCCCTTTGAGACATAAGTCTTTATCTATAAGCATCAGCAATATCGAACGAAGCCCTTCTCTTTTCCGTTGATGACAAGGTAACAGCAAATACTCCCAGATAGGCAGCGTTTTTCCCTGCCCGCGGGAAAAACTCTCTCACCAAAAAAGACCTGAGAGCCTCAGCTGCGCTCCCAGGTCTTTTTGTGTTACGCCAGATAGCCGATCTTCTTCATCACCTTCTGCAGGGTCTTGCGGGCGATGTGCTCCGCTTTGGGGGCGTTGTCCCGGTAGCACTGCTCCAAGTAGGCCTTGTCGCCGATCAGCTGCTGGTACCGCTCCTGGATGGGCCGCAGCTCTTCGATGACAGCCTCCGCCACGGCGGGCTTGAAATCGCCATAGCCTTTGCCCGCGAACTCCGCCTCGATCTCCTCCATGGTCCGCCCGGTGATGGTGGAGTAGATGGCCATCAGGTTAGAGACCCCGGGCTTGTTCTCCGGGTCGAACCGCACGGTGGCGTCGCTGTCGGTGACGGCCCGCTTGAACTTCCGCAGGATGGTGTCCGGGTCGTCCAGCACGGTGATGAAGGCGTTCACGTTCTCGTCGGACTTGCTCATCTTCTTGGTGGGGTCCTGCAGGGACATGATCCGGGCCCCGTGCTTGGGGATGATGGGCTCGGGCACCACGAAGGTGGGGCTGTACAGGCCGTTGAACCGCTCGGCGATGTTCCGGGTCAGCTCCAGGTGCTGCTTCTGGTCGGCGCCCACGGGGACGTAGTCCGCCTGGTACAGCAGGATGTCCGCGGCCATGAGGCAGGGGTAGGTGAACAGCCCGGCGTTGATGTTGTCCGCGTGCTTGGCGGATTTATCCTTGAACTGGGTCATGCGAGAGAGCTCCCCGAACTGGGTGTAGCAGTTGAGGAGCCAGGCCAGCTGGGCATGCTCCGGCACCTGGCTCTGGATGAAGAAAACGCTCTTGTCCAGGTCGATGCCCATGGCCAGCATCATGGCGTAGCCTTCCAGCACGTTTTTCCGCAGGGCCGCGGGCTCCTGCCGCACGGTGATGGCGTGCAGGTCCGCCAGGCCGTACACGCACTCGTACTCATCCTGCAGGCTTACAAAATTTTTCAGGGCCCCCAGGTAGTTGCCCAGGGTGAAGGTGCCTGTGGGCTGGATCAGGCTGAGGACCCGTTTTTTCTGTTGCGCTTCCATAGTAAGCTCTCCTTATCTCGTCATTTCCTCATAGGTCTGGGCCAGCAGGCGGATGCCGTCGGCCAGCTGCTGGTCGGTGGGGGTGGAGAAGTTGATGCGGAAGGACCGGCAGGGCTCGCTCTCGTCGGTGAGGAAGGCCGTGCCCGGCACCACGCAGACCTTATTCTCCGTGGCCTTTTTGACAAAGTCCAGCATGTCCACGCCCTGGGGCAGGGTACACCAGGCGAACAGGCCGCCCTCAAACTGGCTCCAGGTGATGCCCAGGGGCTTGAAGTACTTCTCCATGGCCTCCAGCAGGATACCGCTCTTCCGGCGGTAGATGGTGCGCAGCCGCTCCAGATGGGCCTCGTAGTCGGTCTCGGTCATAATGCGGTGGCAGATGATCTGGGCCCACATGTTGGAGTGGACGTCCTCCCCCTGCTTGCACACCACCATCTTCTGCAGCACCGCCTTGGGCCCGATGGCGTAGCCCACCCGCATCCCGGGGGAGATCACCTTGGAGAAGCTGCCGGCGTAGACCACCACGCCCTCGGTGTCCAGGGACTTGATGGAGGGCACGTCCTCCCCGGCGAACCGCAGGTCGCCGTAGGGGTTGTCCTCCAGCACGATGACGTTGTGGTCCCGGCACAGCTCGTAGACTTTCTTCCGCTTCTCCAGGCTCATGGTGATGCCGGAGGGGTTCTGGAAGTTGGGGATGGTGTACAGGTACTTTACATTTTTCTCACGGTTCAGGGCCTCTTCCAGCTTCTGGGTGTCGATGCCGTCCTCCTCCATGGGGATGCCCACCAGCTTGGCCCGGTAGGACCGGAAGGTGTTGAGGGAGCCGATGAAGCTGGGGGCCTCGCACAGCACGGTGTCCCCCTCGTTGAGCAAAGTCTTGGTCAGCAGGTCCATGACCTGCTGGGCCCCGCTGGTGATGAGGATGTCGTCATTTTCCGAGCCCACGTGGTGCTTCTTCTGCATATAGCCCAGCAGGTGCTGGCGCAGGGGGGCGTACCCCTCGGTGACACCGTACTGCAAAGCGTCGATGGGGGTGTTCTGCAGCAGGTCCTGGCTGATCTGCCGCACCGCGTCGTAGGGGAAGGCGTCGGGGGCGGGGTTGCCCGCGGACAGGGGGATGACGCTGGGGTCGGAGGAGTTTTTCAAAATCTCCCGAATGGCGGAAGGTTTCAGGCTTTTCACACGTTCTGAAAACTGGTATTCCATAGGGCACAGCTCCTTTTTCGTAATGGGTTTGGAAAATAAAAAAATCCCGCCCCAACCATGGGACAGGACAACACAGGCCTGCGGTACCACCCAACTTGGCCGGGCATGGGCCCGACCCGACTCTCTCCCTTAACGCGGGACCACGTCGGCCATACTGGGGGTCTCCCCTGTTCCGGCACGCCCTCCCGGGTCCATTCCCAAGTGGTCTTCCTGCCGCGCTCCCACCTGCCGCGGCTCGCTGTGAGGAAAGGCTCCCCCGGTACTTCTCCCGTTCTTCGGTTTTCATTCTTTTCGTCTATTATATGCCTCCCGGGGAAAAAAGTCAAACCCAATTTGGGCGGGACCTTAATTACCATAATTAAATTTACATAACTTTATTCCGGCAGGAGCTGGGCCGAAGCCCTCCCAAAGCCGGAAAAGCCGGGGAAACCCGAATAACACGACAGGAAATCTCACCTTGCAAGCGACAGAAAAAGCGCCGCACCTTCCCTATAATGAGGGAACGAGCCTCCCGATAGGTTTCCCATAATTTGACAGAAGGCGGTGTTTTTGGTGGAAGGTTCCAGAGTTCGTCGATTTTTGCAGCAAGCGGGGGAAGCGCTGCACACGACCTATGCCCGCAAGGCCCTGGTGGCAGGGGCCAGCTTTCTCACAGGGCTGTTGTGCGCCAGAGGATTGGTATTTGGCCGATACGCCCCCTTTGGGATTGCGGTGGCGGCGGCAGCCCCCCGGGGCGGGCTGTGGGCTGCGGTGCTGGGGGCGTTTTTGGGGTACCTGTTCCCCTCCCCGGTCTACGTGCCCATCCGTTACGAGGCGGCCCTTATCGCAGTGGCGGCCATCCGGTGGTCCCTCTCCGAGCTACGCGGGGTGAATACCCACCCCCTCTACGCCCCGGCGGTGGCGTTTTTGCCCCTATTCCTCACGGGTATGACCATGGTGTTCCTCAACGGCTCCATGTCCTACACAGCGGCCCTGTACCTGGCGGAATCCTTTTTGGGGGCGGGGTGCGCCTATTTCCTCACCCGCACGGCGGGGCTGTTCCTGGGCCCGGATCGGAAGTCCGGCCGCACCCTGCTCCAGGCGCCCCTAGAGGGAGGTGACGTGGCCGCCCTCACTGTGACAGTGGCCATCCTGGTGCTGGCCTTCTCCCAGGTGAGCCTCTCCGGCGTGTCCCTGGGCCGGATACTCATGGTGCTCTTGGTCATCACCTGCGCCAGGGCCGGGGGTATCAGCGGCGGCGCGGTGGCAGGGGTCACCGCCGGGGTGGTCCAGGGGCTGTCCACCGCGGGGCTCTCCTACCTCTCCGGGGCCTACGGCCTGGGCGGGCTCATGGCCGGGGTGTTCGCCCCCATGGGCAAGGCGGCGGCAGCGGTGGCCTTTATCGTGTCCCACGGGGTGGCCTCCCTCCAGGTGGGCTCGGGGGACACACGGCTGGTCACCGGCGCCATCGAGGTGGCGGCGGCCACCGTGGCGTACATGCTGCTGCCCAAAAGCCGCTGGCTCACCGAGGCCTTCGGCCTGCGGCGGGACTCCCTCAGCGGCGGTGCCCTGCGGGGGAACATCGTCATGCGGCTGAAATACGCCGCCCAAGCCCTCACAAATGTCCACGCCTCGGTGGAGGAGATCTCCCAGAAGCTCAGCGCCCTGTGCGCCCCCAGCCTCCAGGGGGTGTACGACCGCTCCGCGGAGGCCATCTGCGCCGGCTGCGGCATGAGCGCTGCCTGCTGGCGGAAGCACAAGGCGGAGACTTTGGAAAACTTCTCCCAGCTGGCCGGCCCCCTCAAGGCGAAGGGGAAGGTGGAGACCGGGGACTTCACCAAGGCCTTTGTAGAGCGCTGCGGCAGGGCTGGGGAGATGCGGGACGAGCTCAACAAGAATTACAACCGCTACCTGATGAAGGAGGCCGCCGAGCTCCGGGCCGCCCAGATCCGGGAGGTGGTGGAGGAGCACTTCAAGACCACCGCCGGCATTTTGGACGAGATGGCCGGGGAGTTCTCCCTGTACCAGCAGTTTGACGAGGAGGCCGCCCAGCGGGTGGCGGACGTGCTCCGGGACAACGGCATCACCCCCTTAGAGGTGTGCTGCCGCATCGACCGATTCGGCCGCATGACCATGGAAGCGGAGATTGAGCGGGAGCGCCAGAAGCGCCTGAACCGGGGCACCTTCACCCGGGAGGTCTCCGCGGCCTGCGGCAGGATGTTCTCGCCCCCCTGCGTCAGCGTCTCCCAGGACCGCTGCCGCATCCAGATGTGCCAGCGCCCCGCCCTGGAGGTGGGCCGGGGCTTCTCCCAGAGCAGCGCGGGGAACGGCACCTTCTGCGGGGACAGCGCCAGCGTGTTCGCCGACGGCTGCGGCAGGCTCATCGCCGTGCTCAGCGACGGCATGGGCACCGGGGGCCGGGCCGCGGTGGACGGGGCCATGACCTCCGCCATGGCGGAGAGCCTGCTGAAGGCAGGCATCGGCTTCGACAGTATGCTGCAGACCATCAACGCCGCCCTTATGGCCAAGTCGGGGGACGAGTCCCTGGCCACCCTGGACCTGGCCTGCATCGACCTGTTCACCGGGGAGGCCCAGTTCCGCAAGGCGGGGGCTGCCTGTACCATCCTGCGCCGGGGCCGCCGCACCGAGGTGCTGGAGGCCTCCAGCGTGCCCCTGGGCATCCTCCCGGGGGTGGAGTTCGCCAGCTGCCAGCGGGACCTGGGCCCCGGCGACGTGGTGGTGCTGGTGTCCGATGGGGTGGTGGCCGCGGGCCACGAGTGGCTGGCGGACCTGGTGGCGGACTGGGACGAGGGGGAGAACCCCAACGCCTTTGCCCAGCGCATTACCGACGAGGCCAAAAAGCGCCGCAGCGACGGCCATGAGGACGACGTGACCGCCCTGGTGCTGGTGCTGGTATAGGGCCGCAGCAGTGGCCGCCCGATTTTTCCCTCGGGAAAAATCCAAGGGCCCAGGGGGGGCAGGCTCGGCCTGCCCCCCTGGGCCCTTGCCCTGCCCCGGCCCCCGGGCCGGGGCAGGAGGGCGGCCGCATGCCTGGTAGGATAAGATTTCCCCGTTGCTTTCTGGCGCAAGGATTGCTATAATAGACAGGACGACGCGAAAAAGATCCCACTTTCGCCGCAAAGGAGCGAATGTCTATGTATCTCATATTGAAAAAGGAGCCTCTCAACCCCACCGTCACCCGGATGGTCATCGACGCTCCCCACATCGCCAGAAAGGCGGAGCCCGGCCAGTTCATCATCCTCCGGGTCCACGAGGACGGGGAGCGCATCCCCCTCACCATCGCGGACTTCGACCGGGAGCAGGGCACCGTCACCATCATCTTCCAGATCGTGGGCGCCACCACCGAGCTGCTCAACCACCTGGAGGCGGGCGACAGCCTCCACGACTTCGTCGGCCCCCTGGGCCGCCCCTCCGAGGTGGAGGGCCTGAAGAAAGTGGCCGTGGTGGGCGGCGGCGTGGGCTGCGCCATCGCCTACCCCATCGCCAAAAAGCTGCACCAGCTGGGAGCGGAGGTCCACGCCATCGTGGGGTTCCGCAGCAAGGACCTGGTGATCCTGGAGGAGGAGTTCAAAGCCGCCAGCGACAAGCTGGTGGTCATGACCGACGACGGCTCCTACGGGGAGAAGGGCCTGGTCACCAACGCCTTAGAGCGGCTTATTGACGCCGGGGAGCAGTACGACGAGGTCATCGCCATCGGCCCCCTGGTGATGATGAAATTCGTCACCCAGCTCACCAAACAGCACAACATCAAGACCGTGGTGAGCATGAACCCTATTATGATCGACGGCACAGGCATGTGCGGCGGCTGCCGCCTTACCGTGGGCGGCAAGACCAAGTTCGCCTGTGTGGACGGCCCGGACTTCGACGGCTTTGAGGTGGACTTCGACGAGGCCATGGCCCGCAACACCATGTACCGGCCCTTCGAGCGCCACGCCTACGACGCGGCCTGCAACCTGTTCCACAAGGAGGTGCAGTGAGATGCCCAACATGAGCTTGAAAAAGAACGAGATGCCCTCCCAGGCCCCGGAGGTGCGCAACAAGAACTTTGACGAGGTGGCCCTGGGCTATACCCAGGAGCAAGCCATGGACGAGGCCCAGCGGTGCCTCAACTGCAAAAACATGCCCTGCGTCGCCGGCTGCCCGGTGAATATCCGCATCCCCGCCTTTATCCAGCAGGTGGCCGCAGGCGATTTCGAGGCCGCCTACCAGATCATCACCCAGTCCTCCTCCCTGCCCGCGGTGTGCGGCCGGGTGTGCCCCCAGGAGAGCCAGTGCGAGCAGAAGTGCGTCCGGGGCATCAAGGGGGAGCCAGTGGCCATCGGCCGCCTGGAGCGCTTTGTGGCGGACTGGCACAACGCCCACACCTGCGGTGCCCCCCAGAAGCCCGCCCCCAACGGCCACAAGGTGGCGGTGGTGGGCTCCGGCCCGGCAGGGCTCACCTGTGCCGGGGACCTGGCCAAAAAGGGCTACGATGTCACCGTGTTTGAGGCCCTGCACACCGCCGGCGGCGTGCTGGTCTACGGCATCCCCGAGTTCCGGCTGCCCAAGGCCATCGTCCAGAAGGAGATCGACGGCCTGAAGGCCCTGGGCGTCAAGGTGGAGACCAACATGGTCATCGGCCGGGTGCTGTCCATCGACGAGCTGCTGGAGCAGGGCTTCGAGGCCGTGTTCATCGGCTCCGGCGCGGGCCTGCCCCGGTTTATGAACATCCCCGGGGAGAACCTGAAGGGCGTGTACTCCGCCAACGAGTTCCTCACCCGGGTCAACCTGATGAAGGCCTACCGGGAGGGCAGCGACACCCCCATCCAGCACGCCAAAAAGGTGGCGGTGGTGGGCGGCGGCAACGTGGCCATGGACGCCGCCCGGTGCGCCAAGCGCCTGGGGGCGGAAGAGGTGTACATCGTCTACCGCCGCAGCATGGCGGAGCTCCCCGCCCGGGCGGAGGAGGTGGAGCACGCCCAGGAGGAGGGCATCGTGTTCCACCTGCTGAACAACCCCACCCGCATCCTGGGGGACGAGAACGGCTTCGTCTCCGGCATGGAGTGCATCCAGATGGAGCTGGGCGAGCCCGACGCCTCCGGCCGCCGCCGGCCCGTGGAGAAGCCCGGCAGCGAGTTCACCCTGGACGTGGACTGCGTCATCATGGCCATCGGCACCTCCCCCAACCCCCTGATCAAGTCCACCACAAAGGGCCTGGAGACCCAGAAGTGGGGCGGCATCATCGTCAACGAGGAGACGGGCCTCACCAGCCGGGAGCACGTCTACGCCGGGGGTGACGCCGTCACCGGCGCCGCCACGGTGATCTTGGCCATGGGCGCCGGCAAGACCGCGGCCCAAGCCATCCACAAAGCCCTCTCCGGGGAATAACACCGCGCACAAAAAGGGACCGCCTGGTTGGCGGTCCCTTTTTCACGTTTTCCCATCCGCGGGGGGAGGCGGGCAGCCCGGCCCTCCCCTGCCGCGGCACGCCGCGGCGGCTCCCCCCCCCGAAAGGGGTGAGCCGGCTCCGCCCCAGGCGGAGCCGGGGAGGGCCGGGCGCCATCGCCCCACCGCGAGAGGAAATCACCTCTTCCCTATTCCTTAGTTTCCCGCTCCCGTCTCCTGGACGAAGATAGTCTCGGTCTTTGCCGGGTCCCAGGGGGCCGGGGCCTCGTCGATCTTCCGGAACCCGTACTTCTCGTACAGGCCCACGTGGTCGGTGCAGATGTAGACCCGGGGCCAGCCCAGCTCCCCGGCATAGGCCATGGCGGCCCGGATGAGCTTTTCGCTCCAGCGCTGTCCCCGGTAGGGCTCCCCTACGAACACATAGCCGATAAAGGGCCGGTAGGGCACGTCCAGGCAGTCCACCTCCACCAAGGCGCAGTACCCGGCGATGGCCGTCCCCTCTGCCAGGGCGAACACCCGCTCCCAGTCCTGGAACCGCCCCTCCCGCATCTGCTGGGCCAGGCCCTTCCCCGCCCGCCAGGAACAATCCTCCGCGCAGGCGGCCACGGCCTCCCACAGGGCGTCCCCCGGCCGCAGGCTCACGATCTCCATGGCAATCCCTCCTTTTCGCCCACCATACCACACCCGGCCCGGCCTGTCAAGGCGCAGGCGCGAAAACGCCGCCCGGCTTTTCAGCCGGGCGGCGTCACCTGTTTTGTTTTACCCGATGGGCTCAAAGTCCGCGGCGCCGTGCTTGCACAGGGGGCAGACGAAGTCGTCGGGCAGCACGTCCCCCTCGTAGATATACCCGCAGATCTTGCACACAAAGCCCTTCTTTCCCTCGGTCTGGGGCTTGGGCTTCACGTTCTCCTGGTAGTAGGTGTAGGTCATGGTGGGCTTGTCGCTCATCACCCGGGCCTCGGTCACGGTGCAGATGAACATGCCGTGGGTACCCAGGTCCACATATTGCTCCACCTTCAAAGACAGGAAAGCGTTGATATACTGGGGCAGGAACACCAGGCCGTTATCGGAGCGGTAGGTCTTCCAGCCGGCAAACTTGTCCGCCTGGCGGCCGCTCTGGAAGCCGAAATTCTCGAACACGCTGAAGGGCGCGTCCACCGACAGGACGTTGACGTTCATCACACCGGTCTTTTTGATGATGTGGTGGGAGTAGTTGTCCTTGTTGATGTTCACCGCCACCCGGTTGGGGTTGTCGGTGAGCTGGGTCACGGTGTTGACGATAAGGCCGTTGTCCTTCTCCCCGTCGTTGCTGGTGACCACGTACAGCCCGTAGCCGATCTTGAACAGGGCGGTCAGGTCGTTCTTGTTGGCCCGCTCGGCGGAGTGGGCGATATACTCGGTGCTCAGCTCGGCGGCCATGGCCTCCAGCTGGTCCATGTTCTCCTGGCTTAAGGAGGACATGATCTTCACCGTGGTGTTCAGCCAGGTGATGTCCTTGCAGCCCTCCAGCATCTTCTTCATCACCTTGGCGGCCATGGGGGCCCAGCTGCCGTTCTCGATGAGGCCCACAGTGCGCTTCTGGTAGTTGCGCTCGGTGAGGTGCTGGATGAAGTCCCGCATAAAGGGGAAGATCTCGGAGTTGTAGGTGGTGGTGGCCAGCACCAGCTTGCCGTAGCGGAAGGCGTTCTCCACCGCCTTGGCCATGTCCATGCGGGCCAGGTCGCAGACCACCACCTCCGGGCAGCCCTTCTCCCGCAGCTTGGCGGCCAGCGCCTCCACGGCCTTCTTGGTGTGGCCGTAGACGGAGGTGTAGGCGATCATCACGCCCTCGCTCTCCACCGCGTAGGAGGACCAGATGTTGTACTTCTCCAGGTAGTGGCCCAGGTTCTCGGTGAGCACCGGCCCGTGCAGGGGGCAGATGGTCTGGATGTCCAGGGTGGCGGCGGCCTTTAAGAGGTTCTGCACCTGGGCGCCGTACTTGCCCACAATGCCGATGTAGTACCGGCGGGCCTCGTCGTCCCAGTCCTCCTCCACGTCCAGGGCCCCGAACTTGCCGAAGCCGTCGGCAGAGAACAGCACCTTCTCCGTGCTGTCATAGGTGACCATCACCTCGGGCCAGTGGACCATGGGGGCGAACACAAAGGTGAGGGTGTGGCGGCCCAAACTCAGGGAGTCGCCATTTTTCACCTCCAGCTTTTTGCCCTCCAGGTCCAAGTCCCGGAAAAAGCTCTGGATCATGGCGAAGGTCTTTACATTGGCCACCACGGTGGTGTCGGGGTAGACCTTCATAAAGTTGTGGATGTTGGCGGCGTGGTCGGGCTCCATGTGCTGCACGATGAGGTAGTCGGGCTTTTTGCCCTCCAGGGCGCCGGCCAGGTTGTCCAGCCACTCGTGGGTGAATTTGGCGTCCACCGTGTCCATTACGGCGATCTTCTCGTCCCGGATCACATAGGAGTTGTAGGACATGCCGTTGGGCACCACGTACTGCCCCTCGAACAGGTCCACCTGGTGGTCGTTTACGCCTACATACAAAATATCGTCGGTGATCTTCATAGGGTCTCCTTTCCTCTGTCTATGAATATTGTTGCCTGCTTTTCCCCCGCTCATCCGCCGGGGCTCTCCCCCAGGCAACGCCGGGTCTTCTGCCTTTCATAGTACCACAGAACCCGGGGGTTTGCAAGGGTTTGTGACCGCTTCGGCGCCGCTGCCTTGTCCTTTTAGCGGCCCTGTGGTATCATGGAAAAAAAGACAGGAGGCGCGGCAGTATGGTCTACGGCGCGATAAATGAAAAGGGCGAATCCTACTACACCTATCTGGGCAAGGTTTTCGACGCCATGGGCGGCCGGCAGAAGGATTACAACTGGCTCATCACCGACTGCGAGTGCTATCCCAGCGACCCCAAGGCAGAGGCCATGGTCCGGGGCGATTCCTGCTGGATTAGCGGCGAGGCCCTCACCGCCCTGGTGGAGCGGGAGAATTTCCAGTGGATCTGGGCGGTGTTCTCCGGCTTTGACAAGCACATCTCCCTGCGGGAGGTGCTGGCGCACCCCCTCCCCTACGCCGACGGCTACTCCGGCTTCTGGCGACTCCCCCTGACCATGCAGCACCCCCTGGCCCAGGTGGAGATTGTGGCCTGGGACAGCTCCCTGACCCTGTTCTTCAGCAGGGAAAAGGACCTGACCGCCCGCTTCCTCCAGGCCTACCCACAAAGCCAGGACCTGGAGGATCACCTCCAAGAATAGGGCGAAAAACACCCCCTGCTTTTTGAGCGGGGGGGTTTGTGTGCGAGAGTGGGTCATTCCCACTCAATGGTGGCCGGGGGTTTGCTGGTGATGTCGTACACCACGCGGTTGACGCCGGGGACCTCGTTGATGATGCGGTTGGAGGTCTTGCCCAGCAGGTCGTAGGGCAGGTGGGCCCAGTCGGCGGTCATAAAGTCGGTGGTGGTCACGGCACGCAGGGCCACGGTGACGCCGTAGGTGCGGCCGTCGCCCATGACGCCCACGCTGCGGTTGGCGGTGAGCACCGCGAAATACTGGTCCACGTCCCGGGTCAGGCCGGCGTTTGCCACCTCCTCCCGGAAGATGGCGTCCGCCTCCTGCAGGAGGGCCAGCTTCTCGCCGGTGACCTCCCCCATGATACGCACCGCCAGGCCCGGGCCGGGGAAGGGCTGGCGCCACACCAGGTTCTCCGGGATGCCCAGCTCCAGGCCCACCCGGCGGACCTCGTCCTTGAACAGGTCCCGCAGGGGCTCTACCAGGCCCTCGAAGCCGATGTCCTCGGGCAGGCCCCCCACGTTGTGGTGGCTCTTGATAACAGCCGCCTCGCCGGTGCCGCTCTCCACCACGTCGGGGTAGATGGTGCCCTGGCAGAGGAAGTCCATTTTGCCCAGTTTTTTCGACTCCTCCTCGAACACCCGGATGAACTCCTCGCCGATGATCTTCCGCTTCCGCTCCGGCTCCTCCACGCCCTGGAGCCTGGTGAGGAACCGCTCCCGGACGTTGACCCGGATGATGTTCATGTCAAACTCTTTCTGGAACACCTGCTCCACCATGTCCCCCTCGCCCTTGCGCAGCAGGCCGTGGTCCACGAAGATGCAGGTCAGGTTCTTGCCGATGGCCTTGTGCACCAGCATGGCCGCCACCGAGGAATCCACCCCGCCGGAGAGGCCGCAGAGGACCTTCTTGTCCCCCACCCGCTCCCGGATGGCGGCGATGGTCTCCTGGGCGAAAGAGGCCATCTTCCAGTCCCCGGCGCAGCCGCACACCTGGTACAGGAAGTTTTTGATGATGGCGCTGCCGTACTGGGTGTGCTCCACCTCCGGGTGGAACTGCACGGCGTAGAGCTTTTTCTCCGGGCACTCCATGGCGGCCACCGGGCAGTGGGCGCTGTAGGCAGAGGAGACAAAGCCCTCCGGCAGCTTTGCGATATAGTCGTTGTGGCTCATCCAGCACACGCTGTCCGGCACCTCCCCGAACAGCAGGGAGCTCTGGGAAAAGGCCACCGGCGTCTTGCCGAACTCGTGGACCGGGCTCTGGGCCACTTCCCCGCCCAGCAGGTGGGCCATGGCCTGGGCCCCGTAGCAGATGCCCAGCACCGGCACGCCCAGGTCAAACACGGCCTTCGGGCACAGGGGCGCCCCTTCCGCGTACACGCTGTTGGGCCCGCCTGTAAAAATAATGCCCTTGCAGTCCCGCAAGGTTTCCGGGTCCGTCTTGTAATTCTTGATCTCGCAGTAGACCCCCAGGTCCCGCACCCGCCGGGCGATGAGCTGGGCGTACTGCCCGCCGAAATCCAGTACCACCACCCGTTCGTGCTGGCTGTGTTCCATATCCATCCCATCCTTTTCGCGATTTTTCTCCAGGTTTTTTATTGTAGCATATCCCGGCGGTTTCCGCAAGGTGCGGCCGCCTGAGAGAACGGAAAAAGGCCCTGGCAAAGCCAGAGCCTATTTGTGCTATTTTTCCCGCAGCCCCCGGAAAAAGTCCTGCAGCAGGGCCCGGCACTCCTCCTCCCGGCAGCCCCGGTACACCAGGGGCCGGTGGCTGTAGGGCAGGGCGAACAGGTCCGCGGCCGTGCCGCAGCAGCCGGCCCGCTCGTCGTCGCAGCCGTACACCACCGTGTCGATGTGGGCGTTGATGACGGCCCCGGTGCACATGGGGCAGGGCTCCAGGGTCACATACAGCTGGCAGCCGGTGAGCCGCCAGGTACCCAGAGCCTCACAGGCCTGGGCGATGGCCTCCAGCTCCGCGTGGGCCAGGGCGCTCTTCCCCGCCTCCCGGCGGTTGCGCCCCTCCCCGATGACCCGCCCGTCCTTGACCACCACCGCCCCCACCGGGACCTCCCCCGCGGCGGCGGCCTCCCGGGCCAGGGCCAGGGCCCGGCCCATCAGCTCCTTTTTGGGCAAAAACGCCAGCTCCATGGCTAGAAGAACAGGGCGGCGGTGTAGACCAGCATCATGGCCGCAGTCACCCAGAACAAGGGCGCCCGCACCGTGGCCCTGGCGGCCCGGCCGGCCTCCAGGGGGTAGGGGGTCTCCTGCCAAACACTTTTGGGGAAGAGCTTCCGCCGGAACACCCACAGCACCACCAGGGCCGCAAGCCCCAGGGCGATGGGGACCAAAAGCAGCAGGGAGCTCACCAAATCGGCCAGCCCCGCGGGGACGAACAGGTCCAGGTATCCGCTGACCACGGCGATGCCGTTGTTCAGCCCGTGGATGGCGATGGTCACCCACAGGTTGTTGGTGCGGGCGTACAAAAAGCCGAACACCAGCCCGGCGATAAAGGCGAACAGCACGCTGGAGGCGTCCAGGTGCACAAAGGCGAACACCAGCGCCGAGCCCACCACCGCGAAGCCGGTGCCGTGCTTCCGCAGGGCGGAAAACAGCACGCCCCGGAAGGCGAACTCCTCCATCACCGGCACCAGCACCGCGGTGGAGCAGAACTCCAGCGCCAGGGAGGCCCAGGTGCTCTCCCCGCCCAAGACGGAGGAGCTGGGCTGGTAACCGAAAAAGCCCAGCAGGTCCTGGAGGAAAAAGGCGGGGTAATTGCCCAGGATGCAGATGGCCAGGCCCCCCACCACGCACAGCAGTCCGGTGAGGAAGCCCACCTTCTCAAAGCGCAGGTACTGGGGCAGGTCCTTTTTGCCCACCAGCAGGTACAGGGCGAAGGGCAGGGCCGTGGACAGGGGCACCAGGGCCGCGCTGAGCCACAGGTAGGCCATGTTGTCCGCGTACAGGTCCACCCCGCCCAGGGTCATCAGGGCGGAGAA
Organism: Candidatus Acutalibacter stercorigallinarum; assembly: GCA_019112625.1. GTDB lineage: Bacteria > Bacillota > Clostridia > Oscillospirales > Acutalibacteraceae > Acutalibacter > Acutalibacter stercorigallinarum. Next base: position 13,659 of record DXIW01000063.1, on the reverse strand, counting down.
CAGCAGGCTCCACAGGAAGGAGGCCGCCGTCTGGGCGATGACGCACAGGCACATGCGGTTCATGGTGCGGCTTGCCCCCTTGACCAGGGGGTCCCGCCGGGGGCCACCCAGGGCGTAGGGCGGCGCCTGGTAAACAGGGGCGGGGTAGGGCTGCGGGCAGGGCTGGGGATAGGCCGGGCCCGCCGGGGGCGGCGGGGCCTGCCAGCCTGCCGGGGCCTGCTGGGCCGGGGCAGGGCCATAGGGGGCGGCCCCGTAAGGGGGCTGCCCGTAAAAGGGGGCCGGGCCGTAAGGGGGCTGGGCCTGCTGCCCGCCGGGGGGCGCAGGGGGCTGGCTCCCCTGGGGCGGCCAGCTGTTGTAGGGGTATTGGTCCATAGCGGTATCCTTTCCGCGTCGCGAGATTTCCGTCACATGATCTGGCAGAGCTTCTGGGCGAAGTCCGCCGGGTCCTCCAGGGCGATGCCCTCCACCAGCAGGGCCTGGTCGTAGAGGAGCTCGGCGTAGAGCTTCAGCCGCTCCGGGTCGCTGTCCTTCAGGGCCTCCAGCTTCTGGAACACCGGGTGCTCCGGGTTTACCTCCAGCACCCGCTGGGCCTTGATCTTCTCCCGGGCAGGCATGGCGTTCAATACCTTCTCCATCTCCGTGGAGATCATCCCGTCGGTGGTGATGCACACCGCGTGGGACTTGAGTTGGGAGGAGAGCTTTACCTCCTTCACCTTGTCCCCCAGGGCGTCCTTCAGGGCGGCCAGCAGGTCCTTGTGCTCCTCCGCCAGCTTTTTGGCCTGCTCCTTGGCCTCGTCGCTCTCCAGGTCCAGGTTGTCGGCGGAGATGTTCCGGAACTCCTTGTCCTCGTACTTGCCCAGCATCTTCAGGGCGAACTCGTCCACGTTGTCCGTCAGGCAAAGGATCTCATAGCCCTTGGCCAGCACGGCCTCCGCCTGGGGCAGGCTTAAAATGCGCTGGACGCTCTCCCCGCAGCCGTAGTAGATGGCGGGCTGGTCCGGCTTCATCCGGCCGGCGTACTCCTTCAGGGTCACCAGCTTCTCCTCCTGGGAGGAGGTGAACAGCACCAGGTCCTTCAGCTCGTCCTTTTTGGCGCCGTAGTTGTCGTACATGCCGTACTTCAGCTGCAGGCCGAAGCTCTTCCAGAACTCCTCGTACTTCTCCCGGTCGTTGTTCAGCATGGACTGGAGCTCCGAGGCGATCTTCTTCTCCAGCCGCCCGGCGATGAGCTTCAGCTGCCGGTCGTGCTGGAGCATCTCACGGGAGATATTGAGAGACAGGTCCTGAGAGTCTACCAAGCCCTTCACAAAGCTGAAGCAGTCGGGGAGCAGGTCCGGGCACTTCTCCATGATGAGCACGCCGCTGGCGTAGAGCTGCAGGCCCTTCTCGTACTCCCTGGTGTAGTAGTCCATAGGGGCGCTCTTGGGCAAGAACAGCAGCGCCGTGTAGGTGGCCGCCCCCTCGGTGGAGGTGCGGATGACCTTTAAGGGGTCCTGCCAGTCGAAGAACTTCTCCTTGTAGAAGGCGTTCAGCTCCTGGTCGGTCACCTCGGACTTGGCCTTCTTCCAGATGGGCACCATGCTGTTCAAGGTCTCCAGCTCGGTGTGGGACTCGTACTCCGGCTCCTTGCCGTCCACCCCGGTGCCCTCCTTTAAGTGGGTGTGGACCATCTCCATGCGGATGGGGTAGCGGATGTAGTCGGAATATTTCTTCACCAGCCCCTGGATACGGTACTGCTCCAAAAACTCGCTGTAGCGCTCGTCCTCGGTGTCGGGCTTTAGGTGCAGGGTGATGACCGTCCCCCGGTCCGCCTTGCCGCAGGGGGTGATCTCGTAGCCCTCCACCCCTTCCGACTCCCACTTCCAGGCGGTGTCGCTGCCAAAGGCCCGGCTCTCCACCGTCACCTTGTCGCTGACCATGAACGCGGAGTAGAACCCCACGCCGAACTGGCCGATGATGTCCACGTCCTCCTTCTGCTCCGCCTCCTGCTTGAACTGGAGGGACCCGCTTTTGGCGATGACGCCCAGGTTGTTGTCCAGCTCCTCCTGGGTCATGCCCACGCCGTTGTCGGTGATGGTGAGGGTGCGGGCGTCCTTATTCAAATCGATGCGGATGAAGAAGTCCTCCCGGGACAGGCCGGTGGCGCCGTCCTCCAGGGTGCGGTAGTACAGCTTGTCAATGGCGTCGCTGGCGTTGGAGATCAGCTCCCGGAGGAAGATCTCCTTGTGGGTGTAGATGGAGTTGATCATCAAGTCCATCAGCCGTTTGCTCTCTGCTTGAAATTCTTTTCGTGCCATAGTGCTCTCTCATTTCCTTTCCATAATGAAGCGGCGGTGTCCCGCCGCGGGCAAACATGGTTCAGCGCCCGGCCTCGAAGGGGTGGGCGTCGTGGAAGCGCTGGTTATTCAGCGCCTCCTTTTCCCGGATGGCGGCCTCCATGTCGATGCCATAGAACTCCGCCAGGCACAGGGTGTAGTAGATCACATCCCACAACTCCTCGTCCAGGGTGCCCTTGATGGGCTGCCCCGGCTGCCGGAACTGCCGGTGGGAGATGGCCCGGGAGACCTCCCCCACCTCCTCCACCAGCTTGCGGAAAAAGTCGCCGGCGGCCTGGGCCTCCCGCTTCTGGCGCTCCTCCCCCGGGGGCAGGGCCGCGCAGGCCAAAAAGCCCAGGTCCTTCTCCCGCAGGTAGCGCTGCAGGTATTTGATGGTGGTCTGTCCCTCCATAGCCAGCCTCCTTTTGCCGGTGATACTCCCCTTATTGTAATACAAAACCGCCCTTTTCGCAAGGGCGGTCCTGTTTCTTTACAGTTTGGCAACAACCTTATTTCAGCTCCACGATGGTGACGCCGCTCTCCCCCTCGCCGTAGGTGCCCAGGCGGAAGCTCTTCACCTGGGGGCATTTCCGCAGGTGTTTCTGCACCCCGGCCCGCAGCACCCCGGTGCCCTTGCCGTGGATGATGGTCACCTGGGACAGGTGCATCCGGCTGGCCCGGTCCAGGAAGGCGTCCACCTCCATCAGGCCCTCCTCCACGTTCTGGCCCCGCAGGTCCAGGCTGGTGGAGGCCTCCTGGGTGGAGATAGACCGGGTCACCGTGCGGCCCAGCTGCTTCTTCTGCTGGGTCTTGGTGAGCAGCCGCAGGTTGGACAGCGCCACCCGGGTCTTGATGACCCCGGCCTGCACCAGCACCTGGCCGTCCTTGGGGGCTTCCAGCACCGTGGCCTCCTTGTCGATGTCGAAGATGAGCACCGGGTCCCCCACCCGCAGCTCCCGGGGCAGCACGTACCCGTCGTTGGAGCGCCTGCGCACCGGGTCCGAGGCCTTCTCCAGGTCCCGCATCCCCGCCCGCAGCCGGGCCTTCTGCTCCGCGGAGAGGGCCTTGTTCTTCTGCCGCCGGAGCTCGTCCAGCTCGTTTAACAGGGCGTCGGCCTGCTGCCGTGTCTTTTGCACGATGAGGGCGGCCTCCTGCCGGGCCCGGTCCATCTCCTTCTGGGCCTGGCGCTCCGCCTCCTCCAGCTTCTCCTCCGACTGCTTCGCGCTCTCCCGGGCCTTCCGGGCCTCCTCCCGGGCCTGCTCCAGCTGGTCCTCCAGGGCCCGGCGGCTCTCCTCCAGGCGGCCCACCACCTGCTCGAAGGCGGTGTTCTCCCGGCTCACCAGCTCCCCGGCCCGGTCCACAATGCGCCCGTCCATCCCCAGCCGCCGGGTGATGGCGAAGGCGTTGGACTTCCCCGGCACCCCGATGAGCAGCCGGTAGGTGGGCCGCAGGGTGGCCACGTCAAATTCGCAGCAGGCGTTCTCCACCCCGTCGGTCTCCAGGGCGTAGGCCTTCAGCTCGGCGTAGTGGGTGGTGCAGGCCAGCCTGGCCCCCTTGCGCCGCAGCTCCTCGATGAGGGCCGTGGCCAGGGCCGCGCCCTCCACCGGGTCGGTGCCGGCGCCCAGCTCGTCCAACAGCACCAGGCTCTGGCTGTCCGCCACCCGCAAAATGCGGATGATATTGGTCATGTGGGCGGAGAAGGTGGACAGGGACTGCTCGATGCTCTGCTCGTCCCCGATGTCCGCCAGGATGTGGCGGTACACCGCCACCCGGCTGCCCTCCCCGGCGGGGATCATCAGCCCGCACATAGCCATCAGGGTCAACAGGCCGATGGTCTTTAAGGAGACGGTCTTGCCGCCGGTGTTGGGGCCGGTGATGATCAGGGCGTCGAAGCTCTCCCCCAGGGAGATGTCCGTGGACACCACCTGGTCCTTGTCGATGAGAGGGTGCCGGGCGGCGTGGAGCACCGTGCGCCGGCTCTCGTCGATCACCGGCACCACGGCCTTCATCCGGTAGGCCACCTGGGCCTTGGCGAAGATCAGGTTCAGCTGCACCGCGTACTGGTAGCTGTCGATGATGCTGTCGGCAAACTCCCCCGCCTCCCCGGAGAGCTCCAGCAGAATGCGGGCGATCTCGTCCTGCTCGTCGGACTGGAGCACCCGGATCTCGTTGTTGGCCTCCACCACGCTCATGGGCTCGATGAACACCGTGGCCCCGGACGCGGAGGTGTCGTGGACCAGACCGGGGATCTCCCCCCGGTACTCGGCCTTTACCGGCACCACGTACCGGCCCCCCCGCTGGGTGACGATGGCCTCCTGCAGGTGCTTCTGGTGGGAGGTGGAGCGGATGAGCTTGTCCAGCTGCTCCCGGGCCCGGACAGAGGCCGCCCGGATCTTCCTCCGGATGGCCGCCAGCGCCGGGGAGGCGGCGTCCGCCACCTCCTCCTCGCTTACGATGCAGGTGAAGATCTTCTCCTCTAAGTACTTGTTGGGCGCCAGGATTTCGAACCGGGCGGTGAGGGCGTTCTTCACGCCGGCGCTCTTCTCGTGCCACTGCTTCAGGGAGCGGATGGCCCGCAGGGTGGCCCCCACGGCCAGCAGCTCCGGCAGGCCCAGCCCGCCCCCGGCCTGGGCCCGGCGCAGGGCGTTGGTCACGTTCTGCAGCCCGTAGAAAGAGGGCGCGCCGAATTTGGCCATGAGCACAAAGGCGGCGTCGGTCTCCTCCAGCAGGTGCCGGGCCTCGGCGGCGGTGTACACCGGCTGGATGGCCCGGGCCAGCTCCGCCGCGTCGGGGCAGGTGGCCTCTTTCGCCACCATCTCTAAAATCTTGTCGAGCTCTAACGCCCGGTAATTCTTGTCCATACTCGATTCCTCAAACAAAAGATTTCCTTATTCCGGCAGGGCCGGGGCCAAGCCCCCATAGGCGAAACTGCCGTCCAGCACCGTGCGGTAGGTGGACACCCAGGCGGGCGCCAGCCCCGCCCGGAACGCCACCCCCTGGGAGCCGATATTGGTCACCGAGGCGCAGTAGAAGGGGACCACGTCCCGCTCTAAAATGGCGGCGGTAAGATGGCTCACCAGGGCGGCCCCCAGGCCTCCCCGGCGGAAGGCGGGCTGCACGTCCACACCCATCTCCCACAGGCCCTCCCCCTCGGGGGCGGCCCCGGCCAGCCCGGCGACCTCCCCGTCCCGCTCCGCGAAAAACACGATGCAGGTGGGGGTCTCCCCCTGGGCGTCAAAGGCCAGGGAGTTGTCGAATCCGGCGATGCCCCGCAGCTCCTTCACCTGCTCCCCGGCAAGCAGCCGGTACCGGTACCCCTCCGGCAGGGGCAGGGGATGAAAGCGCCCCAGGTCCGGGAGATAGTACAAAGACTGGCCGTACACCAGGGGGAACTCGAAGACCTCGTCCCGACTCTTCCCGGTGAGGAGGGGCTCCACCCGGGGCAGCAGCTCCGGCGAGGCGGAGACCACCACCCCCGCCCCCATGGTGCAGACCTCCAGGAAAGGCGCTTCGGCCCGGCGGTTCTCCACAAAGGACGTGCCCGGGGCCAGCAGCCTGTCCGGCGGGCAGTCCAAATGGCGGGCCACATGGTCCCGGGCCCGCTCCAGCATAGTCTTGTATGTCACGGTATGTCATCCTTTCCAAAGCCGCGGCGGCCCCGGCCTGTCCCCCCTTACGGGGAGGCCGCCAGGCTGTTGTAAAAATCCAAAGTCTTGGGCCGCTTCTGCAGGGTGTGGACGGTGTAGGCCTCCGCCGCGGCGGACAGCTCCTTCTGGGCCCCGGGGGACACGCCGAAGGAGAAGATCTTCTCAAAATCGGAATAGATGATGTGCCGCATGGCGGTGAGCGCCGCCGGGGACAGTGCCACAAAGGGGTCCCCCTTGGGCAGGTAGCAATCTTTACAGTAGATGGTCCCCCGGTTCACCTTAAAATACATGCGCTCCGTCTCATAGGCGCCGCACGCGGCACAGCACACCAGGTCCGGCATATAGCCGGACAGGCTGAGCATCCGCAGCTCCACAATGGCCTTGAGCTGCGCCTCCGGCCGGCTGCCCTTGCTCAAAAAATGCAGGGCGTTGAGCACCAGGCGCAGATAGTCCCCCGACTCCGCCCCGTCGGGCACCAGCTCCACCGAGAGCTCGCAGAAATACTGGGCCAGGGCCAGCCGGAGGATGTCCTCCCGCAGGCCGAAAAACACCTCGATGGGAAAGGCGTCGTTGATCATGTACTTGTCCCGCCCCTTCCACAGGTTCAGGCGGGAATAGCAGAGCAAGCCGGTGGCGGCGTTCTTGCTGTCCTTCAGGTTTTTGGCCCGGCGGGCAAAGGCCCGCACCACCCCCTCGTCACGGGTGAGCACCGTGACCAGGCGGTCGCTCTCCCCCACCACCTGCTCCCGGATGATGAGCCCCTGGGTCGTTACTTTCACCGTATGCCTCCCCGGCTGGGGGACACAGCCCCCCAGCCTGGTTTTTGATCTGTGTATAGCGGATATAGTCCTCGATCTTCCCTGTCCGGGCAAACAGCTGCCAAGCCTGCTTCTCGTCCACAAGCGTTTCCCCCTTTGCAGGGACGCCGGCAGGCACGTCCCTCTTTTAGAGAGTATTTGCAGCTTGGCCCCGGCTATGACAGGAAAACTTTTGTCTTTTCGACAGGGTGCGGCAGACTTTCCGCTGGGTTTGTGCTAGGCAGCCTTACAGCTCCAGGTCTTTTAAGGAGAAGCCCAGGCTCTGCAGGGTCTCCGGGCGCTGGCGCCAGTCCTCCTTCACCTTCACCCACAGCTGCAGGTTCACCTTGCAGCCGAAGAAAGCCTCCAGGTCTTCCCGGGCCATACTGCCGATCTTTTTCAGCATGGCCCCGCCCTTGCCGATGAGGATGCCCTTGTGGTTGGGCCGCTCGCAGTACAGGGTGACCTGCAGCTCCAGCAGCCCGCCCCGGTCCTTCATGGACTCGGTGACCGCCGCCACCCCGTGGGGCACCTCCTGGTCCAGCAGCCGCAGCACCTTCTCCCGCACCACCTCCGCGGCGATGACCCGCTCGGGCTGGTCGGTGAGGGTGTCCGGCGGGAACAGGTGTCCCCCGGGCTGGGCCAGCTTTTTCAGCTCGTCCAGCAGCTCGTCCATGCCGTCCCCCGCCTGGGCAGAGACCGGCACCACCGCGGCAAAGTCGTACAGCTGGGCAAATTCCCCGATCTGCCCCATCAGGGGCGTCTTGTCCTTCAGCAGGTCGATTTTATTGATGGCCAGCACCGCCGGGAGCTTCAGCTCCTCAAAGCGCCGGACCAGGTCCCGGTCCGCCGGGGAGATCTTGGCCCCCGCCTCGGTGACCAGCAGGCAGGCGTCCACCCCGGCCACCGCGCTGGCCACGGACTTGGCCATGTAGTCCCCCAGGGAATTTTTGGGCTTTACCAGGCCGGGGGTGTCCAGAAACACCAGCTGGTCCGCCCCCTGGGTGAGCACCCCCATGATCCGGGTGCGGGTGGTCTGGGGCTTTTTCGAGACGATGGCGATCTTCTCCCCAATCATCCGGTTCAGCAGGGAGGACTTGCCCACATTGGGCCGCCCCACAATGGCCAAAAACGCCGACCGCTCCGCGGCCATATCCTCCTGTTTTACGCGCTCCCCTTCCATGGGCGCTCCCCCTCTCTGTTACAGTCTCGCTGTCCCCGTTTCGGGGCAGACAGCACAGGGGCGCGCCCACCGGCGCGCTCCCAGTTATTTTTTCCAAAGGCGTTCCAAACGGTCCCGCAGCCCCCGGGGCCCCAGCAGGATAAAGGCCAGGGCCGCCCCCAGGGACAGCACGAATCCCAGCAGCGCGAAGGGGCTGGTGAGGATGCCCCACACCGCCTGCCACAGCTCCCGCCGCAAAAAGATGGTGAGCCCCGCCGCGGCCGCCCCCACAGCACACAGGAGTACTGCCCCCGCCGCCGCGTCCTTTACCACGCGGATCATCAGGCTGTGGCGCTTCTGGGCAAAATCGCAGAGCTTCTCCACGGCGGTATTCATGGCTTCGGCCCCGGTGACCAGGGCCATGGCCAGCACCAAGGCCGCCCACTCCCCCCGGGTAAGGGGCAGCTGGCAGCCGAAAAACACCACATAGCAGCACGCCGTCAGGTGGATGCGCATGTTCCGCTCGCTCTCCACGCAGTTCCAGACGCCCCGCAGGGCGTCCCCAAAGCTGCGGAACAGCCTGCGTCTGCTGCCGGCAGGCTCCCGGTCAGGCATCCGGGGCGTAGCTGCTGCTGGCCGGCAGGCCCAGCTCCCGCATAACGTACTCTTCCTTCTCCCGCATGCGCACCCGGGCCAGGCCGCCGTCCTCATGGTCGTAGCCCAGCAGGTGCAGCATGGAATGGGCGGTGAGGTAGCCCACCTCCCGCTCCAGGCTGTGGCCGTAGGTCTTGGCCTGCTCCATGGCCTTGGGGACAGAGATGACAATGTCCCCCAGGATCTTGGCCCCGGTCTCGTGGTTCACATCGTACACGCCGTTCTCCCCCATGGGGAAGGACAGCACGTCGGTCTCCGCGTCTTTATTCCGGTACTGCTTGTTCATCTCCCGAATCTGCTCGTTGTCCACAAAGGACACGCTGATCTCCGCCGAGTCGGGGAAATGCTCCAGCTGCAGCACGGCATGGCAGCACCGGCGGATCAGCATCCGCAGGCCGGTGGGGATCTTCACAGCCCGCTGCCTGTTGGAAATGATGACACGAATTTTCTCCATCGATATATCCTCCCTTTCTGTTATTTGGGAAATTTTGTCACTTTGTCCGGCTGGCCCGCTCGTAGGCCCGGATGATGTCCTGCACCAGCCGGTGGCGCACCACGTCCTTCTCCGTAAAACGGAACACGGCGATGTCTTCGATGCCCTTCAGGATGCGCACCGCCTCTTTCAGGCCGGACTTCTTCCCGTCCGGCAGGTCGATCTGGGTGATGTCCCCGGTGATGACCATTTTCGAGCCAAACCCCAGCCGGGTGAGGAACATCTTCATCTGCTCCCCGGTGGTGTTCTGGGCCTCGTCTAAGATGATGAAGCTGTCGTCCAGGGTGCGGCCCCGCATGTAGGCCAGAGGCGCCACCTCGATATTCCCCCGCTCCACATAGCGCTGGTAGGTCTCCGCCCCCAGCATGTCGAACAGCGCGTCGTACAGCGGCCGCAGGTAGGGGTCCACCTTCTGCTGCAGATCCCCGGGCAAAAAGCCCAGCTTCTCCCCGGCCTCCACCGCGGGGCGGGTGAGGATGATGCGGTTGATCTCCTGGGCCCGGAAGGCCTTTACCGCCATGGCCACCGCCAGGTAGGTCTTGCCGGTGCCGGCAGGCCCCACGCCGATGGTGATGGTGTTGTCCCGGATATTGTCGCAGTAGGTGCGCTGGCCCACAGTCTTGGGCTTGATGGGCTTGCCCTTGCTGGTGATGCAGATGCAGTCCCCGGCCAGGCGGGCCACCTTGTCGTCGCCGTCCTCCTCCACCATCTGCATGCAGTAGCGCACGTTCTGGTCGGTGAGGGTCTCCCCGCCGCCGATGAGGGTGATGAGGCTTTTTACCACCCGGGCCGCCTTGTCCACGGCCTCCGGGTCCTCCCCGGTAATCTTCAGCTCCGAATCCCGGAACACCAGGGCCACCCCATAGCGCTGTTCCAGCTGTTTCATGTTGCCGTCGAAGCTACCGAAGAGCTCCGCGGCCTGTTCCATTCTATCCAGATTGATCCTCTGTTCCAAACGAATCTCCCTTGTCTCCTATTTCGCCAGTATCCCAGCGTTTTCTTGTGTTTTATTATAGCACAAGGGAATTCGGTTCTTCAAGCGGAAAACCTATGAATTTTAGCCAAAACTTTTCCGTTCCATTAGGCTACTCCACCAAAATCTCTTGGATTTGCCCGATCTCCTCCCAACAGCGGCACTGGGCGGTGACCGTACAGCCCTCCTGGGTATAGGTAAAACGCAGCTCCTCCTCCAGGATCTCCGCGCCCTGGGGCAGCTCCTCCCGCTGCAGCTGCCGCAGCGCCCGGAGGGCGGCGTCCCGCTGCTCCTCCCTGCTGAGAGGGACCGAACGGGTCACCACCGGGTCGTACCGCTCCTCCTCCAGGGCCACGGGCAGCTGCACCCCCAGCACCTCCCAGGCGCTGACGCTCTGGGAGAACCGGAACTCCCCGGCGGGCTGGCTCCACAGCCCCAGGGGCAGCCGCAGCCCGAACAGCCGGAGGAAAACGCGCTCCTCCCGCTCCCCGGAAGGGACCTGCCGGTCCTGGCTGCTCTCCGCCTGGGCGGTGAACTCCCGGTAGGTCTCGGCGATAACGCTGCCCCGGGCCGGGCCCAAAATCTGGGCTGGATGCGTAGGCTGGCGGCCATAGGGGTCGGGGATATACTGATACAGCCCAGAGACCAGGATCTGCCCTTTCTCCACCACGTCCCCGGGCTGCACTTCCAGGCGGCCCTGCTCCGCCTGGGCCGACACCACCACCCCGCCCCGGCTGGCCACCAGGTTGGACCACTTCTCCTGGGTCTCCGCCTCCGGGGCGGGCTCCCCCTCCTTTACCGCCACCTCCACAAAACAGCCGTCGGTGTTGACCGAGGCCCAGCTCAGCCGGCCAATCTGGGCCAGGATGCCGTGGGCGGCCTGGCGGGGTTTCAGCTGTGCCCGGGGGCTGCCCACGGAAACGCCGTACTGGGCCGCCGCGTCCCGCACCTGCCGCCGGGTGACGGTCTCCGTCCCGGTGACCGTCACCCCCCAGACGAACCCCGACAGGTACCAGAACAGCGCCGCCCCCAGCACAGCCCCTGCCAGCAGGCCCTTGCGCCGGGCCAGCCGGGCCGCGAAAAAGGGCAGGCCCCGCTTTTTCTCCAGGCGGGCGGCGGCCCCGCTGCGGCGGCACAGCAGCGGCAGCCGCCGGTACTCCCTGGCCTTTATCCGGGCCCGGGCGGTCTCCTCCTCCCAGGCGAAATCCCACAGCAGCAGGCCGTTTTTCGCCGCCATGGTGAACAGCCGCGGGGCCCCGCCCCGCACGGTGAACTCCACATAGCCGAACAGCCAGTGGAACAGCCGCTCCAGCACTGCGCTCCCCCCTAAAAACCGTATTCCACCCCGGTGAGGAAGCCCTCTACCACCGCGGTGGCGCTGGTGAGCACCCGCAGGCGCAGGTCCCGGCCCAGCAGGCGCACGGTGAGCCGCCCGGCCCGCAGCACCACCCGCTCCGGGCTGTAGTCCACGATGCCGTCGCAGCCGTCGATGAGGGCCTGGCGGTTGCCTGACAGCTGGATCACCGCGCCCCCGGCGCCTCTCTGTTCCATGGGCGTCCCCCCTCTCCCGTAACCTTATGCGCCAGGGGTGGAATGTATCCCACCCCGGCGGGCATAGACCTGTACCAAAGGGGGCGGTACCATGGAAAAACGGCGGAAATCCTGGGGGCAGAGCCTTACCTGGAACACGGTGGGGGCGGCCCTGCTGGCCCTGGGAGCGGGGGCCGCGCTGCTGGTCTGGCCCGCCCCGGTGACGGAGAGCGTGCGGGCCAGTATCCTCTACTGTTTGACGGGGCTGGCTCCCTCCCTGTTCCCGTTTTTGGCCCTGACCAGCTTTGTGGTGCGCTCTGGCGCGGGGGCGGTTTTTGGCCGTGGGCTGGGCTTTTTGGCCCGGTATGTGTTCCGGCTGCCGGCGTGCTGCGCCGCCCCCATTTTGCTGAGCTGGGTGGGGGGCTACCCCGCCGGGGCGCGGGCCGCCTCCCTGCTGCTGGGGCAAGGGGAGGTGACAGAGGGGCAGGCGGCCCGGATGATGCTGTTTTGTGTGAATCCTGGGGCGGCTTTTGTGGTAACGTACCTGGGCGGGGCGGTGCTCCACAGTGTGGGGGCGGGGTGGCTGCTGTTCGCCGCGGTGACGCTGGGGAGCCTTCTCTGCGGGATATTGGCCGCCTGGGGCAGCCCGGTCCCGCTCAAAAACGGCCCGGTTTTGCCCGAAAAAGACCCAAGTTCGCCCGGAAAAGACCTGAAAAAGCCCGGGGGCAGCCCGGGAGGGGCTTTGGTGGCCGCTGTTTCCGACGCCTCGGCCGCTGTGCTGCGGATGTGCGCCTGCATCGTGCTGTTCGCCGGGGGCTCCGCTGTCCTCCGCGCCAGCGGAGTCACCGCCCTGCTGACCGGGGCATTGGCGGGCACCGGGCTGTGCTCCCCCGGGGAGGCCCAGGCTTTGCTGGCCTTCCTGCTGGAGGTCACCGGCGGGGTGGGGACCGCCGCCGGGTACCAGGCGGGGGCGGGGCTCTTCGCCTTTGGGCTGGCCTTTGGGGGGCTGTGCGTCCACCTGCAGGTGGCGGCGCTGTTTGTCCGGTTCCCCGGGCCCTGGGGGCGGTTCTTCCTGTTCCGGGTGGTCCACGGAGCGGCGGCGGCCGGGCTGGCGGCCCTGCTGGGGCGGGTCTGGCCCCTGCCCCAGGGGAGCCGGGCGGTGTTCGCCCAGGCGGGGAACACCGACCTGGCCTTTGGAGGGCTGTCCGCCACGGCGGCCGGGGGGCTGTCCCTGGTGCTGCTGTGCGCGGCCTTCCTGCTCCTGGCCGGGAAGGCGGGGGAAAAGGAGGATTGCGCCCCAGGGCGGGATGTGGTATAATACCGGCAGAAACGCCGGGAGAAGCTCCGGGAAGGAAGGCGCGGGCTTGCCGTTCCTGGCCCTGTAAGAGTTGGCTGCCCGGGAGGGCAGTCGGGAAAAACAGGTGTGTACTGGCCGGGGGAAGCTCCGGGAAGGAAGGCGCGGGCTTACCGGGCCTGGCCTTGTAAGGACGGGCTGCCCGGGAGGGCAGTCGGGAAAGACAGGTGTGCGCTGGCCGGAGGAGGCTCCGGGAAGGATGGCGCGGGCTTGCCGGGCCTGGCCTTGTAAGGACGGGCTGCCCGGGAGGGCAGTCGGGAAAGACAGGTGCGCGCTGGGTGTGAGGCGCGGCCTGCGGGAGAGATGAAAAAATGGCCGGGAGGGCATCCCGGGCGGGAGAGGAGGAGATCGCCATGGGGTTGTTTCGCAAAAGGAAAAAAGCGCCCCTGTTCGGGGGGAGCGTGGAGCCCAGCTGCGCCTACTGCCGCCACAACAGCGGCTCGGAGGGGCAGGTGCTGTGCTCCCTGCGGAAGGAGCGGAAGGACGGCAGCTGCAAAAACTACCAGTACGACCCCCTGATGCGGGAGCCACGGGTGGCCCCGCCCCTGCGGACCTCCCAGTTTACGGAGGAGGATTTTAAGCTGTAAGGGGCGGCCCGGCAGCGGGAAAATGGAGTCCCCGGAGAGGGGCAAACGTGGGAAATGTTGGCCCGGAGGCGTGATGCCTCCGGGCTTTTTGTGCGGGGAAATGGGATGGGAGGAATGGCCTGGGTGGGGAGGGGGCTGGCTCGGAAC